>NZ_QFDQ01000085.1 GCF_003270085.1 Streptomyces triticisoli | reverse complement strand
GGGCGGCGGGACCGTACGAGTCCGTACGTGTCCCGCCGCCCCGCTCGGCCGGGTACTGATACCCCAATTTCCTTGCGACCGCTGCATATCCGACGTTTCCCAGCGGTAGGAAGCACCTTGGTGGCAGTCTGCTCACCAGCAGATACGCAAAGTAGAGGCATGCGGCCGGAGGTGCACGTCCCGTGGCGTCCAATGTCAATCCCACTGTCAGGCGGCGCCGGTTGGGCCAGGAGCTGCGCAGACTTCGCGAACTCAAGGGCATGACGGCCGAAGAGGTGGCCGAGAGACTGCTGGTGTCACAGTCGAAGATCAGCCGCCTGGAGAACGGCCGGCGCAGCATCAGCCAGCGCGATGTGCGCGATCTGTGCGGGGTCTACGAGGTGGAGGACCACCGGGTCGTCGAGTCGCTGATGCAGATGGCCAAGGACTCGCGTCAGCAGGGCTGGTGGCACTCCTTCGGCGACATTCCCTACAGCGTCTACATCGGCCTGGAGACGGACGCGGCGAGCCTGAGGATCTACGACCCGCAGGTCGTCCCCGGTCTGCTGCAGACCCGCCAGTACGCGGAGGCGCTGATCACCGGTGCCCTGCCGGAGACCGCGCCCGCCGACATCGAGAAGCGCGTCCAGGTCCGGATGCGCCGGCAGGAACGAATCTCCGCCGCCGAGAACCCGTTGCGCCTGTGGACGGTCCTGGACGAGGCCGCGTTGCGCCGGGCGGTCGGCAACCGGTCCCTGATGCGGGAGCAGTTGGAGCACCTGGTCGAGCAGTCCCGGCTGCCGCACGTGACCGTGCAGGTCATCCCCTTCGAGATGGGCGCCCACCCGGGTCTCAACGGCCAGTACGCCATCCTGGAGTTCCCGGACGCGGCGGATTCCAGTGTCGTCTACATCGAGGGCGTCACCAGCGACCTGTACCTGGAGAAGGCGAACGACGTGCAGAAGTACAGCGTGATGTACGAGCACTTGCGGGCGCAGGCGCTGAACGTGGAGCAGTCGCGGCAGTTCATCGCCAAAATCGCGAAGGACTACGAGAACTGAACACCCCCGACGGAAAACTGCCGCAGTTTACAGTTCACCGAACCAAGGCGGAAGTCCCGCCGGAATATGCCATCCGTAAGGGTGAACAGCCGCGTCGAATGCCGAGAGTGGCGAGTAGCGTCGATCACGCCATCGAGCAAGAACGTTGGCGCAAACCACTCCACTGGCAATCCGGAGCAGAAATGGCAATTCGTCAGGGCGCCGTCCAGACGTGGACCAAGTCCTCGTACTCCACGGGCAACGGCGCATGCGTCGAGGTCAAGTCACCGGTGGCCGCGGCCATGGCGGTCCGGGACTCCAAGGTCCCCGAGGGCCCGGTGCTGGGCTTCCCCGCCGACGCGTGGAACACCTTCGTGGCGTCGGTCAAGGCCTAGAGGCCGGCAGAGGCCGCCAGAGGCCGGCGACCGGAACAAGCACCAGTCGAAGAGTCCTCCCGACCAGCCCGCCGTCCTTGCCGAGGGGGCTCCGCCGGTGCCCGGGCGCCCAGGCACCCAACTGCGGGGAACCTGGCCGGCTAGGCCCCGCGCGGGTAGCGCGCCAGCCACCCCGGAGACGATCCGGTGGGCCCGTGCAGTGCGGGGCCCTGGGTCATCTCCATCGCGAAGTCGTCCGCCAGGACCAGCAGAGTGGGACGGCCCTCCAGCTCGGCCAGCCAGGCCGGCGGGAGGGCCGTCTCGCCGTACAGGGCCCCGAGCAGCCCGCCGGTGAGGGCACCGGCAGCGCCCGAGGGCCCGCTCTGGTTCACGGCCAGGCACAGCCCGTGCCGTACGTCCTCGCCGACGAGCGCGCAGTACACGGACACGGCGAGCACCCCCTCCGCCGTCCCCTCCCCGACCAGTTCCTCCACCAGCGCCGGACCGGGCATGCCCTGCCGCACCGCGCCGAGCGCGTGGCGCAGGGCGTCGGACACGGGCTGGTGCCCGGGCCGCGCGGCGAGCAGCGCCAGCGCCTTCTGCACGGCCCCGTCGAGCCCGTCGCCGAGGGCGAGGGCGTGCACGATCACGGCGTACGCGCCGGCGGCGAGACCGGCGGTGGGATGCCCGTGGGTCTGCGCCGCGCACTCGACGGCGAGCTGTACGACGAGCTGCGGCTCCCACCCGACGAGAAGCCCGAAGGGAACCGACCGGACGGCCGCCTCGGGACCGGCCTCGGCGGGATTCTTCGGTGCGTCGAGGGTGCCCATGGTGTCGTCCCCGAACCCGACGAGGAGCGCGCGGGCAGGGGCCCGGCGGGCGTACAGCCACTCCTCCCGCGCCAGCCACCCGTCGTCCTTGCGCCGCTCGTCGGGCCCCCAGTCCCGCTGGGTGGCGGCCCACCGCAGGTACGCCCGGTGCAGATCGGTGGGCGGATGCCAGGCCCCGGTGTCGCGCCGCACCTGCGCCCGGATCAGTCCGTCGACGGAGAAGAGCGTGAGCTGCGTGAAGTGGGTGACGGCCCCGCGCCGCCCGTAGGCGGGCGCGAGATCCACGATCCCCTCGCCCCCGTGGGCCTCCCGTATCCCCCCGAGGTCGAGCCCGTCCACCGGCGACCCGAGCGCGTCCCCCACGGCCACCCCGAGCAACGTCCCCCGCACCCGGCTGCGGAAGTCCTGCTGCTCGGCACGCCCCCAGACGGCACCGGACGTCGTACCCACCCAGACCTCCCCGCGGCACCGTCCGTACGTACGACAGCTCGCCACTGTAATCGAACGGGAACGGCCTGTTCAGGGAGCGGCCGCAAGGGGGAGGCCGGTGACGCTACTCGACGACCACGACCCGCGTCCCCTTCGCGCCGAACGTCCACAGGGCGGCCCCGTCGTCCTTGCCCATGCGGACGCCGCCCGTCCTGGTGCCGGAGGCGGCGGGTGGGGGCGAGGAGCCGTCGACGGCGTTGCTGAAGGCGATGAAGACGCCCGACTTGCCCGCGAAGTACATGATGTGCTCGATCTGCACGCCGTCCGAGCCGGTCGTCGCGGGGACGCGCTGGGAGATCGTGTAGGAGTCGGGGTCCGGGCTCACCGTGCCCGGCCACACCGGGAAGGTGCGGGTGGGCTTGTCGCCCGCGTCGACCAGCCACACCCGCTTCTGGGCGAGGGCGTAGACGATCCGGCGACCCGTCCCCGAGTCGGCCGGGACCGCCGGCGGGGCCGGGGGCTTCGGGGTGGCGGAGGGCTGGGCGCTCGCCGAGGGCGCGGGCCGGGGACGGGCGGCCGAGGCCGTGGGGTGCGGGCCCTGGTCGGCCTGTACGGCGAGCACGACGACCGCCGCGACCGCGCCTGCGGTCAGTCCGCTGACCCAGGCCCACGAGGGTATTCGGGCAGGCATGGGCACGCATCTCCTCGACTGCTACTCGGCCCCTCGGGCGGGGGTTGGATCATCGTACTGCGGGCGGTGTGGGCGACCGCTCGCACGGTTCGATCCGGTACCGGCTCAGTCCAGTACCGGCAGCAGCTCCGGCAGGTGGCCGTCCGAGGCCGCCGCCGCCCGCTGCCGCTCCTCCGGGACCTCGCCGTAGACCGTGGTGCGGGGTTTGGCCGGGCGGCCGGCCGCCTCCGCCACCGCGATCAGCTCCTTGACCGACTTGTACGAGCCGTAGGAGGAGCCCGCCATGCGGGAGATCGTCTCCTCCATGAGCGTGCCGCCGACGTCGTTCGCGCCGGAGCGGAGCATCTCGGCGGCACCCTCCGCACCCAGCTTGACCCAGCTGGTCTGGATGTTGGGGATGTGCGGGTGGAGGAGGAGGCGGGCCATCGCCGTGACCGCCCTGTTGTCCCTCGTCGTGGGGCCGGGGCGGGCGATGCCCGCCAGGTAGACGGGGGCGTTGGTGTGGATGAAGGGGAGAGTGACGAACTCCGTGAACCCGCCCGTCTGCTGCTGGATGCGGGCGAGGGTGCGCAGGTGGCCGAGCCAGTGGCGGGGCTGGTCGACGTGGCCGTACATCATCGTCGAGCTCGACCGGATGCCCAGCTCGTGCGCGGTGGTCACCACCTCGATCCAGGTCGCCGCGGGCAGCTTGCCCTTGGTCAGGATCCAGCGGACCTCGTCGTCGAGGATCTCGGCGGCCGTACCGGGGATGGAGTCCAGGCCGGCTTCCTTCGCGGCCGTCAGCCACTCGCGGACGGACATGCCGGTGCGGGTCGCTCCGTTGACCACCTCCATGGGCGAGAAGGCGTGCACATGCATCCCCGGGACCCGTTCCTTCACCGCCCTGGCGATGTCGAAGTACGCCGTGCCGGGCAGGTCCGGGTGGATGCCGCCCTGCATGCAGACCTCCACCGCGCCCACGTCCCAGGCCTGTTGGGCTCGGTCGGCCACCTGCGTCAGGGACAGCGTGTAGGCGTCGGCGTCCGTGCGGCGCTGGGCGAAGGCGCAGAAACGGCAGCCGGTGTAGCAGACGTTGGTGAAGTTGATGTTCCGGGTGACGATGTAGGTGACGTCGTCGCCGACGGCCGACCTGCGGACGTCGTCCGCGACGTGGCACAGCGCGTCCAGGGCCGGGCCGTCGGCGTGCAGCAGCGCCAGGGCCTCGGCGTCGGTCAGCTTCGTCGGGTCGTCGGCGGCCGTGCGCAGGGCGGCTCGTACGTCGGTGTCGATGCGCTCGGGGGTCATGCCGGGGGCGGCCGCCTCGCGCAGGGCGCCCCAGTCGCCGTAGACCTCGTCGAAGTCGTCGCGGCGGTCGGCGGTGCGGCCCCGGGTGTCGATGGTGCGGTGCAGGTCGGTGCGGCCGGTGGCGGTGAAGGCCTCGTCCGGCTCCTGCCAGGGCCGGCCCTGGACGGTCGCGTCCGCGCGGGCGAGGCCCGTGGCGGGGTCGGCCAGTGCGCGCACGTGCGGGAGCAGGCGGGGGTCCAGCCAGGGCTCGCCGCGCGTGACGAACTCCGGGTAGACACAGAGCCGTTCGCGCAGTTCGAAGCCCGCCGCCGCCGACTTCTCGGCGAGCCGGCCGATCTGCGGCCAGGGGCGCTCGGGGTTGACGTGGTCGATGGTGAGCGGGGAGATGCCGCCCCAGTCGTCGATGCCGGCGCCGATGAGCCGTTCGTACTCGGAGTCGACGAGGTTCGGCGGGGCCTGCAGGCAGGCGCTCGGTCCCATGATGTGCCGGGCGACGGCCACCGTGGCGACGAGTTCGTCCAGTTCGGCGTCCGGCATGCCGCGCATGGCCGTGTCCGGCTTGGCCCGGAAGTTCTGGATGATCAGCTCCTGGATGCCGTGGTAGGCGCGGGAGACCTTCCGCAGCGCGAAGAGCGACTCCGCGCGCTCCTCGTACGTCTCGCCGATGCCGATCAGGATGCCGGACGTGAAGGGCACGGAGGACCGGCCGGCGTCCTGGAGCACCCGCAGCCGTACGGCGGGTTCCTTGTCCGGGGAGCCGTGGTGCGGGCCGCCCGGCTCGGACCACAGCCGCGTCGCCGTGGTCTCCAGCATCATGCCCATCGACGGGGCGACGGGCTTGAGGCGCTGGAAGTCGGTCCAGGTGAGGACGCCCGGGTTGAGGTGGGGCAGCAGGCCGGTCTCCTCCAGGATGCGGATGGAGACGGCGCGGACGTAGGCGATCGTGTCGTCGTAGCCGTGCGCGTCCAGCCATTCGCGCGCTTCCGGCCAGCGGTCCTCCGGCTTGTCGCCGAGGGTGATCAGGGCTTCCTTGCAGCCGAGCGCGGCACCCTTGCGGGCGATGTCCAGCACCTCGTCCGGCGACATGAACATCCCGTGCCCGGCGCGGCGCAGCTTGCCGGGCACGGTGACGAACGTGCAGTAGTGGCACTTGTCCCGGCACAGCCGGGTCAGCGGGACGAACACGCTCTTGGAGTAGGTGATGACACCGGGCCGCCCGGCGGCCTCCAGCCCCGCGTCCCGCACCCGTGCGGCGGAGGCCGTGAGGTCGCCCAGGTGCTCGCCACGGGCCTGCAGCAGCACCGCCGCCTCGGCGACATCGAGGGCGACGCCGTCCCGGGCACGTTTGAGGGCGCGACGCATGGAGTTCTCGGTGGGGCCGGTTCCGGAGGCCGCGGAAGTCGTCATTCTTCGAGCATACGGGCGTCGTGATCAGGGCAAACCGACGTTCCCGGTCTCCGGGCACGACAGGTGCCGTCACGGCGCCTACGTTGGGAGGCGTGACCTTCGCGAGCGGCGCCGGGGCCACGGACGGCGACCAGGAGACCCGTACGATCCGCGGCGCCCTGCCGGCCGGCTCACCGGACTACGTGTACGTCCCCGTCGAAGTCCCCTCCGGGGTACGGGAGATCAGGGTCTCGTACACCTACGACAGACCGTCCGTCCCGGCCGGCACTCCCGGCAACGCGCTCGACATCGGCGTCTTCGACGAGCGCGGCACCGATCCGGACGGCCGGGGCTTCCGCGGCTGGTCGGGCGGGGCGCGGCCGGAGTTCTTCCTCCGTGCGGACGGTGCCACGCCGGGGTACGTTCCGGGGCCGGTCGGCCCGGGGACCTGGTACGTCGCGCTCGGCCCGTACACGGTGGCCCCGCAGGGCCTGTCGTACGAGCTCACGGTCACGCTGACGTACGGGGCGCCGGGGACGGCCGTACCGCCGGTGTACCCGCCGCAGCGGGCCGAGGGGCGCGGCCGGGACTGGTACCGGGGCGACTGCCACATCCACTCCTGGCACTCCGACGGCCGCCGCACCCCCGCCGGGGTCGCGGCGGGGGCCAGGGCGGCCGGGCTGGACTTCATCAACAGCTCCGAGCACAACACCCACGCCTCGCACCCGCACTGGGCGGACCTCGCCGGGGACGACCTGCTGATCATGCTGGGCGAGGAGGTCACGACCAGGAACGGCCATGTCCTGGCCCTGGGGACCGAGCCCGGCACCTTCGTCGACTGGCGCTACCGGGCGCGCGACAACCGCTGGGCCGGGGTCGCCCGGGACATCCGCCGGGCCGGCGGGCTGGTCGTACCGGCCCATCCGCACGCCACCTGCGTCGGCTGCGGCTGGAAGTTCGGCTTCGGCGAGGCGGACGCGGTGGAGGTGTGGAACGGTCCCTTCACCCCGGACGACGAGGTGGCGCTGGCCCAGTGGGACAACACGCTGGTGGCCTCGGTGCGGGAAGGCCGCGGCAGGTGGCTGCCGGCGATGGGCAACAGCGACGCCCACCGGCCGCCGGACGCGGTGGGCATGCCCCAGACGGTCGTCCTGGCCGACGACCTGACCCGCGAGGCCGTCCTGGCGGGCATCCGCGCGGGCCGCTCCTACGTGGCCGAGTCGCGGAAGGTGTCGCTGCGGTTCACCGCGACCGGCGACGGGGGCGAGGACGAGGACGAGCGGACGGGCATCGGCGAGCGGCTGCACGTGGACCGGGACACCCCCGTGACCGTCCGCCTGGAGGCCTCCGGCGTCCCCCGCTGCACGGTCCGCTTCGTGACCGACCAGGGCGTACTGCTGACCAGTGCTCCCCTGCCGGTCTCCGGCTCGGGGATCGTGGAGTGGCGTACGACACCGGCCCACGCGGCCTACGTACGGGCCGAGGTGCGCCACGAGACGGCGGTGGGGCCGCTGCCGGGGGTGATGGCGGCGCTCACGAACCCGATCTTCCTGGGGAACGAGTGACATGCTTGCCGGTATGTCCCGCTACGCCGACCTCAAGCACCGGGCCGTCACAACGTTCCAGCGGCACGTCGCCAACCCCGTCCTGCGCCGTCTGCCGCTCCAGACGGTCCTGGAGACCACGGGCCGCACCTCCGGCCTGCCCCGCCGTACCCCGGTGGGCGGTCGCCGCGTCGGTGACTCCTTCTGGCTGGTCTCGGAGTTCGGCGAACGTTCCCAGTACGTCCGCAACATCCGTGCCGACCCCCGGGTCCGGGTACGCATCCGCGGCCGTTGGTACGAAGGGACCGCGCATCTCCTTCCCGGCGACGACCCCGTCGCCCGCCTGCGCGGCCTGCCCCGGCTGAACAGTGCCGCGGTACGGGCGCTGGGGACGGATCTGCTGACGGTACGGGTGGCCCTGAAGCGACGCTGAGGCAGACCCTCCCGGTGGGCGCGCAGGGACTCGGCGATCGCCTCGGGTATCGCCTCGGGTGCCCCGCCGTGCCCGCAGAGAGCGTGCGGAGAGGATGTGCGGACCTTGTGACGCGGACCGCGGCGGCCTGTGATCGCCGCCTCCGGGAGCTGACGCATCTGCCATGAACAAGGCAAACTGGCCTCTCGGTTGAGAACGGTTCGGCAGGGGCCAGGGGGCAGCGATGGACGGTGTACCGCGAGTACCGGAGCAGGGGGGTCCCGAGCAGTCGGCGACGCTGCGCTTCGGCCTACTCGGACCGGTGCGCGCCTGGCGCGGACAGGAGCCGCTGGCCACCGGATCCCCGCAGCAACGCGCCCTGCTGGCCGCGCTGTTGCTGCGCGAGGGCCGTACCGCGACCGCGGCCGAGCTGATCGACGCCCTGTGGGGCGAGGAGCCGCCGTCGCAGGCGCTGGCGGCGGTACGGACGTACGCCTCCCGGCTGCGGAAGGTCCTGGGCGCCGGTGTGCTGGTCAGCGAGTCCGGCGGATACGCCGTGCGGGGGCTGAGCGAGGGCGCGCTGGACCTGACGGCGGCGCAGGAGTGGGCGGCCCGGGCCGAGAAGGCCCGGTCGGCCGGGGACCTGTGCCGGGCGCGGGAGGTGCTGGGGCGGGCGCTCGCCCTGTGGGACGGGGAGGCGCTGGCCGGGGTGCCGGGCCCGTATGCGGAGGCGCAGCGCGTCCGCCTGGAGGAGTGGCGGCTCCAACTCCTCGAATCCCGGCTGGACATGGACCTCGAACAGGGCTGCCACGCGGAGGCCGTCTCGGAGCTGACGGCGCTGACGGCGGCGCACCCGCTGCGCGAACGCCTGCGCGAGCTGCTGATGCTGGCGCTGTACCGCAGCGGCCGGCAGGCCGAGGCGCTGGCGGTGTACGCCGACACCAGACGCCTGCTGGCGGACGAGCTGGGCGTGGATCCCCGCCCCGAGCTGCGCGAACTGCAACAGCGCATCCTCCAGGCCGACCCGGCCCTCGCCGAACCGTCCTCCCCGGTGACCGAACCGGCGGCGGCGCCCGTCCGCCCTGCTCAACTTCCGGCCACAGTCCCCGACTTCACGGGCCGCACCTCCTTCGTGGCCGAGCTGAGCGAGGTGCTGGCCTCCGCCGAGGGCCGGGTGATGGCCGTGTCGGCGCTGGCCGGGATCGGCGGCGTGGGCAAGACGACGCTCGCCGTCCACGTGGCCCACCAGGCGCGGGCCGCCTTCCCGGACGGCCAGCTGTACGTCGACCTGCAGGGCGCCGGACCGAGGGCGGCCGAACCGGAGACGGTGCTGGGGTCGTTCCTGCGCGCGCTGGGCACGCCGGACGCGGCCGTCCCCGACTCGCTGGAGGAGCGGGCGGCGCTGTACCGCTCGGTCCTGGACGGCCGCCGGGTCCTGGTCCTGCTGGACAACGCGCGGGACGCGGCCCAGGTGAGGCCGTTGCTTCCGGGCACGGAGGGCTGCGCGGCGCTGGTGACGTCCCGGGTGCGGATGGTGGACCTGGCGGGGGCGCACCTGGTGGACCTGGACGTGATGAGCCCGGAGGAGGCCCTGCAGCTCTTCACGAGGATCGTGGGCGAGGAACGGGTGGCAAGCGAGCGCGAGGCGGCGCTCGACGTGGTCGCCGCCTGCGGCTTCCTCCCCCTGGCCATCCGCATCGCGGCGTCCCGGCTGGCCGCCCGCCGCACCTGGACGGTCTCGGTCCTGGCGGCGAAACTCGCCGACGAGCGGCGGCGCCTGGACGAACTCCAGGCGGGCGACCTGGCGGTCAAGGCCACCTTCGAACTGGGCTACGGCCAGCTGGAGCCGGCCCAGGCCCGCGCCTTCCGCCTGCTGGGCCTGGCCGATGGCCCGGACATCTCCCTGGCCGCCGCGGCGGCGGTCCTCGACTTCCCGGTGGAGGACACGGAGGACCTCCTGGAGTCCCTGGTCGACACGTCTCTGCTCGAATCCGCGGCTCCCGGCCGCTACCGCTTCCACGACCTGGTCCGCCTCTACGCCCGCGCGTGCGCGGAACGGGACGAACACCCGCCGAGCGAGCGGGAGGCGGCGATGTCGCGGCTGCTGGACTTCTATCTGGCGACCGTCGCCGGCGTCTACCTGATCGAACGTCCCGGAGACCGCCTGGTGGACCACCTGGAGCGCGCGGAGTACGCGGGGCTCACCTTCTCGGACCGGCACGCGGCACAGGACTGGCTGTACTCCGAGGCCGTCTCCTTGCTGGCGTGTGTACGCCAGTCCGCCCAGCAGCCGGGGATGCTGCGACGTGCCGTGGACGTCCTGTGGGCGGCGGTCGACCTGGCGGAGTCCGGCGCCAACTCCAAGGAGTACGAGGCAGTCGCCGAATTGCTGCACGACGCTGCGCAGAAAGCCGGGGACGTCCGGACGGCTACGCGGGCGCTGACGACCCTGGCCTTCGTGCACCACATCTCCGGCAGCAGGTTCGACGTCGCTCTCCAGGAGGCGGAGAGGGCGACCGAGTTGGCACGCAAGGCCGACGACCCGCTCACTGCCTGCTGGTCGTCCAACATCAGCGGTGTGGTCGCGCTGTACCAGAGTCGGCACGAGGAGGGCGAGGAACACTTCACCCACGCCATCGAGAGCTTCCGGGCCCTCGGTGACCGCCCCGGTGAGGCGAGCGCCCTGTGCAACCTGTCCCGCATCCACCTGGCAACAGGGCGTACGGAGAGCGCGGTGACGCTGGCCCGGCAGGGTACGGCGATGTACGACGACATGGGGCATGCCCTGAAGGGGGCCAACGGCCGGTACGCGCTGGGCCTCGCCCTCACCCAGAGCGGAAGGCTGCCGGAAGCCACCGAGTGCCTGGACCAGGCTCTTCAGGTGTTCCGGGACAGCCGTCAGCGCCTGTGGGAGGGCATGACCCTGTTCCGGCTGGCCGAGCTCGACCTTGCTGCCCGTCGACCGGCCAGGGCTGCGGTGAACGCCGAGAGCGCACTGACGCTGTTGCGGGGCATCGGCGGTGAGTGGCGCCGCGGCAATGTTCTCACCGTGCTCGGCCGGGCTCTCCACGGCATCGGCCAGATCGACCGGGCCCAGGTGTGCTGGACCAAGGCACTCGAGATCTTCGAGTGCCTGTCGGCACCCGAAGCAGGGGAGGTCAGGCGGCTGTTGCAGCCGGCCGCCGTGGGCTGACAGCAGGGCACGGCCCCACCGGGCACGCGCGTTCATCGTTCGTTTATCGCCGTCCGGCACTCTCGACTGTGTCGAGCCGTCGTGTCGGGGGGCAGACGGAACGACGCCGGTGGGCCCCTCTAAGGTGAACCGGCCCAGCGAGGTCCGCCCGGCAGCCCACGGGGGAGTTGCCGGGCGGATCCCGCCCATCCATCGCACAACACTGCAGGGGAGCCAGCGAGATGAGCGACCAGAACACGACCGACAACGTGCACGCCACGGACGAGCCGGCCGGCGATGCCTCCACGAACAACGTGCACGCCACGAGCGAGCCGGTCACCATCAAGAACGTGCACGCCACCAGCGAACCGCTGAAGCCGACCGCCGACAACACCGGCACGGCCACGCCGGACAACGTCCACGCCACGGACGAGAAGGCCTGAACCGACCCATCTCCACACGGGATCGGCCGCGGCGGCACCGAGGGGGAGCCGCCGCGGCCGAAGTGTGTCAGGGACGGAGTTCCCGTCGGTCACCGCCGGAGTCCGTACCGCCGGCATCCAGCTCGCACCACACCGTCTTGCCCGCCTCCCCCTCCTGTTCCACACCCCACCGCAGCGCCACGGCGTCCAGGATGGACAGGCCCCGGCCGGACTCGTCGTCGTCGGTCGCGTGCACGAGGACGGGGAGTGCACGTGGATCGGGGTCAGTGACCTCGATCCGAATCCGGCCGCCCACCCGTGCGACGCGTACCCGTACCGGGGCGCCCTCCCCCACGTGCCGGATGACATTGCCGACCAGTTCCGTCACGCAGAGGCCGACATCGGGACACGGTCCCCCCAGGAACTCGCGTACGGCCCCGCGCAGCTTGGGCACGGCCTCGGGGACGGCGAGCAGTTCGAGTTGGAGACGCGGCAGAGCAGGCGCGTTCAATGCCCGGCCGCCTTCCGGACGACCTCCGCCAGTTTCCGCGCCGTGGCGGTGTTGCAGTTGCCGAGCGCGATCAGACCGGCCGGCGGCCGGTACGCCGCCGCGAAGCTCGGCAGGTCCACACGCAGCGAGGGCAGCGTGATCCCGTGCGCGGCGAGCGCGTCGCGCAGCTCCTCGACGCAGAGAGTCATGTCGTACGGCGTCGGACGGTCGGGGTCCTGGGTGTGGGCTTGGGCTTGGGCGTGGGCTTGGGCTTGGGCTTGGGCGTGGGGCGGCTGCATCGACGTACACCTTCCGTGCGCTCTGTGATGAATCAGTCACACAGTGACGTCGTTTTGCGTAACGTAGAAGGGCTTTCGGCTACGCAAGCGCAACTGGCAAACGGCGGTGATGTGTTGTGCCCCCACGCAAGGACCCCGACGCGTCGGCGAACGTCCCTTCCTTCTACGGCGCGGAGTTGCGCTACAAGCGGGAACTGGCGGGCCTCACCCTCGAACAACTGGCGGAGGGAAGCTTTCGCGGCGTCCCGTTCCTGAGCCAGATCGAGCGCGGCGAGCGGCGCATGCCGCTGGACCTGGCCCGGCACGTCGACAACGTGCTGAAGACGGACGGCTTTTTCAAGCGGCGTTGCGAAGACGCCCGCAAGGCACGGCAGTCCGGGCACGCCGAGTACTTCACGGACGTCGCGGAGATGGAGCAGCACGCGGAGACGATCGAGGACTGGGCGCCGATGATCGTGCCCGGCCTGCTCCAGACAGCGCCCTACACACGGGTGATCGTCCGTGCGGCCATGCCCCGGGCCTCGGACGAGGAGGTCGAGGAGAAGGTGTCCGCCCGGAGGGCGCGGGCGGCGCTCTTCGACGCGGAGAACCCGCCGAAGTTCTGGGCGATCCTGGACGAGTCGCTGATCCGCCGTCCTGTACTCCCCGGTGAGCAGATGGCGGAGCTGCTGGAGCACATCGCGCAGGTAGTCAGGACCACTCACTCCCTTCTGCAGATCGTTCCGCAAACCTCGGCTGTCCACCCATTCATGATGGGCACGACCAGGATCATGACCTTCGCCGACGCCCCTCCCGTGGTGTACACCGAGGCATTGCACAGCGGCCAACTCATCGACTATCCACCGCTCGTGAAGCAGTACCGGGAGTCGTACGATCTGCTCAGGGCCGCCGCACTGCCGCCTGAGGTGACCCTTGCGATGATCGAGGCTGCGGCAGAGGAGTATCGACATGGCAAGCCACGAAACTGACTTGAGCGCCGCCCACTGGCACAAGAGCAGCTACAGCAACGGCACCGGCGGCGAGTGTGTCGAGGTCGCCTCTGGCCTCCCCGGCGTCATCCCCGTCCGCGACTCGAAGAGCGCGGCATGCGGACCCGTACTCCTCTTCCGAACCCCCGCCTGGGACTCCTTCCTCACCTCCCTGAAGGGCTGACCGGGTCGCTCCTCGGGGAGAGCCGGGCCCGGTTGTCCACAGTTGTCCACAGGACACGTGAGGCCTCGCAGATTCCTGCGATCTTTGCGGTGTGGAACGGAAACCGTTACGGGAACTGCTCGACGGAGGCGTCCTGCTCACCTCGCGCGCCTTCGACGCGGGCTGGCCCCGGCGCACCCTGACGCGGGAGCTTCGGGAGCAGGGCTGGATCCGGCTGTACGCCGGTGCCTGGGCGGAGCCGGGGAGCACCCCGGAACTCGCCACGCGACTGCGGGCGGTGCAGCTCGTCAGGCCACAGCT
The DNA here is from genome assembly GCF_003270085.1 of Streptomyces triticisoli. Taxonomy (GTDB): domain Bacteria; phylum Actinomycetota; class Actinomycetes; order Streptomycetales; family Streptomycetaceae; genus Streptomyces; species Streptomyces triticisoli. The sequence continues at coordinate 808 of NZ_QFDQ01000085.1, read as the reverse complement.
CGTCGCCAGCCACCGCTCGGCGGCGGCGCTCTGGCGGATCGAGACGCTGGGCGGGGGTGCCGGGGCGTCCTTGGAATTCATCGACTCCGGGCGCACCGTGCGCAGCAGTGAGACGGGCGTACGGGTGCACCGCATGCACGTGGAACCGGCCGAGGTGGCCGAGGTCCGGCACGGCCTCCGGCTCACCGGCGTGCGCCGCACCCTCACCGATCTCCTCCGGACCGGCCCGAGGGACGACGCGATCGTCGCCGTGGACTCCGCACTCGGGTACCGGACGGTGGACGGCGTCCGTCGTCCACCACTCACCGACGTCACCGCGATCGCGGCCACGCTGGGAGCGAAAGCGGGCTCCCGGGGCACGGCTCGGGCGAACACCTGGCTGCGGCTGTGCGACCCGCACGCCGGTTCGCCGGCCGAGACGATCGCCCGACTGCGCCTGCACGACGCCGGCCTCCACCCCGAGTCACAGGCCGAACTCATCACCCCGGCCGGACGCCGAGTACGTCTCGACTTCCTCTTCCGTGCGGCGGGCCTGGCGGTCGAGATCGAGGGCTACGCCTACCACGGCACCCGCAACTCCCACCGTCAGGACGTCGCCCGCTACAACCAGATCCTCCAGTGCCCCGAGATCCGCAACCTCCTCCGCTTCACCGCCGAGGACATCTTCCACCGCCCGACCTACATGATCGAAGAGATCCGGGCGGCGCTGTCGAGGGGGCGGTGAGGGGGGTTGGGTCGGGGTGTGGGGGTGGGTTGGTGTGGCCGTGGGGTGGTGGCGTGGCCGTGGGGTGGTGGCGTGGCCGTGGGG
>NZ_QFDQ01000084.1 GCF_003270085.1 Streptomyces triticisoli | reverse complement strand
TCTCCTTCGCTGCGGTCGGGCCCGGGATCGCGGTGCGGTGTTCGTGCCGGAAGCCCAGGTGACCAAGGTGCTGCCACGCAATGGAGCTGGAGGCGCGCGAGACGCTCCGCTCGGACGTGTCCTTGTGGACCACGGGGGTACAGGGAAAGGCAGTGGCGGGTGACGCCGGGATCGCGGCGGCCGAACGAGGACTGCTGGTGGTCGGCGGGAGACTGCGGTCGCTGTCTCACCCGGACGTGTAAGGGGCCGGGAAGGTGGACCGCCGACCGGCCACCAACACCGGTCGGCGGTCCACCTTTATGGTTCGGACCGATTGGCGGTTCTTGCAGGTGTCCACAGCGCCTGCTGCCACCGGGCCATCAGCCTGGCCGGGAACAGGTGCCGTCTGGCGAGGGCCGGGAGCAGCTGCCGCTCAGCGGCTTCGAGACATGCGGGACAAATACGTCAGCACACGGCAGTGCTGTTGTAAAATCCGAGGAGCCCGTCGTACCGGTAATACCTCTCGCCACCGACGGGGATGGTGTAGCAGGGACTGTCGGGAGCCCAGTCCACGATGACCTGCACCTTCATGGTCTTGGTGCACTTGTTGACCAGGAACACGCTGAAGCCATTGGCGTCATTGTGCACAGAGCGCACGACACACGCAGGCGCGGTGGCGGCATAGGCAGCAGGCGCGGTCGAGATGGAGGCAGCGCCGAGAGCAGCAGCCGCAACGGTGGCGGCAGCAATCCTGTTGAGTGCAGGCATGATCCCTCGCTCTTTCAGTCTGGTTTTCTTCATGGTCACTTCCAAACAGCACGCGGGGCCGCCCGTACCGAAAGCAGGCGGTCGGCGCAAGCGTGTCCGCGGCCGGCGGCGACGTTCCTGTGGAGGTTCGGCCTGGAACAGGCTTGCCACATCAGAGCCGCGGTAGCCGCGAGTGCGCCGATACGTTTCAACACGAAGATTCCCCTGCTGTCCTGATCTTTGGACTGGAGCTCTATGGCTGGGCACCAGCATGGTGCTTCGCCGGCGGCATGTCCTTGACGATGAGCGCGCCGTACTTGCCGGTGTGCGTATGACGGGTCTTCAAAGTTGAGCGGTGCGGAGGTGTCCGCGGGCTCGGCGGGTGGTGACGCAGCGTGTGCGTAGCCGCTGGCTGTCGGCGTTGCGGAAGCCGAACGCGTTGCGGGCGATGAGTTTGATCACGCGGTTGATGCCTTCGCTCGCTTGGCGTTGCTGTGTCCGGTGTCGATGAACGCGGCGATCTCAAGCCACCAACGGTCGACGGTGACGGCGAGCTGCCGTACTTCGGATGTCCCACGAGAGGCCGGTGACCTGAAGCTGCCGCACCACGGCGTCCGCGGCGGAGCGGTCACCGGCGGGCGGGTCGATCCGCTTCAGGTTGCTCACGGTGTCCCGGACGGCCCCGACATTGAGCCGGGCCCACGCCGTGTACTCCGTGAGGTTGCCGTCGGTGGGCTCTTCGACCGGCATGTACAGGCTCGCGGCGTTGAGCGGGTGGAGGGCCTCGACGAAGGCGCGCTGGTCGGGGTCCAGGTCGGTGGC
>NZ_QFDQ01000083.1 GCF_003270085.1 Streptomyces triticisoli | reverse complement strand
CGGCGCGGGCAACGGCGACTCGCCGAGTCCGCCGCCGGGGTGCGGCACCGGCTGCCCGAGCCCGCCGGCCCGCTGCGGCGCGGGGTGTTCCTCCTCGCGGCGGGTGCCGTGTTGTGCGCCGTGGCCGGGAGCGCGGTCGGGCAGGGCCTGAGCGGTGTGCGCGCGGACGAGCGGAGAGCCGCCGGGGCCGAGCGCGTCACGGCCGAGGTGACCGGCCGGTACGACGCGTCGGTGCGGCTGCGCACCGACGACGCGCGGAGCGTCACCGTCGACGCGGAGTTCCCCGAGGACTACCCCGTCGGCACCACGCTGACGGTGCTGGAGGACGGGCCGTGGCGGCGTCTGGCCGCCGAGCCGTACGACCCCTGGGCCTGGCAGTTGCTGGCGCTGGCCGCCGGACTGCCGGGGATCTCGCTGCTCACGACGGGCGTCCTGGCGTACCGCCGCGGTGCGGCGCTGCGCCGCGGTCCGGTGCCGGCCCTGCGGGTGCTGGAGCGCGTCGACCGTGACGGACGGAGCTGGATCCACGCCACCGACGACCCCTCCGGACGCACGCCCCTGTTCAGCTGTCACTGCGCAAGGGTGCTGCCCGACGAGGGGAAGCACGCCGAACACACCGAAGAGGACGAGGACGAGGACGAGGGCGGGGACGACGACCGGGCCTTCGACACGCGGCTGTACGAGGCGGTCGTGTTCGGTGCCCCGTACGAAGGCGGCGAGCTGGTCTTCCTCGCCGCCGGAAGCGACGGGGACCCGGTGGTGACACGCACCGTCGGTCCGGTCCGCCTGCCCGGTACGGGCCGTGGCCGCATGGGGCACGGCCCGAAGCCCGCCGCGGAAGGAGAGTCCGCCGGCGCGGAGCTGCCGCCGGACGACCGCGTGGCAGAGGTGGCCGCGGCCCTGAAACCCACCGGTCGGCCGATGCGCTGGGGAGCGGGCCGGGTGGCCAGGATCTACGGGCTGGCGCTCACCGCGGGCATGGTGAGCGGGATCGAGCTGGCCGTCGACGCGGTGGCGGCGGACGGCTTCCGCTGGGACAACCTCTTCCGGTTCGGGCTGATCTTCCTGATCGGCCCGGCGGCCGTCCTGCTCAACTGGCGGATCACCGCGGACAGCGCGGGACTGTGGCTGACCGGAGTCTGGAAGGTGCGGCACGTGCCGTGGGAGCGGCTGCGGGCGGTCCGGTACACGGCCTACGGCTCGGTCGAGGTCCGGGTGCGCGGTGAAGACCCCTGGCAGCTGTCCCTCCCCGCCTGGCACTGGGCCGCACGCCGGCTGGGGCTGCGCCTGCCGTACACACGGATGTTCGAGGAGCTCGCCGCGCTGCACGCCCATCCGGAACTGCGTCCCACCGAGCAGAGCCCGCCCCGCGGTCGAGGCCTGCCGATGGGCCCCGCCCTGGCCCTGCTGCTCGGTCTGCTCGTCCTGCTCCCGTTCCTCGGATGAGTGCTGCCCGACAGGCCCTGCCACCGCGCCGGACACGAGACGCCGTGTGTATATAAATGTGGAGCATCGTATAGACTTGCATGGTCCCGTGTTCGTCCGCCGTCCCCAGGAGTTCTCCGATGGTGCATGTCCCGACCGGTCTCACCGGCCGACACTTCCTCAAGGAGCTGGACTTCACCCGGGAGGAGTTCCGCGGTCTGGTCGAGCTGGCCGCCGAGTTGAAGGCCGCCAAGAAGGCCGGGACCGAGACGCCGTACCTGCGCGGGAAGAACATCGCGCTGATCTTCGAGAAGACCTCGACGCGCACCCGTTGTGCGTTCGAGGTCGCCGCCGCCGACCAGGGTGCCTCGACGACGTATCTCGACCCGTCCGGATCGCAGATCGGGCACAAGGAGTCCGTCAAGGACACCGCCCGCGTCCTCGGCCGGATGTTCGACGCGATCGAGTACCGGGGCGACAGTCAGGACACCGTCGAGGAGCTCGCCGCGCACGCCGGCGTCCCCGTCTACAACGGGCTCACCGACGACTGGCACCCCACCCAGATGCTCGCCGACGTGCTCACCATGACCGAGCACAGCGCCAAGCCGCCGGCGGAGACCGCTTTCGCCTACCTCGGCGACGCCCGCTTCAACATGGGCAACTCCTACCTGGTCACCGGCGCCCTGCTCGGCATGGACGTGCGCCTGGTCGCCCCCAAGACGTACTGGCCGGCCCAGGAGATCGTCGACCGGGCCCGCGGGCTGGCCGCCTCCAGCGGTGCGCGCATCACCCTCACCGAGTCCCTGGACGACGGCGTGCGCGGTGCCGACTTCGTGGCCACCGACGTCTGGGTGTCCATGGGGGAGCCCCAGGAGGTGTGGGCCGAGCGGATCGAGGCCCTCGCCCCGTACGCCGTGACGATGGACGTCCTGCGCGCCACCGGCAACCCGGACGTGAAGTTCCTGCACTGCCTGCCCGCCTTCCACGACCTCGGCACCGAGGTCGGCCGCGAGATCCACGAGCGGTACGGCCTGCGGTCGCTGGAGGTGACCGACGAGGTGTTCGAGTCGGCCCACTCGGTCGTCTTCGACGAGGCGGAGAACCGGCTGCACACCATCAAGGCGATCATGGTCGCCACTCTGACCTGACCGGCCTTACCCTGACAAACGGTGCCGGAACCACCCGCTCCGCCGCCGTAGCGCGACCCCTGGTCACCCCACGGTCGCCCCGCACCACCAGAAACGAGCACCACCCCCGCATGTCCGCCCCCCGCATCAAGTCCCCGGCCCTCCTCGTCGCCGAATCCGGCGCCGACCGCGCGGGGCACGGCCTCAAGCGCACGATGGGCCTGTTCCAGCTCGTCTGCTTCGGCATCGGAGCCATCGTCGGCACCGGCATCTTCGTCGGCCTGTCCGACTCGGTCGCCCAGGCCGGTCCCGCCGTCGTCGTCTCCTTCGTCCTGGCCGCGATCACCTGCGTGTTCACCGCCTTCTCCTTCGCCGAGCTCGGCGGCGCGATCCCCGTCGCCGGATCCTCGTACTCCTTCGCCTACGCCGGCCTCGGCGAGACCACCGCCTTCCTGGTCGGCTGGTGCCTGCTGCTGGAGTACGGCATCTCCATCTCCGCGGTCGCCGTCGGCTGGAGCCAGTACGTCAACGAGCTGCTGCACAGCCTCACCGGATGGCAGCTCCCGGCCGCCCTCTCCGCCGGACCGGGCGACGGCGGCGTCGTGAACGTCCCGGCCGTCGCCGTCATTGCCATGGCCTGCGTCCTGCTGGTGCGCGGGGTGCGCGAGAGCGCCCGGGCGACCGCCGTCATGGCCGTGCTCAAGATCGCCGTCCTCGTCGCCTTCTGCGCCATCGGCTTCACCGCCTTCCAGCACGGCAACCTCACCCCGTTCTCCCCGGCCGGCCTCGGCGGCATCGGCGCCGGCACCACGGCCGCGTTCTTCTCCTACATCGGCTTCGACGCGATCACCACGGCCGGCGAGGAGGCCAGGAACCCGCGCCGGGACATCCCCGTCGCGATCCTCGTCTGCATCGGCCTGGTCACCCTGCTGTACTGCGCGGTCGCCCTCGCCGCGATCGGCGCCATCGGCGGCCACCAGGTCGGAGGCCGGCCCGCCGCCCTGTCCTACGTCGTCAACACGGTGACCGGCTCCTCGGTCGGCGGCACGGTGATCGCCTTCGGCGCGGTCGTCGCCATCGCCTCCGTGGTGCTGACGGTGACGTACGCCCAGTCCCGCATCCTGATGTCGATGTCCCGCGACGGGCTCGTCCCGCGCGTCCTGCAGAAGGTCTCGCCGCGCACCTCGGTGCCCGTCGCCGGAACCCTGATCGTCGGCGTCGTCTTCGCCGTCCCCGCCGCCTTCGCGACGCTGGACGTCGTGGTCAGCCTGTGCACCATCGGCACGCTCGCCGTCATGGCCGTCGTCAACATCGCCGTGATCGCGCTGCGCCGCCGCGAGCCGGGCCTCGCCCGCAGCTTCCGGGTGCCGCTCTACCCGGTGCTGCCGCTGCTCGGCGTCGGCTGCTGCCTGTACCTGATGTACGAGACGGGCTGGACGACCTGGCTCCAGTTCGCCGCCTTCCTCGCGGCCGGGCTGCTGCTGTACGTCGGCTACGGGCGCCGCCACTCCCGGCTCGCGGCGCGGCGGGCGGACGTCACGCCGGACGCGGCCGAGGCGCCGGAATCGCAGCCAGCCTGAACCACACCGCCTTGCCCGACGCGGTCGGGCGGTGCCCGCAGGCGGAGCTGAGGGCGCGGATCAGCAGCAGGCCGCGCCCGTTCTCCTGCCAGGGGTCCGGTGCCGTCAGGCAGGGGCGCGTCAGACCGCCGGGCGGGGCCGGGTCCGGGTCGTGCACCTCGACGTGACAGCCGGTCGGCAGCAGCTCCACCACCAGCTCTATCGGGCCCCGGCCCGCGGTGTGCTCCACGGCGTTCGCCACCAGCTCCGCGGTCAGCAGCTCCGCCGTGTCGCCGTCGGCCGTGTGCTCCAGCTCGGCCAGCGCCGTACGGACCAGGGCGCGGGCGACGGGCACGGCGGCGGCCGTGTGCGGCAGCGCGACGCGCCAGGAGGCAGGCGGAAGGGGCGGCACGTAGTGCCCCGACGAGGGGCGGTGGCCGGGTGACGGGTGGGCGGAGGGGGGTTCGTGCACCGTGGGTCCGTTCGTGGCGCAGGGCGTCCCGGTGATCGTCATCAGGCTGTCCTGCTTTCGACGAGGGAATGGTACGGGTCGGCCTACCCGGGCGGACGACCGGCCTCCCCTGCCCTCCTCCCGTCGTTACCGCGCTGTCGACGAGCCGTGACGAAGCGACGGGGGCCGTCCGCGTCGCCATGAGTGCTATCGCGCACCCGTGACGACAGTCATGAATGAGTGATAGCTTCGGTGGGGAGAACTCAGCGAGGCACAGGTCGTGGCAGTCCCCGAGGAGGCCGTCCGCCATGAGTCCCTTCACCGGCTCCGCAGCCCGCACCTCCGACTGGCGCCATCTGCGCGTCGAGCACGCCGACGGCGTCGCCACGGTCACCCTCGCCCGCCCCGACCGGCTGAACGCGCTCACCTTCGGCGCCTACGCCGACCTGCGCGACCTGCTCGCCGAGCTGTCCCGCGAGCGGGCCGTGCGCGCCCTGGTGCTGGCCGGGGAGGGACGCGGCTTCTGCTCCGGCGGCGACGTGGACGAGATCATCGGCGCCACGCTGGGCATGGACACATCCGAGCTGATGGACTTCAACCGGATGACCGGGCAGGTCGTACGGGCCGTACGGGAGTGCCCGTTCCCGGTGATCGCGGCGGTGCACGGGGTGGCGGCCGGAGCCGGCGCGGTCCTGGCCCTGGCGGCGGACTTCCGGGTCGCGGACCCCACCGCCCGCTTCGCCTTCCTCTTCACCCGCGTCGGCCTGTCCGGCGGCGACATGGGCGCCGCCTACCTGCTGCCCCGCGTCGTCGGCCTCGGCCACGCCACCCGGCTGCTGATGCTCGGCGAGCCGGTGCGCGCGCCCGAGGCCGAGCGGATCGGCCTGATCAGCCACCTCACCGACGAGGGCCGCGCCGACGAGGCCGCCCGGACCCTCGCCCGCCGCCTGGCCGACGGCCCCGCCCTCGCCCACGCCCAGACCAAGGCCCTGCTCACCGCCGAACTGGACATGCCCCTGTCCGCCGCCGTCGAGCTGGACGCCTCCACCCAGGCCCTGCTGATGAACGGTGAGGACTACGCCGAGTTCCACGCGGCCTTCACCGAGAAGCGCCCGCCGAAGTGGCGGGGGAGGTGAGGAGACGGTGACCGGCGCCATGCGGGTCGCGGTCATCGGCGGCGGACCCGGCGGCCTGTACGCCGCCGCCCTGCTCAAGCGGCTCGACCCGGCCCGCGAGATCACCGTCTGGGAACGCAACGCGCCCGACGACACCTTCGGCTTCGGCGTCGTGCTCTCCGACGAGACCCTCGGCGGGATCGAGCACGCCGACCCGGCGGTGTACGAGGCCCTGCGCGGGGAGTTCGTGCGCTGGGACGACATCGACATCGTGCACCGCGGCACCCGGCACACCTCCGGCGGCCACGGCTTCGCCGCGCTCGGCAGGCGCCGGCTCCTCCAGATCCTGCACGAGCGCTGCCGCTCCCTCGGCGTCGAGCTGCGCTTCCGCACGCCGGCCCCGCTCCCGGACCGCCTGTCACGGGCGTACGACCTGGTCGTCGCCGCCGACGGCGTGCACAGCACCACCCGCGAGGCGTACGCCGACGTCTTCCGCCCCCGGGTGACCGGCCACCGCTGCCGCTACATCTGGCTCGCCGCCGACTTTGCCTTCGACGCCTTCCGCTTCGAGATCGCCGAGACCGAGCACGGCGTGATGCAGCTGCACGGCTACCCCTATTCCCGCCCGTCGCCCGACCACCACCCCTCGACGAGGCCCTTCGGACCGCGGGACGAATGCTCCTCGACCGTGATCGTCGAGATGCGCGAGGAGGTATGGCAAGCGGCGGGTTTCGCGGACATGGACGAGCAGGCGTCGGTCGAGCACTGCGCCAAGATCTTCGCGGACGCGCTCGGCGGACGGCCGCTCAGGTCCAACAAGTCCACGTGGACCACCTTCCGCACGGTCGTCAATGAGCGCTGGTCGCACGGCAACCTGGTGCTGCTCGGCGACGCCGCCCACACCGCCCACTTCTCCATCGGCTCCGGCACCAAGCTCGCCGTCGAGGACGCCCTCGCGCTGGCCGCCTGCCTGGAGGAGCGGCCTTCGCTCGCGGAGGCCCTGACGGCGTACGAGGAGGAGCGCAGGCCGGTCGTCGCGTCCACCCAGCGGGCCGCGCGGGCCAGCCTGGAGTGGTTCGAGAATCTGGGTCTTCATCTCGACCAGCCGCCCCGCCAGTTCGCCTTCAACCTGCTCACCCGCAGCCGCCGCGTCACCCACGACAACCTCAGGCTGCGCGACCCCCGCTTCACCGAGGCCGTGGAGCGCGAGTTCGGCTGCCCGCCCGGCACACCGCCGATGTTCACCCCGTTCCGGCTGCGCGGACTGACCCTGCGCAACCGGGTCGTGGTGTCCCCCATGGACATGTACTCCGCGGTCGACGGCGTCCCCGGCGACTTCCACCTCGTCCACCTGGGCGCCCGGGCGCTGGGCGGCGCGGGCCTGGTGATGACCGAGATGGTGTGCGTCAGCCCCGAGGGCCGGATCACCCCGGGCTGCACCGGCCTGTGGTCCGGGAAGCAGGCCGAGGCCTGGCGGCGGATCACCGACTTCGTGCACCGGCAGGCACCGGGCACCGCGATCGGCGTGCAGCTCGGCCACAGCGGGCGCAAGGGTTCGACCAGGCTGATGTGGGAGGGCATGGACGAGCCGCTGCCGCACGGCAACTGGCCGCTGGTGGCCGCCTCCCCGCTGCCGTACACACCGGGCAGCCAGACTCCCCGAGAGCTCTCCCGCGCCCAACTCACCGACATCCGCGAACAGTTCACCGGCGCCGCCCTGAGGGCCGCCCGGGCCGGCTTCGACCTGCTCGAACTGCACTGCGCCCACGGCTACCTGCTCTCCGGTTTCCTCTCCCCGCTCACCAACCACCGCACCGACGCCTACGGCGGCTCGTTGGAGAAACGGCTGCGCTTCCCGCTGGAGGTCTTCGACGCCGTGCGCGGAGCGTGGCCCGAGGAGCGCCCGATGACCGTACGTGTCTCCGCCACCGACTGGGCCGAGGGCGGTACGACCGACGGGGAGGCCGTGGAGATCGCGCGCGCCTTCGCCGCGCACGGCGCCGACGCGATCGACGTGTCGACCGGGCAGGTGGTGGCCGAGGAACGGCCGGAGTTCGGACGCTCGTACCAGACGCCGTTCGCCGACCGCATCCGGCACGAGACGGGCGTCCCGGTGATCGCGGTCGGCGCGATCTCCTCCTGGGACGACGTCAACTCCCTGATCCTGGCCGGGCGTACGGACCTGTGCGCGCTGGCCCGCCCGCACCTGTACGACCCGCACTGGACACTGCACGCCGCCGCCGAGCAGGGCTACACGGGCCCCGCCGCCGTGTGGCCCGCCCCCTACCGGGCGGGCAGCCGCCGCCCGCGGACGGGCCGCACGGACGCACCCAAGCCCCGCCTGACACTCGGGAGCTGACCGGCGTCACGGCCCGACGAACTCGGCCCCCGCGTCCCGCAGCCGCTCGTGCAGCCCCCGGAAGACGGTGGCCGAACGGGCGCCCGGCCAGTCGGCGGGCAGCAGCCGGGCGGGCAGGCCAGGGTCGGCGTAGGGCAGGTGGCGCCAGGAGTCCAGGGCGAGGAGGTAGTCGTGGTAGGCCTCCTCGGGCGGGGTGTCCGCGCGCTGCTCCCAGGCGCGCAGCACGCGCGCGTGCCGGTCCAGGAACGCCTCGTGCTGCTCGGCGATCGCCGCCAGGTCCCACCACCGCCCGACCGCCTGAGCGGTCGGCGTGAAGCCCAGGTGCTCGCCGCGGAAGAAGTCCACGTACGGGTCCAGATCCAGCCGCTGGAGCGTGTGCCGGGTCTCCTCGTACAGCCGGGACGGGGCGATCCACACACCGGGCGCCGCCGTGCCGAAGCCGAGCGCGGCCAGCCGGGAGCGCAGCACGTGCCGCTTGTTGCGCTCGGACTCAGGCACGGAGAACACCGCCAGCACCCAGCCCTCGTCCCCGGGCTGCCCCGTGGCGTAGATACGGCGGTCGCCGTCCTCCAGCAACTGCCTTGCCTCGGCGGAGAGTTCGTAGCCCGCCGCGCCTTGTGCCGTCCGGGCCGGCAGCAGCAGCCCGCGCCGCTTGAGCCGGGACACCGAGGAGCGCACGGACGGCGCGTCCACCCCCACGGCGGCCAGTAACCGGATGAGCTCGGCGACGGGCACCGGGCCGGGGGCGAAGCGGCCGTAGGCGCCGTAAAACGTGACGATCAAGGACCTCGGGGCGTGTTGCGCGTGCTGGTCGGACACGTTGATCATCTTAGGCCGTCGGTATCACTGCTGGTCACCGTGGCCGCTGGGGACCACTGTCCGCGCGCAGCCGGAACCGCTGGAGCTTGCCGGTGGCCGTGCGCGGCAGCGCGTCCAGGAAGACGACCTCGCGCGGGCACTTGTACGGGACCAGCTCGGACTTGACGTACGCGCGCAGCGCCTCCGCGTCCCGCCGCGCGCCCTCCCGCAGCACGGCGTAGGCCACCACGACCTGTCCGCGGGCCTCGTCGGGCCGCCCGACGACCGCCGCCTCCACCACGTCCGGGTGGCGCAGCAGCGCGTCCTCGACCTCCGGTCCGGCGATGTTGTACCCGGCCGAGACGATCATGTCGTCGGCGCGGGCGACATAGCGGAAGTAGCCGTCCGGCTCGCGGACGTAGGTGTCCCCGGTGACGTTCCAGCCGCCCCGCACGTACGCGCGTTGCCGCGGATCGGCGAGGTAGCGGCAGCCGACCGGCCCTCGGACGGCGAGCAGACCGGGCTCCCCGTCGGGCACGGGGGCGCCGTGCTCGTCCTGCACGCGCGCGTGCCACCCCGGTACGGGCACGCCCGTGGTGCCGGGCCGGATGTCGTCGTCGGCCGCCGAGACGAAGATGTGCAGCAGTTCGGTCGCGCCGATGCCGTTGATGATCCGCAGCCCGGTCCGCTCGTGCCAGGTGTGCCAGGTGGCCGCGGGCAGGTTCTCCCCGGCGGACACGCAGCGCCGCAGCGACGAGACGTCGTAGGCGTCGAGCCGGTCGAGCATCGCGCGGTAGGCGGTGGGCGCGGTGAACAGCACGGACACCCGGTGCTCGGCGACCGCGGCCAACAGCTGCCGCGGATGGGCCTGTTCGAGCAGCAGCGCGCAGGCGCCGGCACGCATCGGGAAGACGACGAGCCCGCCGAGCCCGAAGGTGAACCCCAGCGGGGGACTGCCCGCGAAGACGTCGTCCGCGCGGGGCCTGAGCACATGCTTCGAGAAGGTGTCGGCGATCGACAGCACGTCCCGGTGGAAGTGCGCACAGCCCTTGGGCCGCCCGGTGGTGCCCGAGGTGAACGCGATGAGCGCCACGTCGTCGGCGGCGGTGTCCACGGCCGGGTACGGCGTGCCGGGCGCGGGGCGGCGCAGGAGGTCGTCGGAGGAGTCACCGCCGTACGTCGTGACGGCGAGCCCGGGCACCTCCGCCCTGGCCAGGTCGTCGACGGACCGGATGTCGCACAGCGCGTGCCGGACCCGGGCGATCTCGCACATCGTGCGCAGCTCGTGCGGGCGCTGCTGGGCCAGCACGGTGACGGCGACCGCGCCGGCCTTCAGCACGGCCAGCCAGCAGGCCGCCAGCCAGGGGGTGGTCGGGCCGCGCAGCAGGACGCGGTTGCCGGGGACGATGCCGAGGTCGCCGGTGAGGACGTGGGCGACGCGGTCGACGCGGGCGCGCAGATCGCCGTAGGTCCAGGCCCGTCCGGCGGGGGTACGGAACACCGGGCGCCCGGCGTCCGCGTGGTCCAGCAGCTCGGCGGCGCAGTTCAGCCGGTCGGGGTAGCGCAGCTCGGGCAGGTCGAAGCGGAGCTCGGGCCACTGGTCCGGGGGCGGGAGGTGGTCGCGCGTGAAGGTGTCGACGTGGGCCGAGGCCGTCGGCGGCCGGGTGCCGGTCCTGCTCGGGTTCATGGCGGTGCGCCCCCTTGCCGTGGTGGGCGTCGTGGTGGGCTCGCACAGGGAGCGTAGCGCGTTGGTGACGACAGTCAACGGTGCGCGATACGGTGGCTGTGTCCCGGCTGGTTGCCCGGAAGGACCCTGACGCAGGGAGGACCGGCGAATGCCCGCATTCTCGCTCGAACCGGAACAGGCCGCCCGGTGCGCCGAACTGCGCGCCCTGGCCGCCGACCGGCTGCGCCCGCTCGCGGACAAGGGCGAGCCGGGCCACGTCAACCGCGCCCTGCTCACGGAACTCGGCCGACTCGGCCTGCTGGCACGCCTGTTCACCTCGGGCGCGCTGGACCTGTGCCTGATGAGGGAGTCCCTCGCGTACGCCTGCACCGAGGCCGAGACGGCCCTCGCCCTCCAGGGCCTGGGCGCGCACCCGCTGCATGCCCACGGCACCCCGGCCCAGCGCGCCCGCTGGCTGCCGCGGGTGATCGAGGGCACCGCGGTGGCGGCCTTCGCCCTGAGCGAGCCGGACGCGGGCTCGGACGCGGCGGCGCTGACCCTCCGGGCGGAGCCCGAGGGGACTCGCTGGCGGCTCAGTGGACAGAAACGCTGGATCTCCAACGCCCCCGAGGCCGACTTCCACACCGTCTTCGCACGTACGACACCGGGCGCCCGCTCCCGTGGCGTGACCGCGTTCCTGGTCCCGGCCGACCGCCCCGGCCTGACCGGCACCGCGCTGGAGATGCTCTCCCCGCACCCCATCGGCGCGCTGGACTTCGACGGCGTACCCGTCACGGCGGACGACGTGATCGGCGAGGTGGACGGCGGCTTCCGGGTGGCCATGGGCACGCTCAACCTGTTCCGCCCCAGCGTGGGCGCCTTCGCCGTGGGGATGGCGCATGCGGCACTGGACGCGACCCTCGTCCACACAGCCCGCCGGGAGGCCTTCGGCGGCAAGCTGAAGGACCTCCAGACGGTCGCCCACCAGGTCGCCGAGATGGCCCTGCGCACGGAGGCGGCCCGCCTGATGGTGTACGCGGCGGCGACGGCGTACGACGAGGGCGCCCCGGACGTCCCCCGGCGCGCCGCCATGGCGAAACTGCTCGCCACCGAGACCGCGCAGTACGTCGTCGACACCGCCGTCCAACTGCACGGCGCACGTGCCCTGGCCCGCGGCCACCTCCTCGAACACCTCTACCGCGAGGTGCGCGCACCCCGCATCTACGAGGGGGCGAGCGAGGTCCAGCGGGAGATCATCGCCAGGGAGCTGTACGCCCAGCCGCACACCACCGGGGAGGCCCCGTGACCGCCGAGCGCGTCAACCCGCCCGAACTGTCCCCGCCCACGGGCTTCTCCCACGCGGTGGTGGCCACCGGCTCCCGCCTGCTGTTCCTGGCCGGCCAGACCGCATTGGACGCCGACGGCAAGGTGGTCGGCGACACCCTGCCCGCGCAGTTCGAACGCGCCCTCACCAACCTCCTCACCGCCCTGCGCACCGCCGGCGGCACCCCCGCCGACCTCGCCCGCGTCACGGTCTACGCCACCGACCTCGCCGCGTACCGCGCCCACGCCCCCGAACTCGGCCGCTGCTGGCGCCGGTTGGCGGGCCGGAACTACCCGGCGATGGCGGTCGTGGGAGTCGTACGCCTGTGGGACGAACAGGCGCTGGTCGAACTGGACGGCTTCGCGGTCCTCGAGTAACGGCGGCCGGTCGTATGCCGCCGAGGGTCGCCTCGAACCGCTCTTCCGCTACGGGTGACCGGTGCCGGTGGACACGACGGCCGGGCCGGCGCGACCGCCGTCGGTCTGCCGGAGTTCGGCGAGCAGTTCGTTCTGGCCCACCAGGAGTTCGGTGAGGATGCGCCGGGCCGCGCGCAGCAGTTCGGCGACGTCGCCGCCGGCGAGCGCGTAGCGGACGGTGGACCCCTCCCGGATGGACACGACGATGCCGGACCGCCGCAGCACGGCCAGTTGCTGCGAGAGGCTGGACGGCTCGATCTCGATGTCGGCGAGAAGGTCCCGCACCGGCACGGGACCGTGCTGGAGCAGTTCCAGGACCCTGATGCGCACGGGGTGTCCGAGCATGCGGAAGAACTCCGCCTTGGCCTGGTAGAGGGGGACCTGCATGAGTGCTCGCTCCCTGCCGCGTCGGGGATGGACCGAAGGTGCGACGGCACCCCGGAGGGCGCCGCCGCGGAATGTGCCCTGCACAGCCGATTCTTTGCGCCCCCGGCCGCGCGCATCCACCATTTGGGGTCATGCTGATGTGGTGACTTGAAGAAGTCTTCACATCACGGGCGCACGTAGGCCGAGGGCACGGGAAAGTCCTAGATCTCGAGTTGTTCCTCGACGCGCTTGAGCTGGTGACGGGCCATCGCCAGGTTCGAACGGCCTTTGTCCAGGACGAGGTAGAGGAACAGGCCGTTGCCGTTGCGTCCGGTGACCAGGCGGATCAGGTGGTACTGACTGCCGAGCGTGATCAGCACGTCCTCGATCTGGCTCTGCAGGCCCAGCTGTTCCATGGTGCGCACCTTGGCGCGGATGACGTCCGTGTTCCCCGCGGCGGCGATGGTCAGATCCAGGTCCTTGCCCCCGCCCAGGGTCCCCAGGGCCATTCCACTGGTGTAGTCGACGACCGCCGCGCCCAGCGCCCCCTCGACCGCGGCCATCATTTCCTTCAGCGACACTTCCACACTTGCCATGCTGCCTCCCCTTGATCGTCGGCTGGGCGCGGCGGCCGTCGCCGTCCCGCCCGGTGATCGCACCGTAGGCGCGCGCCCACGGCGTTCGGGCGGAGGTCTTCAGGAGTGGCGCCCGTTGACCGAAGAGTGCTGGGGATGGACGGTTCGGTGACCACAACTGTCCTGCTGTGGAGGAAAGTTGATGAAGATGGCATCCCGTGGCGTGGTGTGGTCGATCCTCGTCCCCATGTGCCCGGACGGCGGCGGGTTCGTCGTTTTCGTGACCGGACCACGCATCGCCGGAGTCCACGGCCCCTGGTTCGAGTACTACCGCGATGGGCGCCCGGTCACCGCCTCCGGCCCGGTGATGGGTGCCGTGGTGAAGTCTGTTACGCCAGCGACAGGAACAGCCTCTCCAGCCGGGCGCGCATCGCGTTCGCGTCCTCGTCGTTCGTCCGGCCGGACTCGATGTCGGCCACGCACTTCTGCAGACCGGTGGCGATGATGGCGAAGCCGGCCCGGTCCAGTGCCCGCGAGGCGGCGGCGAGCTGCGTGACGACGTCCTCGCAGTCGCGTCCCTCCTCGATCATCCGGATCACACCGGAGATCTGACCCTGTGCCCGGCGCAGCCGGTTCAGCACGGCCTTCAGGTCCGCACCCTCGAGCTCCAACTCCAACTCCACGATCACTCCTCGAAAAATACCCCTTCGGGTCCTGTATGTCTGGTTCGGGTCGGTGTCGACCAGGCCCGTACCCGGCTCTGTGCGAGTCGGCCGTGACCGACGTGCGGACGCCCGCAGGTCATCGGATCGGGCGCCGGCTGGAGGTGCGGCACGCCGCCGAGCGCGGCATGTGCGCCACCGCCCTGGCCGACGGCGCCGGCGCGTGGGCTGCTCGGCCGGTGTCACGGGCGGCCGCGTCTTCTCCGCCCTCACGAACACCTGCGGCACGGCGGCCGTCTCGGCGATCTGCCGTACAGCCGCCCGCACCCGTGGAGGCTTCGTGGTCGCCCTGGAGGTCAGTGCGCTCCCGTCGAGCCCGCGGCCTGTCGGCGCACGTCCTCCATGTCGACGGCCCGGATCCTGCCGATGAGCTCCTCCAGTGCCTGCGGCGGCAGGGCACCCGGCTGTGAGTGCAGCACGGTCCGGTCGCAGACGGCCATGAGCGTCGGGATGGACGAGATCTGGAAGGTCGCCGCGAGTTCGGGCTGTGCCTCGGTGTCGACCTTGCCGAAGAGGATGTCCGGGTGGCGCTCGGCCGCCTTCTCGAAGACGGGGCCGAACATGCGGCACGGTCCGCACCAGGCCGCCCAGAAGTCGATCAGCGCGATCTCCGAATCGGTGACGATCTCCTCGAAGTTGTCCTTGGTCAGTTCGACGGTCGGCATGGGTTCAGCTCTCCTCTCGTATACCCGGTGGGGTATCCCGGGTATTCGGTGCAACCGTTGCCGGTCCGGCTTTGTTCCAGGCAGATGGGCGGCAGCGGGAACCAGTACATGTGCTCGAAGCCGGCAGGCGGCCCGGTGGGGCCGTCGTCATCCCCGTCTCCCGGGCCCGCCGCGGCCGGGGACGCCCCCTCGGGGCCGGGCTCCCGGAGCTCTGCCACGTCACCGCGCGTCATGCGGTGACGCAGTGGTGCCGTTGCTCCACACGGTCCCGGCATGCGCGGGGCGTGCGGCCGGCCCGCCTGCCCCGTCCGCCGGGCCCGCTGTGTGCGCGGAAGCGCGCAACATGTACCAGCTGAACGCGAAGCCCGGCGCCGCACCGGTGACGGTCGTGCCGGAGCTGGACCTGGGGACGACGGGGAAGCTCGGGGTCGGTGCCTGGCAGAAGGACGAGCCGACGGCCCCGGCCCCGACCCCGGACCCGGACTGAAGCTTCTCCTCTGCGACTGGACACCTGGAGACGGGGACATGAGGTTCCAAGCGCCGGCCGCCGACCTGACCGGGCGTGACGTCACCGCGCCTCCCTCGTCGTCGGCGCCCTGTCCAGGGCGGCCGGGCGCGTCGGGGCTTCGGCGGTCCAAGAGGCGTACCGGCTCGTGCTTCCGCGACCGGCGACGTCCGCGCGAGCACCCGGTCTTCGGCCGTCCCGCCCCGGCGGGACCAGGCAACGCCATCACGTCGCCCTCGCGGTGCGCGGAACTCCCGGCCCCGTTCACCGCGGGTGCGTCAGCGCAGTTCCGCCGCCATCGCCTGGACCACCTCCGTGATCCGGCCGTGCAGGGTGTGGCCGTACGTCACCCGGGCCGCGCCCAGGGTGCCCAGCTCCGACGGGGCGGGGCCGTTCGGGAGGCAGAGGGCGTTGATGGGGCGGTCGACCGTGGACGCGATGTCCGGCAGGAGCTCCGGCGGGGCCAGGATCGGGTAGATGACGTCGGCGCCGGCGCGGGCGTAGAGCACGGCACGCTTGACCGTGGCCTCCACCGAGCACTCGCCGAACAGGTACGTGTCCACGCGGGCGTTGAGCACCAGGTGCTCGCCCGCCACCACGCTGACCTCGGCCAGCCAGTCAGCGTGCTGTGCGGCGTCCTTGAGGCCGCCGGTCAGGGGGTCCGAGTCCTCCAGGTTGCAGCCGACGGCTCCGGTGTCGAGAAGGCGGTCGACGAGTTCCTGGGGGGGCCAGGCCGTAGCCGTGTTCGATGTCCGCGGTCACCGGTACGGACACGGACCTCACGATGCGGGCGATCGCGGCGAACATCTCGGCGGGCGGGGTGTGGCCTCCGTCCCGGTAGCCGAGGGTCGCGGCGACGGCCGCACTGGACGTGGCCAGGACGGGGAAACCGGCGTCCGCGAAGGCGCGGGCGCTGACCGCGTCCCAGACGTTGGGGACGACCAGGGGGTCGGACGGATCCTGTCGTTCGTGCATCGCGTAGAACCGCCGCGCGGGTGCGAGGGTCTCCACTGCTCACCTCCGGCTGAGCTGGTACTTGGCGTACAGGTCGGACAGCTCCCACGCCAGGTCGAGGGACTGTCCTCGGTTCAGCCTCGGGTCGCAGGCCGTCTCGTAGCGGGCGGGCAGGTCGGCGGTGGTGACCTCGTACGTGCCGCCCAGGCACTCGGTGACGTGTTCACCCGTCAACTCGGCGTGGATTCCGCCCGGATGAGTACCGTACTCCTGGTGCACCTCGAACCGGCCCCGGATCTCGTCGAGGATGTCCGCGAGTCTGCGGGTCTTGCGTCCGTCGGGCGCGGTGACGGTCCACGTCCTGCCCGCCACCCGTTCCGTCGTCCGTGCGGCCCTCCCGGCCTCCATGCTCGGCCGTGCCGAAGGAGACGGCCGGGCAACGGGCCACCGCAGCGCTGTCCGACTCCCCACACCCGTTGTCCGGGGCGACGGCAGCGCTGCCGAGGGCCGCCGGCCCGTACGCGTGGCGGGCGGCACCGAGCGTGCTGCCGTCGCTTCCCGGGCCGGCGAACTCCGCGGACCCCGGCCGCCGGCTGCTCCACCCGGGCAAGACCCCCGGATCGCAGCCGGACCGTCTCCAACCACCGGAGACGGTCCGGGAGTTCCCCACCGCGTCGAACGCCGGCGGGGCTGCTCATGCCCGCCGAGAACCACCGGACAGCGCGGACCGACCGGGTGAAACCGACACGAGGCCTGTTGTATTCACACATCGGGACGGGGCCATGCCGGGTGGCTGCGTTCCGCAAGGCCGGCACAGGCGGCAGGCACCGCCCCGTCGCTCACCGCGTACTGCACACCGTCCTCGGAGCCGCTCCGTTGTCGACGCCCTGCGCGGACCGCGCGTCCTGCACCCTCTGCACATCCTTGAGGAGACCCGGGACGTCGGGGTCCTGACCGGTGGCGACCCGTGCGATGGTCAGCAGAACGGCCTCGTAGAAGGCGCCCCGTACGGCAGGTGCCATGACGTCCGAGGCGTCCAGGCAGCGGGGCCCTTCACGGAGCCGTCGTGCGATCCCGCGTTCGACCGCGTTGCCGTGGGGCTCCACCCGGCGGTTCGCCGAGAAGACATCAGCCAGATCGGCCCACTTCTGCTGGCCCTCCCTGGAGGCCAGCCGACGGATCAGTGCACGGGCCTGGGGGCGGTCGCTGAACAGCGCCGCGAAGTCGCCGGTCACCTCGTGGGCCCGGACCCGGCCGCCGCCTCCGGGCAGGAGCGGAGCGGAGTCCATCAAGCGTGCGTGCTTGGTGTCACTCCGGTAGAAGGAGCGCGCGAAGGAGCCCTGGTGCTCCAGGGTGCACCCGCCCCGGCCCTCGAACAGCAGCCCGTGGCTGTCCGGGTCGCCACGGTGGTCGGTGAGCAGAGCACGCTCGGCCGCCTCCCTGTTCTGCCGGAGCAGACCGGCCCATGCCTCCCAGGCGGTGCGCACCGGATCACTTCGCCACCACTTCACCCCGCCTGTGCCCAGCGCCCACTTCTCGTAGGTGTCCGGGCCCTCCCGTTGCAGCACGAGGTCCTCGATCCAGTCGGTGCCGGGCCAGCCGGAGGCGCCGTCGTCCCCCATGCCGATGCACCAGCTCTCCAGTGGGGCAGGTGCGTTGGCGGGTCTGTGGCCCTGGCGGTACCAGACGATGCTCTTCAGGTCCGCCTTGACCGGAACCCAGTAGACGTCTTCGGAGGCCGTGCCGGTCGGCTTCCAGGGCGCCCCGTACTCCTGCGGGTCGTAGAGACCGTTCAGCGGTTTGAGGCGTTTCTGGTCGGCGTACTCGGCGAGTTCGCCGATACCCGGCATGATCACGATGTCCGGGGGCTCTCCCGACTGCACCTTGGAGAGCAGCACCTCCCGTTGGGCTGCGGTGCCCTGGTAGCGGAAGGGAATGCCGAAGCCCCGTAGCACCGCCTCGAACTGCTCCGCCTGTTTGGCCGTCCACGTTCCGAGGATGGTCACCGGCTCCTCGTCGTCGGGCTGCGCCCAGAGCACCACCATGCCGCCGGCGGCGATCAGCAGCATGACCACGAGGAGGACCAGCACCTTGAACCGCCGGGTCACCGCCGCCTCCAGTAGTCGTTGTCGAGCCGGAGACCGAGCCCCAGCGCGGGCAGGACGATGACCAGCAGGCAGCTGACGAAAGTGCCCTGGTACACCCTGTCGGTCCAGGCGTCGTCGGCCAGTTTCTGCCGGACACCCTCCGACTTCTCGGTGACGAACCGCTGTGCGTCGGCCAGTCCCGAGCCGCTCGACCGGGACACATCGGTGATCTGCCACAGATCCCTGAGCGCCCCGTCGAGGGCGTCCACGGTGGAGGACGCCGTCATCAGCGGGACCACCGCGAGCAGCACGGTGAGGACGAAGGCCGCGAACAGGTACGGGTTCCAGTCGCGGCCGCAGCGGTCGCGCAGCACGAACAGTGCCGAGAGCAGGGCCAGCGCCATTACCGCCAGGGCGAGTTCGGCGAGCCACCACCCACTGCGCTGCCACCGCCCCATGGTGGCCGTGGCTTCGGCGTGCTTCATCTGGACCTGCTGCAGTGCGGCCAGGCGGGGTGCGAGTCCCACCGTCTCGCGGGTGAGCAGCGAGTGTGCTTCGCCGAGCTTCTGCTCCCGCATGAGGGGCTGGTCACGGTAACGGGACGTACCGAGGCTGAGCGAGTTGCTGTAGGTGGCGAGCAGACCCTTGACCGTGCCGAGGTCCTGGTCCGTGCGGTCGGCGATCCGGGACAAGCCCTGGTCGGCGGCCGAGAGCTGGGACCGGTAGGTCTCACCCGAGCCCGCGACGTCGACGAGGTGCATCCTCACCAGGGCATTGGCCTCCTGGTCGGCACGCAGCGCCGCGAGCCGGGTGGCGGCGAGCCCCTGCACGGCCGGCGCCTCGCGGGACGCGAGTGCCTCGGCGTCACGCTGGGTCTGACGGCAGGAGAGGAACAGGGCGGTCGACGCCACGGCCGCGGACAGGAACAGGACCAGCAGGTGCACTTCCAGCAGCCGGCGGGTCCGCCAGGGGCTCAGGCGCTTGCGCCAGAAAGCGGGGAGGGAGTATTGGCGCCAGGAGGTGGCGCGTCCGGTCGTCACAGCAGCTTCTCCCCACTCGTCACAGCAGCTTCTCCCCGCATGCGATGCAGTAACGGGCCTCGTTCCCGGCCGTGGTGCCGCAGGTGCCGCAGCGCGGGCCCGGCCGCGCACCGACGGCGTCGGTCAGGGGCCCGCCGGGACGAGACCCGGCCCGCAGAATCATCGGGCCGAGGGTGTCGGTGTCGATGGTGCGCAGCCGGATCCGCCCCGCGGCCGCGTCCTCGATGTCGGCGACCGTGCGGATCTCCTCCAGTACCCAGTCCGTGCCGAACCGGGTCGCCAGCCGGGCGGCCTCTCCCAGGTATTCCTCGGCGATGTCCCATTGGTGGTTCTGGAGAGCGACGAGTCCCTGACGAAGAGCGCTCCGCATCCTGGCGGTGGCGTTGAGGTCACGCACGCTGTCGGCGCCCGACGGGGCGTGGAGCGGGGACTGCTCGGGGAGGTGCCAGCGGGCGGTGACGGGCGCATGGACGTCGCCGATGGAGACCATGGCGAACTGCAGCTCGGTCTCCAGCGGGTCGGTGTCGGCGTCGGCGACCAGGGTGAGCAGGTAGTCGCGTCTGCCCTGCTTCCACTGGTAGGTCGAAAAACTCCAGCGGTGCGGTCGGCCGGGCTGGGGCAGCCCGCCGAGGCGGTGCGGCCGGGGAGCCTTCTCGCTGAGCGAGACCTGGCGTACGGAGGGCCGCACGGTCACCTCGATCGGCAGCTGGGGAGTGTGCACCCGGCGCAGCCGCTGGATGGCGGCGGTGATCGCACGGCCGAGCCCGTCCTCCACGAACTCGGCGGTGCCGTGCAGCCGTTCGGCGAGGGTCAGCAGGGGGTCGGGAGCCCAGTCCGCACCCACGGCGAACACGTCGCAGGTGAACTGCCCCGCGCAGGCGTCCAGTTCCTCCTCGAGGCGGGTCTCGCCGGCGGCGCTGCTGCCGTCGGTGATCAGCACCAGATGGTGTACGGACACCGGCCGGCCGGCGAGCAGGGCGCGCGATCCGGCCACCCAGGTGGCGTACCCGGCAGGCCGCGGACCCTCCCGGTGCAGCGGGAGCGAGCCTGCGGCGAAGGCAGCCCGGCGCCTCTCGGCCCGGTCGGCGACGGCCCACTCGTCGTCGCCCCTCGGGTAGTACCGGACCGGCTCGGGGCCGCTGCCGAGCACGGTGAAGGAGATGCGGTCGGGCAGGGCGCGCAGCGCGGCCGGCAGGGCGTGCCGGACGGCAGCCCGGTTCGTTTCGGCGACGTCCACCGCGATGATCACGGCGAGCTCGGCCGCGGGCAGGTCGGTGGGAGCGCCGTCGGCGGCCACGTCGACCTGAAGATGGGCCTCGATCTTCGCGCTTCGGTGCGGGCGCAGATCGCCGCCGAGGTCGACGCGCAGTCGGATGCCCGGCTGTGGCGGCCGGGTGTGGCTGCTCATGTCGTACGTCACCGCTCCTTCCCCTTCGTCGCCGTGCGCACCGTGCGCCGGGTGCCGTTCGGTCTGTCGTACGGTGCGGTCAGAACACGGTCTGAGGCCGTACCGCGTGCAGGAGGTCCACGAGGTGGTCGTGGGCGGCGGCCGGCTCGCGGTGGCGTGCCGCCAGTCGCCGGTAGTGCGACTCCAGCCGCGTGCGCAACTCGCGCTCCGGTGCGCTCAGGCGTCTCAGACTGCGGGCGTCGAGCCGTCCGGCACCCCTTCCCGGAGGGCCGGGCCGGTCGCTGAGGCTGTGCACCGCGTCCAGTTTCCATTCGTGGAGTTCGGTTCTCAGGCGCAGTGCCTCGTCCTCGGACAGGCTCGGCTCCCCGGCGCCCGGTATCCGACCCACGAGGCCGTCCACTTCGGCCAGTGCCGCGTCGATCTCGTCGGACGCGGGCAGCGGATCACCGTCTCCGGGCAGCCGGGCCGCACGTATGCGCAGGGAGGCGATCCGGGCGACGGTGTGGTCCAGGGTGCCCTGCCGGACCCGGCCGAGCACGTCGATGGCCTCCTTGCGCTCGCCCGCGCGGAGCGCGAGCCTGGCCAGGCCGAGGGCGGCGCCGCCGTGCGCGGGGTTGCGGGCGAACACCGCCTCGTACAGTTCCTTGGCGGTGTGCCCGCCCGTGCCGTCGCCGAGCAGTTCCCCGCAGTAGGCGAGAGCCAGTTTGGGTGCGTACTCGCCGGGCAGTTCGAGGTGGACCTTCGTGAAGTGTTTCCTGGCCTCGGCCAGCTGCCCCTCGGCGACATGACGCAAGGCGTCGTCGAGGCCGGCGCTGCGCAGCGCGAGCAGGGCGCGGTGCCACTCCAGCCGCCACCGGCGCACGGCGGGCGGCCCGGGGACGGAGTCGGCCGTGTCGATCTCCTCCTGGGCCCGCTGCAGGTCCTCCCGGGTGTTCCGGCCCAGCAGGACGCGCACGTTGTGCAGGCAGATCTCCACCGAGCGCGGCTTCTCGTCCTCCAGGACGAGGAGTCGGTCCGGGTCGTAGCCGCTGCTCACCTCGAACCGCGCGGCCTGCGGGTCGCCCGGATACGGCCTCGGTACCGGCAGGCAGCCGGCGATCTCGGCGGGCGTGGGGGCGCCGAGGTCGAGGGCCGGTGCCACGGGTGACTCGTACCGGTCGCGGCGGGGACGGTCCAGCCAGTGCTCGATGCCCGGAACCGTGCCGAGCCGGGCGCCGAGCAGCTGGGTGGACGGCCGGAAGTAGTCGGAGGGCTCGGGCGGGTCGCTCTTGCCGCGCAGCGCGCGGATCTCCCGCAGGGCGCCGCGCAGTTGGCCGACCATCTCGCGGGCGTCGGCGAAGCGCCGGCCCGGGTCGGTCCGGACGGCACGCTCGACGACCCGCTGGAAGGAGGCGGTGCCGAGGCCGGGCACCTCGGCGACGGCCCAGCGGGCGAGTTCCCGCAGGGTGACGCCGACGGTGTGCAGGTCGTGGGCGACGGTGGGCACGGACGACACCCCGGTCTCGGGCGGCATGTAGCCGGGTGTGACGTGGGCGGGCGGCTGGCTCTGGCCCTGTTCGCGCATGCCGCCGAGATCGATGACCTTGACGCCGTCCCCGTGGTGCACGACGTTGGAGGGCTTCATGTCCCCGTAGACGAAGCCCCGTTCGCCGTCGGAGTGCAGGTGGACGAAGGCTTCGAGGATCTGGCAGCCGTACGCCGCGACGTGCTCGATGTCGAGGACGGACTCACCGCGGCGGACCTCCTCGACGACTTTCGCGAGGGTGCCGTCACCGACGTCGTCCATGACGATGTAGCCACCGGTGACCTGACCGGTGTCGTCGCTGCGGGCGACGAAGTCGCGGATCTGGACGATGCGGGGGTGGCGGATGGCGACGAGGTTGCGGCGTTCGACGTCGGCGAGCCGGACGCCGTCGTGCTCGTACCGGTTGAGCAGTCCCTTGACGGCGACGACGTCACCGAGATGGGTGTCCTCGGCGAGGTAGACCCAGCCCTGGCCGCCGTGCGCGATGGGACCCATGATCCTGTACTGGTCGCGCAGCATGTCGCCCTCGGCGAGTTCGGGCTGGTACGAGTAGCGCTCGCCGCAGGCCGGGCAGAACCCCTCGATCGGCACCGGGCCCTCGGTGTAGGGCGGGGCGAAGGTGATGCCGCAGTCGGCGGCCGAGCAGCCCATGAGGATGCGCGACGCCTCGGGACGGATGAGGCGTTCCTCGGCGGGGCGCGGCTCGCGCTCGGGGAGCGCGAGGGGTTCGCGGGGGCCGAATTCCCGTGGGTCCTTCGGCAGGGCGGGCAGCCTGCGGCCGTTCTCCGCGCGGCCGCAAGCGGCGCAGTAGCCGGTGGGCAGCACGGTGCCGCCGCAGGGGGCTCCGTCGAAGTACCGGTGCGGGCAGGTCGTCATCCTCGCGCCGTCCTCCTTCCCTGCCCGGGCCGGGCGGAGCACCGCATCACCGGCCTCCATGGCGGCTCAGGTCGGTGCGCAGGGTCCTGATCAGCGCGCGCAGCCGGGTGAGTTGCTGTTGCGGGTCCCGCACGTCGTCGACCAGGCGGCGCTCGGCCCGGCGCCGGTCGGCCGTCTCGGTCACGGAGCCGAGGGAGGCGCTGTCGACGACGTCGCGGCGGACCGCCCGGCTGAACTCCGCGCGCTCCAGACGGTCGAGCAGCGCGTCCGCGTGGCCGAGGAGCGCGGGCCGCAGGAGCCGGTCGCGGGACGCGGTCCAGCCGGTGCCGCCCTCGTGGCGGAAGACGAGCAGCAGCCGGAAGCCGAACACCCTCAACCGGGCGAGGAGTTCGATCAGAGGACCCGGCTGGGGCTCCTCGTCGAGACCGTCGACGAGGACCGTGACCGGTCGCACGGGCGCGCGGTCGGCCGCCCGCGCGGGCCGGGGTTCGGCGCCGCTCAGCCAGTCCCAGTACGCCAGGTACTCGCCGGCCGGGAAGGTGACCTGGTCCAAGGCGTGGTCGATGAGGTCCGGCCTGCTGGCGCCGCCGCGATGGACGACGTGGGCGCGGTGCAGCAGATGGCGCAGCGAGCGGTCCTTGCCGCTGCCCGGAGGCACCACGGTGATCTTCACCGGGTCCTCGTCCGGGTCGTCGAACCACCGGGTCAACCGCTCCTCGAAGCCGTGATCCCAGGCCTGCAGGTTGCTCAACTCCTTGATGACAGGCGAGAGTTCGGCGATGCGGTCGACGGGGATCAGATACGAGAAGGCGAGCCGGTTGTCCTCGGGCAGCAGTTCACCCATGTCGCCGCGCCAGCTGACGACGAGGCCGACCACACGGACGGGACGGCCTTCCTGCGGCCGGGTGCACACGGCGGCGCCGCTGAACCCGGCACGCACCACCTCCGCCCTGGCGACGGCGTCGAGCTGCACCCGCTCACCACTGACGCCGCCGATGCGTCCCCACAGGCTCATGCCGTCGTCGAAGCCCTCCGCGTAACCGGTCGCGTACACCTCCATTCCGCCCCACAGCCCGGGTTCCAGCAGGGCGCGGCGCGCCTGCGGGCGCGGGCTGTCCAGGCGCAGTACGGCGACGTCCTCGCCCCGCTCGGCCTCCGGCAGCCAGCCGCCGGGCATGACGCGTGCGGAGACCGGCTCGAGCCCGCTGTTCTCGGCGAACTCCAGCCACATGACGGCGTCCGGGTGGCGCACCACGTGTGCACAGGTCAGCGCCGTGTACTGGTCGACGAGCACACCGGCGCCACAGACGGGGCCGTGCGCGTGCTCGCGCCGCAGCCTGAGCCTCCAGTCCGCACGCAATTCCCCCATGCTGTCTCACATTACGTGCAAAGCATGGTGCGTCCCTAGACTTGTGGGCGGGTTGGGTCGGTCAATCAACTGAAGTCGGCGGTGTGTTGACATGAGGGATACGGAACCGATCGGTCTTGCGGAGGCCATCGGCACGGTCCGTGCGGAGCTGGCGCGGGCCCAGTCCGAAGGGGCGGAGAGCGACTGGCGGTTCAGCGTGGAGCAGGTCAGCCTGGAGTTCTCGGTGCAGTTCCACCGGGCCGGCGAGGGCGGGGCGGGTCTGCGCCTGGGCGTGGTCGAGGCACGTCTGGGCGGCTCGGTGAGCCATGACTCCACGCACCGCATCCAGGTCGACCTCAAGCCCCTTCCCCGCCCCGACGGCCGCCACCACGAGGTGAGCCGCGAGGACGCCCCTGCCCACCACCGCCCAGGCCCGCACGACGGCTCCCTCTCGCGGGGCTGAGCGGGTGATCTGGCGTTCTGCGTCGACGGCCCGGCGGGCCTGGCCGACCATCCCCGTTCCGGCGGCTTCGGCGAGGGCCACGCTGTGCGGCCCTCTGCGGGAGGCGGCCCGACGCGTGGCGCCGACCCGGTGGACGATCTCGTGGACCTGGCCGAGGACGCGGGGATGTACGAGGCCACCGCCACCCCCCCGGCGCACCCGGTGACGGCCGTATGCCCGGCGGCCCTGCTGGACACGTGCGTGTTATACCCGACCTACCTGCGGGACGCCCGGCCGCGATCAGACACGACGTCAGGGGCGGCCCACCGGACGACAGCTGTGCCCGACAGGCCAGGCCCACGCCTGGCCGCGCTCAGTGTTCAGGAACGGTCTCGTCGGGTAGGGCGATCACACGGGGAGCCGGCGTGGAGAGCACCGCCCGTGTGTGCTCCTTTGTCAGTCGGTCGAGGAGCCGGGGACTTTCGGGCCCCGGCTGGGGATTCCGGTCTGCTCCGGGCTCTGGGCGGGTGCGGGGATCCGGTCCGTGGCGGAGGGCGCGGCGAAGACCTCGTCGAGGGTGGTCGCGTCGATGGCGCGGTCGAACCAGAGATCCAGGACCGGCATGTCCGTACAGGTGGTGACGCGCTGTCGGGTCTCTTCCGTCATCGGGAAGCCGCGGCGCTCCATCAGGCGCAGCAGTTGCTCGGCCTTTCCGGCCACGCGTCCTTCCTCGCGTCCTTCCTCGCGTCCTTCCTCGCGCCCTTCTTCCTGTCCTGCGAGGCGGGCGTCGCCCACGATGGTGCCTCGCCTGGGGGTGAAGAGAGTCCTCATCAGGTTCCTCCAGATCTCCCGGGCGTGTTTGCTGCCCAAGCCGTCCTCGATCAGTCCTGCCAAGTCGTCCCGCGCTTCGCGGTCCGCGTCCTGAGCCAATGCCTCGCCCACCACTGTCAGTATGCCCTCGATGTCCGGGTCGTTGCTGTGGATCCACAGGCAGAACGCGGCGAAGTCCAGGTCGGCCGCAGCCTCTTGGACCTGGCTCAGACGCGGAACATTGCACGGCCCCAGCACATGGGGAACCGTCACCTGGGTGGGGCGCCCCACGCCAGTACTCAGAGGTCTGGCCGCCCATGCCGCCGTCGCCGTGTCCACGCACAGGACCAGCAGGACGACCTCGAGTTTGTACCGGTCACGCAAGTACGCGACGTAGTACGGCCACGAGGTCTCCTTCTTCGTTTCGATGCCGCTCTGTGCCTCGAGCAGCAGGATGAACGGATCGCGCCCGTCGGGACGGACCACCCGCAGCACGGAGTCCATGTGCCGGGTGAACATCTTCGGGGCGCCGGAGGCGTCCGTCGGGAGAGGTTCGGTGGTGACACCGGGCGGGATCCCGAGTCCCAGGAGGCCCAGCGCACGGTTCAGCGCTTTCGGACGTCCCGGCAGGAAGCCGTGCAGGGTGTCGTGACTGACGTTGGGCATGATCTGAAACTATGCGCGGAACAAGAACATTCGTTGGTTTTTGGTCTGTGATCACCCATTGGACTGAACCGTCTGGACTTGATGACGAGGCGGGGCGGCCTGGCGCGGGCGACGGCTCACGTGGCGGCTCCGACCGGCACGTCCCCGCCGTTGCTCCGACCGCAGGACTGGGCGGTCTCTCTTCGCTCTCCGCTGGTGGTCACGGAACTGGACCATCTGATCCATCGCGACCTCGGGTTCTCCGCGGCCATGCAGGTCATGGAGGCGCTCAACGACCGCATGCTGGAAGGCCAGTACAGGCTGGCGGAGCTGCGGCCGGCCGACCTGGTGGCTGCCCACGAGGTCCGGGCCAAGTACGACGGACTGCGGCTCGATCTGGCCGACGCGGTGGGCGTCGTCCTGGCGGACCGCTACAGGACGGACCGGATCTTCACCCTCGGCCAGCGTGACCACCGGGCCATCACACCGCTCACGCGTGGCCTGTCGTCATTCCGCATCCTGCCTGCTGGCGGCTGACCGGTGCCTGTTGTATTCACACATCGGGACGGGGCCATGGAGGACGGGAGCGAGGCCGGTGTCCCCGCGCTCGTCGCCGAGCTCGACGGGCCGGTCGACGACGAGCACCCGGACGTGTCGGTCACGGACGGGGAATCCTCCTGGACCGTCTCGGCTTTCCAGGGAGGGACCCTGGTGCTTGAAAAGCTCGATGACAGCGACATCGAGCCGCGCCACCTGCCGCATGTTTCGCGCACGGAGATGACCCGGGTGATGGCCATGGCGGCGCGCGGTGACCTGCACGCTCTCCAGCAGCTGGACTGGCTTCCTGGTGACGATTGGCCAGCGACCAGGCAGCCCCATGACCTGCCTCAACAGGCCCTTGCGGAATGCTGACTTGAGGGGATTTCGAACTTGAGCGGTGCGTCTCGTCAGTGCGCTGACTGTTCGTCACGGTGTTTGATGTGCAAGGCGGGACTGGGCCCCTGGATGCAGGACGCCCGTGGTGCCGAGTACTCGGGTGCGCTACTACTGGGCAGCCAGGATGCTCCGGGTCACAGTGACCAGCTGAGATCCCTGTCAAACCCGGGGCGGTTCGGGGCGCCGGTGTGATCGCTGGTCGTGATCCACCTGTGGGTGAAGGCGACGGGAATGTTCAGGGCGAGGAAGTTCTTCCCGTCTCCGGTTCGGGCGCGCAGGTGGATGCGATGCCT
The DNA here is from genome assembly GCF_003270085.1 of Streptomyces triticisoli. Classification (GTDB taxonomy): domain Bacteria; phylum Actinomycetota; class Actinomycetes; order Streptomycetales; family Streptomycetaceae; genus Streptomyces; species Streptomyces triticisoli. The sequence goes on along the minus strand of NZ_QFDQ01000083.1, from coordinate 22,683 downwards.
CGCCACCGGAACTGTCGGGGGGATCTGCAGGTGCCAGGTCTGCTTCCATGGCCCGGCGGGTGGCCGGGGGTCGCCCGAGAGGCTTGTGCCCATGGCTGCCAGCAGATCGGGCAGTCTGTAGTTTTTGTCCAGTATTTTCATCGGGCCGACCTTCATGATCACCCTGCAGGTGACCCGGGTCAGGTCGACCGTCTCCTTGAGGTGGCTGTGCATCTCCCAGCGGAGTGGGTGTCCAAGGCGCGGCAGGGTGGGCGTCAAGGTGATGTCGAGGATGTGCATGACGTAGCTGTCGTCGCTCGCGTCTTCCACCAGGTGGTAGTTCATGTCACTCCTCCCGTGGGGTCGTGGGTGGGGGAGGGGGTCGGGCCAGGTGTGCGGCGTGTGCTTTCGTCGCCCGGTCGGGCTCGCCCGACCGCCGCGGAGGATTTCGGTGGCTGTTGTTCGGGGATGGCGCCAACGGCAGGTGGTCCAGCGGGAATCTGCTGGAGGGTGAGCCGGTGAGGCAGGTGGACGTCAGCGCGGCCGGACCCGCAGCGCCTTCTGTCCGGTTTTAGGATGGCGTGGCAGGCGAGTGGATCGTCAGGCAAGGGGCGGGTGCGAGCACCACGAGCGGGGTGCCCACGGAAGGCGGGGGCTGAGATCGGAACCCCGGCCCGATTACGGCGGGCCGGGGTTCTACGTGGTTCGCCTCATGCGGCTGGCTCAGTAGTCGAAGTCCTCCTTGTCGTGGTGGCGGTGGATCACCCGGAAGCTGCCCACCACTCCGTTCTTGACGTGCACGCCCTTGACGTCGTTGCGGATGTTGAAACTCTTGGAGCCCAGGCCGCTGATCACGGTGATGCAGCCGTCCGGGTGGGCGGAGAACGACCGCTCGTTGACGAAGATCCGGCCCACCCTGTGGTGGCGCTTGTTTTTCTCGTGGCCGCGCTCGCCGCCCTCGCCACGATCGCCGCCCTCGCCACGATCGCCGCCCTCGTTGCCCTCGTTGCCCTTCCCCTGTCCGCTTCCGCCGTCCAGGAGCGCTTGGGCGGGAGCGGGCGCCTGCTGGACGACGGCCGGAGCCGCCTGTGGCGCCGATGAGGGGGCGGCCGTGGCGTAGGTGATACCGGTCGCGGTCAGGGCTGCGGCGGCCGCGATGCCCGCGGTGATGGCGGATGAACGAGACATGATCATGTCGTTTTACTCCTCTCTCAGAGAGGCCGGCTGTGAAAGCCGACGTGTGATTGAACGTACTTACGGCCCCCATAACTGTCATTTCGGGCATGCCGGAAGGGTCGGTACCGGGGGGTCGAACGAGGTACTCCGAGCACCCGCACGTCCGATTCCCCATCCACTGACGGCCTGTCAATCCCTCGAATACAAAGGGCAGATTGATGATCGATTAGGCCTTCAGGGTGATCTCTGACGCCTGCTCACCCATGCGGCGGCGGGTCGCCTGGAACTGCCGGCGCGATGAGCCCCGGCATACCGGGACAGGCGGGTCACAGTCCGGATCGCGGCGGCCACCCTGTCCCGCCAGGGCTTCGGGGCCTCCTGCTGAGCGGTGGGCACGCTGATGCCGGGGTTCGTCGGGCCGTACAACCTCATGGAGTCCACCGCACGGCGGCGATGACTTCAGGGTCGATGGCAGGCGCGGCCGGGGCGGAGCCGTCCGGGCCCCACGTCACACCGACGCGGCCCGTGGCAGGGCAGACGACTTGGTGGACCGCGCCCTCGCCGTCCCTCTTCTTGCTCTCCTTGACCGCGAGGTTGGTGTCCGGAGGCTGAGGGACGAGCTTGGTATACGTGCGCTTCGCCGCCGCGGAGCCGCCCTTGCCCTTGCCCGAGGTGCCGGCGGACGCGGGCGTGTCCGAGCTGCCAAACTCGCCCGCATGGGTCACAGCGTCGGCGGCGCACACCTTGATCTACATCGAGGCGCGCTTGCAGCCGGGCGTGCCGATACCGCGGCCGCCATCGGCGTGAGCGGTCGCCGGGACGGCGGCGACCAGGAGCACGGCCACGGCCACGGCCACGGCCGCCGTGCGCCTCAGCCGGTGCCGCCGCCCTTGGGGGTCGATGCCGGTCACCATCCACCGGCCGTTCCACCGCTGTGTCTTCGCCCGCCTCGTCGGCGAGCTGCATGAACTGCTCGCCCTCGACGCGGTGCGACACCCTCGGCGAGCAGCGCCCGGACGCGGTCCACCAGGGCCTCGGTCTCCTCCTGCCGGGTCGCGTACCCCTGCGCCTGGGGGTGGCGCCCGCGGGGAGCAGGGAGCGGTACCCGGCGAGCGAGTCCGTTCCCTCGCCCTCGAGTGCTTCGACGGTGACGGGCGTGAGGAGCCGCGCCGACCAGGCGAGGATCTCCTCGGTGGAGCGGTAGTTGACGCGCAACCGGAAGCGGCGACCGGCCGTGGCGATGCCCAGGGAGCCGAGCGACACCCGGGAGTCGTAGATCCGCTGGTGCGGGTCTCCCGTGACGAACAGGTCGTCGGGGCCGGGGGCAACGGCAGCGCGCAGCACACGCCACTGCGCGGGGTGCAGGTCTTGGGCCTCGTCGACGACGACATGGGCGTACGGGGCGACCGGCTCGCCCGCGAGGAGTTCCGCGGCGCTGGCGCAGACCCGCAGGTGGGTGGTCTCGCCGCGGTCGCGCAGGAACCGTTCGAAGCGTTCCACGCCGCTCCACACCAGTCGGCGGCGCGCGGGACCGAGGCCGGTGCCACGGCCGCGGCGGCTCGCGCCGAGGTAGGCGTCGAGATCGCGGAGGTCCTGGCCGAGAACGACGTGCCGGTACTCCTGGGCCAGGAACTGCGCGGTGAACGGCAGACCGAGCTGCTTGACGGTTTTCTCCCACAACTGCCGCTGTTCCCGGTCGCCGATCGGCCTGGGGACGGTCGCCGACTTCGCGCGCACGATGCCGTTCGCACAGGCGTCGACCGTCGTCACGTCGACCCGCGCCAGCAGTTCCTCGTCCTCGTCGAGCAGCAGGCCGAGCATCTCCCGCAGCCCGGTGGCAAGCGCGTTCGTGTACGTGGTGAGCAGGACGCGGTCGTCGTCGGAACCGCCGAGCAGGTGCTTGACCCGGTGCAGGGCGGCCACCGTCTTGCCTGTCCCGGGGCCGCCTGTGACCTGGACGGGACCCCCGTACGAGGTGCGGTGGGCGACGCGCCGCTGGGAGGGGTGGAGGAAGACCCGCCAGGCCGCGAACGGCTTCTCCAGGACCTCCTCCAGCTCCTGCGGCCCGGTGACCAGGCGGATGCGTGCGGGGGTGTTGGCGATCACCGTGGCCAGGTCCTCGACCGGCTCGGCGGGTGCGTCGGCGGGCCGGCGGACGGCCACGACGTCCCGGTAGACCTCTTCCGGGGTGAAGCCCTCGGCGAGGTACTGCAACACCTCCAGCTGATCTTCAGGCAGGAGGGTGGAGAACGCCTCCAGTTGGGCCTTGTCGACCAGGGAACGCGCGGCGCGCAGCACCTGGTCGTCGATGCCGAGCTCTCGTAGCGTGCCGTCGGAGACGTCCGTGAACAGCAGCCGGGGAGCCGTGCGCGCGGCCGTCTCGTACAGCGGTGTCAGCTCGTCCAGGGCGACGGCGTTGCGTACCTCCAGGGCCCGGGTCGCGGAGTTCGCGCTGTACAGGCGCTTCGCCGCCCAGGTGTAGGCGTCGTCGTGCGGCAGGACGTTGACCAGCAGGAACGTGTCGCTGCCGTCGTCGGGGGCGAGGACGACGCCCCGCCAGAAGTCGATGATGCGTATGGTGCGCATCCGCGGGTCACGGGCCTTCTCGACGGACTCCAGGTGCAGTCCCTTGTCCGCGTTGAGTTCGGCGACGCTCATGGCCTGGAACTTCGCCATGGCCTTGCGCACTCCGGCTCGGACCGGCTTCTCCAGGGTGTCGTAGCCGTCCCAGAAGCTCTGGGCGAAGGCGAGCCGGGGCATCGAATCTCTTCCTTTCCGTCCTACGGTGCTTCACGACCGCGAAAGCGGGGTCGCTGCGGCCAGCCGCCCGGCGATCTCCCGGAGGGCCGACAGGAGTGGTCCGGGCTCGCGGGAGAGGTCCAGGCTGTGCTGGTACAGCCGCACTCCTCGTCCGCCCGGCTCCGCCCCCGTTCCGCGTACCTCGTGGAAGCGTTCGGGCCACCGTCCGGCCGCGTACACCAGGTGCGCCTCGCGCAGACCGAGCACGGTGGCGTACGCGAGCGCCTGGTACAGGTCGGCGTTGAGGAGCCCGTCGGCCTTCTCGACCTTGTACTTGGCGTCGACGACGGCGAGGGGGGTGCGGCCGTCGCCGGTGCGGACGACGAGGTCGGGGCGCATCCGTACGAGTCGCGCGGTGTCGAGGTGGTGGGGGTCCTGGAGGCGCGCGGTCAGGCCGTGCTCCCGGAGGGCCTCGCGCAGGGCGACGGTGACGAAGTCCTCGAACAGCTTGTTCATGTCGAGCAGGAAGCCGTCCACGGCGAGCGGGTCGGGCCCGGGGGCCCGGTGCTCCGGCGAGGAGCCGCGCAGGACGGCCTCGGCGAGCCGCAGCGCGGGCTGGTAGCGGGCATTCAGGCGCGACGGCTGCCAACGCGGCAGTTCCTGCCCCCGTACCAGTGGCAGCGCGTCGGCGAGACGTACGCGCTGGTGGGCGAGACGCCGTCGGACGGGGCCGGGGACACCCGGCAGCCGCAGCAACCGCTCGGCGGCGGCGCGCAGGATGCGGTTCTCGGCGGTGTCGGCGGTGTACGCGTCGTAGGCGATCTCCACGGGCGGCGTACGGCCGAAGTGCCGCCGGATCTGCTCGGCCTCGCGCAGCCGCCCGCGCACGACCAGCGCGGACTCCTCCACTTCCCGGTAGCCCTGGAGGACCCCCTGCCGCAGCGCCGCGTCGATCTGCCGCTCCACGGCGTGCGCGAGCGCCGGGACGACGTCGTCGTACACGCCGGTGTCGACGGTGCCCTCCCGGCTGTCGCGCCAGGCGCGTGCCGGGTCGAGGCTGAACCCGAGCAGGAAGAACAGCCGGCTCACCGGGGTCTTGGGCGTGATCCGTACCACCGGACCGCCGGGCGTGCGCACGGCGCCGACCCGGCTGCCCGCCCGCAGCAGCCAGTGCCCGTCCCGGCCGGGATCCGGAGTCGCGCTCTCCAGGATGCCGGAGGCTGCCAGGGCCCGTCCGGCCTCGGCACCCAGCGGTACGGAGACGGCGGGCCCGTACTCGCGCAGCGTCACCGCGGCCACGGACACGGTCACGGGCGCTGCCCGCGCAGCGCGTCGAGGCCGTAGCGGGCGGCGACGTCGAGGCCCTCGCCGTAGTGGTGCTCCTCGAGCAGCGGCAGGATCTTCGTGCGCCAGGTCCGCTCCAGGCCGCCGTCGCGGTACACGCCCGGCTTCATCAGGTACGAGGGACCGATGGCGAAGTCGGCGTCGTCGATGCGGGCGTTGAGGGCGTCGAGGAGGCGGGCGGGCTCAGGGTCCCTGCCCTCACGCTTCAGCCAGCGCGCGAGCAGCCCGGCGGTCGGCTCGGTGCGCGGGGACAGCTCCACGAAGGCGAAACGGCGCCGCATCGCCGCGTCCACCAGCGCGGTCGACCGGTCGGCGGTGTTCATCGTGCCGATCACGAAGAGGTTGGGCGGCAGCGGCCGAGGAGGAGTTGCACTCGATGTCCCGGGTCACCGTCCAGCGCGCGGGCGCGTCCTGGGGTTGTCCGGGGGCAGCCGGGGCGTCCACGAGCGCGCCGTCCGCGCGGAGTTCCGCCCGGAACCGGCGGGCATGGCGGCCGAGCCCCGGCCACTCCTCGGCGGTCACGAGGGACCCCTCCCGCAGCAGGAACTTGTTCGCTCCGTTGCCGCCGAACTGCGTCAGCAGACACCCACGCGCCTCGGCACCGTCCTGCGGCAGCTTGATGCGGAACTCGGGTGTGCCGGGGAGACGGTCGGGCTGGGGCATGGGTGACCTTCCAGGAGAGGGCGACACCTGCGTCGAACACGCACAGGCTACACGTTGACACCGTCAACAAGCATGGGTGAGGTGTCAGATCTCCTCCGACAGGGCGGCGCGCAGATCGGCCAGCGAGACCTGCCCTTCGGGTGTGTCGGCCAGCCAGAAGGTCCAGCCGTTGGTCCCTGCTCCGACTGCGTTGGCGGCTCCGGAATCGACTGTCACGGTTCCAGTCACTGAGCGGGCGCCGGTCGTTGTGCTCGCGTCGCCTGCGCCGGCCCGCTGTGCCGGGAGGTGGTCGATGTGGATCGAGCGGCACACGGTGCCGTGATTCGGCTATACCGTTCTGCTGGGACGTCAGACGCAGGCTGACGTGGGGAAGAGTTGGGGGGACGATGATCGACTATCGCAAGGCGCCGAACGTTCCGGTCTGGACGCTGGCGACACGTGATGTCCAGGTGCCGGCGGTGATCGGGAGCGGGCCGATGACGGCCGAGCGGCTGGTCGAACTGCGCGGCGTGCTGGCCGCGTTGGCCGACCAGCCGATCGCCACGCTCGAGGCGCACCCGCTGCCCGACAAGCTCGACCGCAGCCAGGGCATCCCGCTCGATGCCGCCAGCCCCCTGGCGCAGCACCTGTCGCAGCTCATCACCGAGTCGGCGAAGGCTTCCGCCACGGCCGCCAAGGCGACGGCCTCCGGCGAGATCCTGTGCCGCGTGGTGGTCCCGGCGAAGGTCGCCGCCGAGTTCGGACAGGGGCTGGTTCGCTGGATGGAGCCGAAGGGGTCGACGGGCGAGTTCTACGGCACCCTCGTGCATTCGACGACGGGCCAGATCGCCGCCAAAGCGACACTTGTGCCGGTCAGCGGGGCGGCAGCGGCGGGCACGGTCGGTGGCGCGGGTGCGACCGCCGGCGCCGCGGCCGCGGGCGGCGCGGTGCTCACCGTGGCCGCTCCGCTCGTGCTCATGGCGGTGGCCGTCGGGGTGAGCGCGCACGCCGACCGCAAGCGGCAGCAGGCCATCGCGCACATCACGGACCTGCTGGAGCAGCTTCAGGCCGACAAGCTCGACGACGAGCACAGCGCACTCAACGGCTGCCGTCCCGCCATCGACAAGGCCACGGCCATCCTGCTCGACCAGGGCAAGCTCGGTGTCTCGCTGGGACTCGACTCGGCGGTGCACGCCATCGACACGGCACTGAGCAAGGCTGACATCCGTCTGGCCCGCTGGCGGAGCGCGCTCGACAAGCTGCCCGCCGGCGAGCCCGTCGAGATCGGCACGCTGACCGAGTCGTTCCCCGGCGTGGACGACCAGGGCGGCACGTTCCGCACCCACGTCGAACTGGCGTCGCTGGCCATGGCGTTGAAGCGGCGCGTCAACGTCCTCCAGGCGGTCGAGCGAGCCCAGAGCGAGCCCGACAACCTGTTCGAGAACTTCGCCCGCGCCCTCAAGGACGACGAGCGGCGTCTCGACGAGCTGGAGTCGGGCATCGCCGGGGTGCTGGTGCGCCTGTCGACGCTGGAGCTGGCACGCCCGAACGGTAAGCGCCCCGTCTTCACGACCGGTGAGGTCGACCGGCTCCTGCGCGCGGCGTACCAGATCCGCCGCCTGGGCGACGGCGTCGCACTCAACGGCCGCCCGACGGACGTGGCGATCGAGATCGCCCGCGACAGAGACGGCTCGGTGGTGGTGTTCCCCGCGCTGCCCGCGGAGGTGTAGGCGCGCGGGCTTCCGCTCTCCTCGGGCGACGCCCTCACCCGTCGGCCGGTGTCGTCAGCACCGCCCGGACGGTCTTGCCGCCGGGCGGGTGGGGACGCAGTCCCAGTGGTCGGCGAGGGCGGTGACGAGTGCCAGGCCGCGTCCGCCGAGGGGGAGCGCGCCGGGCCCGTCCTCCGCCGGGGCCGGCCACGGCCACAGGTCCCCGCGGGCGTCCGTGACCTCGACGCGCAGACGGTCCGCGGCGGGGTCGAGGGCGAGGGTCAGCCGGAAGCAGCGGCCGGGCACGCGGCCGTGCAGGACGGCGTTGGCGGCGAGTTCCGCGACGACGAGTTCGGCACGCTCCGTGAGGTCCTGCGAGGCGCCCCGGGAGCGCAGTTCGGTCACGGCGAGGAGCCGGGCGAGACGGGCGCCGCGCCGAGTAGACGACAGCAGCTGGGTGAAGGTGCCGGCGGGGGCGCCCACTGGGGATGTTGCGTGGTTCATGCCGTCAGACTGACGGTCGGGTGCGGGCGGGTGCGAGTGCCGCGCCCCGTACGCGGGGTGACCGTACGGCGGAGGAGAGGAGTCGGTGCGCTTGCGGGACTGGCATGTGCGAGGAGTTGGGGACCGGGCCATGAACCGAGCGGGCCGCACCCCGGAGTGGGGCGCGGCCGGGTGTGCGCTTCTGGTGTCAGGTGGCCGAGGGCCCGGGGTTCCTCGGCTCTTGGCTGGGGACTGCGGTGCGCTCCGGGCTCTGGGCGGGGGCGGGGACGCGGTCCGTGGCGGAGGGCCTGGCGAAGATCTCGTCGAGGGTGGTGGCGTCGATGGCGCGGTCGAACCAGAGGTCCAGGAGCGGCATGTCCGTGCAGGTGATGACGCGCTGTCGGGTCTCTTCCGTCATCGAGAGGCCGCGGCGCTCCATCAGGCGCAGTAGTTGCTCGACCTTTCCGGCCACGCGTCCTTCCTCGCGTCCTTCTTCCTGTCCTGCGAGGCGGGCGTCGCCCACGATGGTGCCTTGCCTGGGGGTGAAGAGGGTTTCCATCAGGTTCCTCCAGATTTTCCGGGCGTGTTCGCTGCCCAAGCCGTCCTCGATCAGTCCCGCCAGGTCGTCCCGCGCTTCGCGGTCCGTGTCCTGGGCCAACGCCTCGCCCATTACCGTCAGTATGCCCTCGATGTCCGGGTCGTTGCTGTGGATCCACAGACAGAAGGCGGCGAAGTCCAGGTCGGCTGAGGCATCCTGGATCCGGCTGACACGCGGAACGTTGGCCGGGCCCAGCACGTAAGGCGCTGTCACCTGGGTGGGGCGCCCAGGCCGGTGCGCAGAGGTCTGGCCGCCCATGCTGCTGTTCAGGAGGCCCAGCGCACGGTTCAGCGCTTTCGGACGTCCCGGCAGGAAGCCGTGCAGGGTGTCGTGACTGACGTTGGGCATGACGGGAAACTATGCGCGAAGCAAGAACGTTCGTCGGCTTTTGAGGTGTGATCACCCGTTTGATGGAAGTCTCCGGGGCCGACGCCGAGGCGTGCGGTCAGGGCGGGGGCGAATGCCGAGCCTGCTCTACGCGCACGGGCAGGCCAGTTCGGGCATCGCGCGGTTCGGGGAGCACGTCACCACGGCCAGGGAGAGGTACGAGGGGCGTTCGAGGTAGCAGCCGTACGACACGTCGGCACCCGAGCGCAGGCGCTCGGCGGCGGCGTCCACCAGCCGGGCCAGGCGCGCGGTGTCCCGGTCGCTCTCCGATGCGAACCGGGGCGCGTACTCGGCCAGCCGCTCACCGAGCCAGGCCGCCGCCTCCTTCGCCCCGTCCCAGGTGCCCCGGACCAGTGAGCGGGGCTTGACGAGCCAGTACGCGGTCTCCAGGGGTGGGAGGTCCGACGTGGGGAACTCCGCGGCCACCTGGCGGTAGCGCTCGATCAGTTCCGGCCTGCTTCCGGCCGGGGGCGGATCGGGGTGCGGGGGCCGCCGCAGGGCCTCGTCGTCGAAGCGTGCCTTCGGGCCGGTCCACAGATAGGCGTGGTGGTGCACGAGCCGTTCCCGTTTCGAGAGGCGCCGGCCGGGCGCGGGGGCGGACCCGGCCCGGCCGACGGGAGGGGAGGGGGGATCAGACGCCGAGGCCGAAGCGCGCCGGGTCGATACCGGCCGCGTCCAGCTCCTGCGTGGTGAACCGCAGCGGCTGCGCGTCCGGCCGCTTGCTGTCGCCCAGGGCCCAGGCGTCCTCACCGATCCGGGCCAGGGTCACGCACCCCTCGGTGCAGGGGCCGCCGCACGCCTTCACGAACGAGGCTCCGCTGATGTCGAGCGCGTAGAGGGTGGTTCCGTCCTGCATCACTGCACCTTCTTCCTGCTCATCTGAACGCGGCCAGGGCCGGCCGCCGCCACCCGTACAGGGCGGGAGTCCACGGGAGGGGCGACGGCCGCCCGGACGTTCCCGCCGTGGCTCCGGACTGCGGGAACGGACGGTTTCTCCTCGCTCTCCATGACGTCAGATTGGCGGTCGGACGGGGCGGGGACGAGTGTGGCACCCCGTACGTTGAGTCATCGTACGGACACGAAGAGTGGACGGTACGTCTGATTTTCCGTCACGCTGGATGTGAGCACGGGGCGGCGTGAAGAGCCGTCACGGGGCGGTACGGAGGAAAGGGGCGGCCCATGGAGAGCGTCGGAGTCGAGGGGGAAGCGACCGGGGGCGCCGGCGCGCGGGCGGTTCCGGCGGGGGAGTGGGAGCGGGAGCCCCATCCGTCGGACAGCCTGCGCACGTTCGGCGCGTTCGTCCAGGCGCTGCGCGAGCACGCGGGGCTCAGTCGCGCGGACCTCGGCGTCCGGGTGCGATTCTCCAAACACACCGTTGAGTCGGTGGAGTTGGGGCGCCGCATGCCGGACGAGGTGTTCGTGGAGCGCGCGGAGGAGGCTCTGGGGAACACGGGTGCGCTGCGGAAGGCGGCGCGGCATCTCACGCGGGGGGAGGCGGGGCTGGCTGCGTGGTTCCGGCGGTGGGCGCGGCTGGAGCGGGAGGCAGTGAGCTTGAGTACGTACGAGTGCAGGCTGGTGCCGGGGTTGTTGCAGTCGGAGGCGTATGCGCGGGCGGTGTTCGAGGGCACGATCCCGCTGCGGACCGACGAGGAACTGGAAGTGCAGCTCTCCGCTCGGATGGAACGGCAGGCGATGATGCGGGAGCGGCCGAAGGTGCCGTTCAGCTTCATCGTCGAGGAGCACGTGTTTCGGCGGCGATTTGGCGATGCGGAGGCGATGTGTGGGCTGGTGGACCATGTTCTTGAACTCACCGCCCCGCGCAACGTGACGCTTCAGGTGGTGCCGCTGGATGCGGGGCTGCACGCGTGCCTGGATGGGCCCGTACAGGTTCTGGAGACCCCGGAGGGGCGGCGGCTCGGGTACTCCGAGGGCCAGCAGAACGGGCGGCTGATCTCCGACCCGAAAGAGATGAGTCTGCTCTGCCAACGCTATGAAACACTGCGCTCGCAGGCCCTGAACCCCTCAGAATCCCGGGCCTTGCTGGAGCGACTGCGAGGAGAGCGATGAACAGCGGTACGACGGAACTCGCCTGGTTCAAGTCCAGCTACAGCGGCAGCCAGGGCGACAGCTGCGTGGAGGTCGCGATCGCCGAACAGGCCGTCCACGTGAGGGACTCCAAGGACGTGACCCGCCCGGCCTTCGCGATGGGCCGCGAAGGCTGGGGACGGTTCGTGCGGTTCGCATCGGAGCGCTGAGCGGCTTGAGGGTGTGTCGTCCGCCGCGCCGGGTGCTGGAGAGGCGGGCGACACACCTTCACTGCGCTCGGGAACCCTTGGTCTCGTCCACAGGGGCGTAACCGAGGGCCGCGCGGTCGACGTACCACGTGGTGCTGGTTCCTTGGGTGAGCGACGGGCAACCCTGGGTGGCCACAGATGCGGCCACCCAGGAGCGGGTCAGTCGTGACGGGGGCCCTGGCCGGGGGCGAGGTGAGAGTTGAGCGGTAGGTGCCGGACTCGCTCTCGGTGAGAGGGGTCTCCAGGGTCAGGCCGGCGGCGGCCATGCGGTCGTACTCGGCGAGGATCAGGTTCTTGGTGCGGTACTCGCCATGCGCCTTGATGTCGTTGTCCCGGGTGACGTTGAAGATGAGGTTCCCCCTCTCCCACGGGCGCCGGGCCGTCATCGCCACATGGGTGCGGGCCGAGGGGGCGTCCCACCTCGCGGTCACCGTGCGGCCGGGAGCCCTGCGGACGTTCGCCGACGTGACAGGCCACGCCAGCCACCATTCGGTCACGGCTGCCGAGCAAGCCGGAAGGCGCCTTGCGGCAACGGCGGAGTACCTGAGTCTCGACGCCTCCTGGCTGGGGCGACGGTGCGCACAGTTGTCGGCCGTCGGCACGGAGCGGCTCGCGCGGCCGCGCAGCCGGTTGCTCGGTCTGGAAGGGCTGGAAGCCGCCTGCCGGTTCGTGGCCGAGCAACTGGTGATCATTCCGCGTACCTGGACGGAGCCGACCCGATAGCCTGCGTGAACCACTCGTGAGGCCGCGCTCGGCGAGGTCCGGACAGGGGAGCAGGGATATGACGACGTCGGTCGGGAACGTGGCGGTCTTCTCCCTCGGCGGCACGATCGCCATGACCACGGATCCCACCACCGGAGGCGTCGTACCCGCGCTGTCGGCCCACGAGCTGCTGGCTGCGGTGCCCGCCCTGGCCACGAGCGGCGTCAGCCTGAAGGCGCGGGATTTCCGGCGTCTGCCCGGTGCCTCTCTGACATTCGAGGATCTCACCGCTCTGTCGGCCGCGATCACGGCGGAGCTGGAGGCCGGTGACGTCGACGGCGTCGTCATCACCCAGGGCACCGACACCATCGAGGAGACGGCCTTCCTCCTCGACCTCCACCACGGCCACGAGCAGCCGGTCGTCGTCACCGGTGCGATGCGCAACCCCACTCTTCCCGGCGCCGACGGCCCGGCCAACCTCCATGCCGCCGTCCTGGCCGCCGCCGATCCCGGCCTCAGGGGCGCCGGCTGCCTTGTCGTACTCGGTGACGAGGTCCACGCGGCCCGGACCGTCCGCAAGTCCCACACCACCAGCCCCGCCGCCTTCACCTCACCGGCGTGTGGCCCGATCGCCAGGATCGCGGAGAACCGGGTGCGGCTGGTGGGCGGCCTGCCGCGCCGCGGGCCGATGGTCGGTGCCCCGACCCGCGAGGCGCGTGTCGGGCTCTACACCCTCGCCCTCGGCGACGACGGCGCCCTGCTCGATCTGTGGGACGGCAACTGCGACGGACTCGTGGTCGCGGCCTTCGGCGTCGGCCACGTCCCGGAGCGCCTTGTCGAAGCACTCACCAAGCTCGCGTCACGCATCCCCGTGGTCCTCGCCTCCCGCATCGGCAACGGCCCTGTCCTGTCCGACACGTACGGCTTCCCCGGCTCCGAGAAGGACCTCCTGGGCCGAGGACTCATCGGCGCCGGAGACCTCAGCCCCTACCAGGCACGACTTCTGCTGCACGCCCTGCTCGCCCAGGACGCCGACGGGGCGGCGGTTCGCGAGACCTTCGCCGCCTCCGCCCGCTGATCCCACCTCAACAGGAGACACCCGCACATGCGTGCTCACGAGCTGACCGTAGGCCGTACCTTCGGCGTCACCTTCGACCACGGGGAGGACTTCTTCGAGGCACTGTCGTCCTTCTGCCGGGACAACGGCGTACGGCAGGGCTACATCCCCTCGTTCATCGGAGCCTTCGCGGAGGCCGAGATCGTGGGCGCCTGTGAGAAGCTCAGCAGCGGCAGCACCGCGTCGAAGTCGACCTCGTCCTTGTCCCTGGTCGCCTTCGCCTTGTAGAAGAGCTGCACTTCGGGCGCGAGGTAAGGAATGCCGGTCGTGGCCGTCCGCCCGACCCGTTCGATCGGAAGCCGGATCTGGGGTGCCCGCCGGGAGACCCACTGAGTGCCCTCGGCCTCATCCAGCATGATCTGCACCGACCAGGGCGCGTCCGGCGCGCGTCGACTACTCGTATGATCGCCTCACGTACGTGACGTTGGATGCCGCAGCGACGGGGGCGGGGGTACTACGGCGTGGGCATACGAGACTCAGGGTCGGGGCAGGGGAGCGGTCCCGATCTGCGCGTGTCCGGTGAGAACCTCACCAAGCTCGCTGACGACCTCGAAGGTATGCAGGACCACCTGGACAGGCAGATCCGGCGCATGGACGCGATCGTCGACCGCATCGAGGCGGGCTGGCGCGGTCCGGCCGGGACCGCGTACCGCACGTTCCACCGGGCCGCCGCCGAGGACGCCGTACGCATCCGGGACGTCATGCGCCACCTGGAGCAAGCCGTACGCCTGAGTCGCAACGGTTTCACGGAGAAGGAACTGGACGTGCTCCAGCAGATGCGCAGCATCCGGGTGGACATCGACAGCGAGGTCGACAGGCTGTCCACCCCCCACCCGGACACGGGGGCCGACGGCGGGCCGGGGCGCGGGCGCAGCAGCCTCGACTCGTTCTGACGCCCGCTGTCGGCTCCTCCCTCCACCATCGCAGTTCCGCACACGAAACGGGGAATCATGACGAGCGGGCCATCGGGTGACGACCACATAACCGTGTCCTTTGCCGATCTCCGCGAACTCGCCGGCGAACTGGAGGACATCCTCAAGAAGCTCAACGACAAGCTCGACGACCTCTATGACCGTGTCGTCCCGGTCGTGCTGTCCTGGGAAGGCGAGGCCCGCGAAGTCTTCGTCGACAAACTCGACGAGTGGGACCGCTCGGCGCAGGACCTGCAGGCGGCGCAGAAGTGGCTTCACGCCTGTGCGACCATCAGCCACGCCAATTACACGGCCGCGCATCAGGCCGTGCTGCGGGGCTGGGGTGCGCGCTGATGGCCGGCCCACAGCCGGGCGCACAGGGGCCCGGAGGGCAGAACGGCACCATCGACGTCAAGCCGTCCGACCTCTACCGGGTGTCGGCGGGTGTCGCCGCCCAGCAGACGCCGATGGACAGGGGGGCCAAGACCCTTCTGGACGAGCTGAACAAGTACCCGGACGCAGGCGGTTACGGTACCGCTCCGCAGGCGTTCGCGACCTCGTATGCCAAAGTGGGCAATCGCTTCCTCGAGGTGTGGGCCAAGAGCGTCGTGGGCATCGGCGGGGCGGCGGTCGGCTTCACCACAACCGCCAACAACTACGCGAAGGCGGAGGCGGCCAACGATCCCTCCGGGCAAACGAGGGCGGTCACCCAGTCACCGCCGCAGGTCATCGACAGGGCTCCGGCCTACGGTCCCGTACCCAACCTCAAGTGGGGTGATGACGACGGCAGCGACGACTTCATCCGCACCCTCCTGGAATGGGTGCCGGAGCCCGTCCGCGAGGTCCTGCGCCCCATCGTGAAACACGCATTCCGCATGGGGAAGGTCGCGGAGGTCTACCCCTATCCGCAGCAGCACTACCTCAACTCGCTGTCCAAGGCGTGGACGGCGACGGCCTCGACGCTCTCGATGTCCGAGAGCGCGCTGACCGGAAACATCAGCAGCATCACGCAGCAGAGCAACAGCGAATGGCACGACGCCATGCGGCAGTTCTGCAGTGCGCTGTGGGGGACGACCGCGTGGGGCACGAGCCGCGAAGGCTACGAGTGGAAGCACGACTCGGCCTCGTCGCAGACCGCCTCGCATCCGGTGATGACGGTGCTGTTCGACACCGCCCGGAAGGTCGGCAATCTGCTGTACGACTTCGCCGAAGCGGCCGTCTACCTCAATCGTGAGGTGTGGGACGTCTACGTGGACGCGATCCGGGAGGCGATCCCCAAGGTGGAGGTGAACCTCAAGGACGGCGTCGGGATGGACGACGTCAAGGGCCTCCTCAAAGGCGTGGTGAAAGGGGCTGCCAAGGGAGCGAGTCAGCTCGGCGTGGGCATCGTCCTCAACATCGACACAGGCCGGCTCAATGCGATCGTCACCGAGTACGACCGGCGGGTCAACGCGCTGGTGCCTCGTCTCGACGCGTTGATGGGGCCGCTGGACGAGGCCTGCCGCAGTGCGCCGTCCTTCCACGCGGAGGAGGCACGCGCGCAGGCGTTCGGTGCCCGGGCACTGAACGAGTTCAGGACCGAGCACAAGTACACGGTCCCGGGAGAGGATCCCAGGAACCACTTCTATCCTCTGGACCTGGCCGGCCAGGAAGGCATCCATGGAAGCCACGGCGTCGACAAGCACATCGGGCTCACCGATGACCAGCTGAGGCAGCGCCTGCGGGACCAAGGAAACGCCCCGTCCGCCTCCACGTACAAGGACCTGACGTCCGCGCAGCGTCTGACACAGGCGGCACTCGACGACATCGACAACGCCCAGCGCGTCGAGGACTGGATCAAGAGGGTGGAGAGGCGGATGGCCAACAACCCGAACTGGAACCCCGACAACTCGAAACTCGACCCGGCTCTCAAACTCACCGTGAGCGAGGTGACCGGTCGCACCGTGGAACGCGGTGACTACACCTCGCACGGTATGAATGCCTCGGCAAGCGAGGTGCATTCCGTGCAGGTCGCGCTGAAGTACAAGAGGGGTATCGACCCGCCCTTCGTCGTCGTCACGTCGTACCCTGTCAGTCCTTAGTGGATCGTAAGTTCGTTCGTGCTTCATGTTCGTGGCAACGAGGATGGTGACAGCTTGATCTCGCACACCGGAGCTCTCTTCACCGATGGTCCGGTGAGGAGGGTCCTGGATCTCGCCGCCGCGGTGCGGGACTCCGGGGGAGCGCTGTCCCTCGACGCCGAGCTGCGGCGTTTCATCCGGACCACGCGCGCAACCGTTGCGACGGACTGGGTGTGTCCGCTCGCCACCGTGACCGCGCTGCTCGATCATGTCGCCGGTCTCTGCGCCGACGGCACGGAAGCCGCGCCTCAGGAGTTCCGTCGGCTCCTGGAACGAGCCGGCGCCGGAACGGACGCCGCAGCGTACCTGCACTCCCTGGCGGGAAGGCTCCGGGCCCTGGCGCAGGATCCGCGGGACGACTACGACGAGCTTCCGTTGGCCCGCTGGGAGATCGGTGTCAGATTTCCCCGGCTTTCCGGATTCGGGGTCAACTGGGTGTACGAGGGGGAGTACGAGACCCTTCAGGACTCCATTCAGGCTGCGATCGATTCCGAACATCCCTACTGCGGCGAGTTCCTGACCCCACTCGCCGCCGAGGCCCAGTCCGCTCTGGTGCTCTTCCCGGGAGAGCAGGCGATGGCGGACGGCCTGTCCGCCGTCGTCGGCTGGGCGTCCCCCACGGCGCTGCGTGACCTGCTCCGGGCCGTCGACGACCACATGCAGCGGGAGCACGCCGTCCTGTCATGACCCCACGTCCTTCGGAGGTCCCCTCCGCCATGCCGTCCCGGAACCGGTCTGCCACCTACCCCGACCGTGCAACCGCCCAGTGGGCCACGCAGCAGGTCGTCACCGCCAACGAGCAGCTCATACACCGCTGGCTCGCCCGGGGCACGCGCCCGCGGCTGACCATCGAGGCGTCCTGGCCTGCGCGGCCCGAACCGGTCGGCCGGGTGCTGTTGCAGGCGATGATGCTGGCGGGGCGGGAGCCCATCGACGTGCGTGCCGCGCGCGTCGTGCTCAAGCGGGACGCGTCAGTCCCGCACGGCTTTGTCGTCCATGCCACGTTTCCCGTCCATCTCTAGCCCATCCGCCGCTGATCATTCATAAAGGCCGATCCCCGTGCCCCTGAGTCCCCTCGAACACGACCGTCGCTACGGCGAATTGGACCAAGTGATCCGTGCCTATGTCGGGCAGCCGGTGGACGACACCCCGGACACACCCGGCCAAGCCCTGACGGCCTACCTCCGGCACACCTGGCACACCCGCCCCTGGGCACTGGCTGTCGCCGAGCAGCAGGTGCGGGAGTACGCCGAGAACCCGCCCGGACGGCTCCGGCTGCGGCTGGGCGAGTTCTACGTCATCCCCGACGTGGGCCTGCCCGAGGGAGAGGTCCAGGAGTGGCTGTACACGCTCGCCGACCACATCAGTCGCAGCATCGAGGAGGGTGAGGTGCCGCCACCCGCCGCGCCTGCCACCCACTGGGAGTGGCACGCCCGGTTCCCGGAGCTCGGCCAGTTCCTCGGTGGGTGGTTCTCGCAGGACATGCCGGACGAGTTCGAGGACCACGACGCGGCCGTCACTGACTACCGGGCCTCCACCGACCCCCAACTCGTCGCCCGCCTCGTCGGCGAGCTGCACGAACTGCTCGCCCTCGACCTCGACGAGTCCGACTACGCCCTGGCCGTCGCGGAGCTGGGCATGGAAGTCGACCCCCCGGCGCCGTACACCCCGAGCGGTTGGCTCGCCCATCTTGCCGACCGGCTCGCCCAGCCGGGCGCGGAGTACGGGCCGTCGTCGTGGGCCGGACAGGAGTAGCCCGGCTCCTGCACACACATATCCGCCCGTCCGGAGCTACCGGACCACACCGCCGTCGTCAGAAGAACTAGGCCTCCTCCCACACGGTGCGCACGGTGCGACCGACGAGTGTGCGCAGCACCGGCCACATCTGGAGGAGCAGGTCCCGGTTGAGGTAGCTGGGCAGGTTGCCGCGCAGACCCTCGTGCAGGACGGTGCGGTACAGGCCCATGCGCTGGCGAGGCTTGCCCATGTCGTACGAGGTCATCCCGGACCAGGCCATGTGCAGCGGCAGCTCCACGACCCCCTGGGTCGGGCCGTGCAACTCGTTCAGCGACTTCGGCAGACGCTGTCGGAACCTCTCCTGGCACAGCGCGAAGTCCTTGGTGTCCGCGCCAGAGAAGTCCATCGGCGCGGGGGCTGCGTGCTGCGGGCTGGAGGACATGACTCCATTGTGACGGCCGAGCAGGAGGTGTGGACGGTCGGTCATGACGCTCGTTTGTCGCTCTGGCCGCCCGCACGCGGCACAGCGAGCCGAGAAGCATGTTCTGACCCGTCCTTTTCCGTGACTCGCTCAGGCTGGTGTCTCTCCGATGACCCATCATGTCGAGTGCGCGGAGACCGGAATCCTTCGGTCCCGGCCGAAAGTCCCAGAAAAGTCCCAGAGGCGCCGCCACCGCCCCTCCTGCCTCGCATTCACGTAGGTCAGCATGGGTGTGACGGCGCTTTTTCTGAAGAGCCTCAGATGTCCCGGAAGAGACCAGCCAGCGCGGTGACCTGCCACGATGAGTGGCCGACGGCCGCTGACCTGCGCGGATGACCTTTCGGCTGTTTCACGCTCGTGCTGGTTGATGGGGCCGGAAGTCCCAGAAAAGTCCCAGAGGACTCCCACGGCTGACGAACGCCCTTTCGGCTCTACTCGACGTAGGGCAGCGCGGCGGGGCCGGGGCTTTGCGCTGGAGGTCGGCCTTGTTCCTCCGCAGCAATAGGCGGCGCACTTCCGCTCGCGCGGAGAGCACCGCATCGAGGCCGACGGGCAGAAGTACCGCGACGGCTCACCTCCGCTCGCGCGGAGAACACGTCTGCTGGCCTACCTGGGCGTGCCGGTTCAGCTTCGCCGTGCCGCGTCCGCTTTCCGCACCATCTTCGCCGCGTGGTCAGCCGAGTCGGCCAAGTTCCGGAGTGCGCGGGAGACCCGGCTGAGGAACTCCACAAAGTGGTCGGCGAGGGTGTCCTGCTTGGTGCTGGTGCGGAAGGTGGTGCTCTGGGTCACGGTCGGCTCCTCGAAAAAGGGGTGCTAGGTGTGCTGCGCCCACTGTGGCCCTGGGGACTGACATGTCGGGCGGAAACATGAAACCTCCCACCCGAACCGGGTAGGGGGCTCTGGCGCCAGGTGACGTAGCGAGAGGCGGTCAGCGGTGGCCGATGGATCACGCCTCATGCTTCCTGCGGCACGAGAAGTGCTCGGGCAGCCCTTCGGGTCCTGAAAGGCTTGCGGGCTGACCGCAGCCGAAGCGGCAGAGCGGGATCGCTTGACCCGACGCGTCGACCGGAACCCTGGCGGCCTCGATTTCCCGGGGGCGGGACTCAAGGACGATCGCGCGGCTGCCACGTCTCTGCTTCGGTTCAGCCCGCACCTCTGAAGCCGGACGGTCCTCGGTGCACCTGTCGCGCCGGTCCCCCTGTCGTACGGATGGCTGGCGTTCCTTGTCGTCCAGGGCGGGCCCGTTTGCCTCAAGGTACTGCTGCCACTGCTGTGCGGGGAGCCAACCGTGGTGGCCGCCCCGCTGGAACGGGATCCGCTCACCGGCCGCAGCTTCCACGATGAACCGGGTGAGGGTCAGGCCGCCTTCCCCTGTGAAGGCGCTCGACTGATGGGCGGGCATGAGGACGCGGTGCCAGCCCCCGCAGTAACCGGCGTCGGTGGGGTTCTCCGGGTCGTAGGGCTTCTCCGGGCACCGGGTGAGCGCGCCGTTTTGGCTGCACTGGCCCTCCTCCAGGACGAAGTTGCCGTCCTGGACCGCGATGGGGTTCTTCTGCACGCGGATGACGGAGGCCGGCAGGTTGGGCGTGCGGACGTAAGGGACGGTGCCGATGCCTGCGTGGTCGGGGTCGGCGAAGTCCCAGACCGACTGAATAGCGCCGCGGCGCCGGGACCCCTCCCGTGCACGCATTCCGCGGGCTGTCTGGGCGCTCAGCTGAGGTTCGTAGCCCAGGACGATGCCGTTGGCGCCGTTGATGCGTACATCGAGGCGCGCGTGCCCGTCGGCGGTCTGCGACTCGATGTCGGCGTGGAAGCCGTGATCTTCGGAGTCCTTCGCGACGCGTTCCTTGCGGGCGAGGTGCTCGTCGGACTCATGGCTGATGGGCTTCTCCCCGGGTTTCCGGTAGTGGGAGGCAAGCCATACGCCGTCACGCTGGACGAGGTACATGGGGACGCGCCGGCCGCGGAGGTCCCGGCAGTCGGGGCAGATGAGCCCGCGCTTCTCGACGGGGACACGTCCTCGCATGCGCAGGAGCACGTTCAAGAGGTCTTGGCCTTGCGGGACGCCGAGGTCGGGGCGGTCCAGGTCGAGATTGCGGCCGGCCGGTTCGTAGTAGACGGGGTTACGGAAGAGGTCTTCGTCGCTGTCGATCTGAAGGTCGTCGTCCATTGGTGCTCCCCGCAGCCGCCACGAGTAGGACTCACAACGCTACGGGGAGGGAGTCTTTTCCAACCTCGCACTGAAGCTGCGAGGTTGGAGCGTCTGGACGAAAATCCCTTGCGGCCAAGGGTGGTGATCGCTCTACGGTTGCTCCCCGTGACCGTCGAGATGCCCTACCAGCCACTTCCGATCGACCAGTCCGACGTGCGCTACGTCCACGGACCCGATTCCGCTCCACAGCCGGGCGTGCCCGCGGGCGAGACGGTTGAGCTCGAGTGGAGGGGCAGCGAGGTCTACCCGGGAACCTTCCGGAAGTTCTGGGTACACGTGCCTGCACAGTACGACCCGGCGGAACCGGCATCCTTGATGGTGTTCCAGGACGGATGGTGGTACCTGGACCCCGCAGGGGAGGTACGCGGCGCGATCGTCCTGGACAACCTCATTCACCGCGGCGACGTCCCCGTCACCATCGGCGTGTTCGTCGATCCTGGCGTCTTTCCCGATGCGGAGAACCCGAAGAACCGCAACAACGAGTACGACGCCTTCGACGACCAGTACGTCACCTTCCTCCTCACCGAGATCATCCCGCAGGTTGCGGAGCGCTATACCATCGCCCAGTCGCCCGAAAGGTGGGGCATCTGCGGCGGGAGCAGCGGCGGCAACTGCGCCTTTACCGCCGCGTGGCTGCGTCCGGACAATTTCCGCCGCGTCATCGGATACCTGTCCAGCTTCGCGCAGATGCCGGATGGCAATCCCTACCCGGACCTCATCTCCCGCGTCCCCCGCAAGCCGCTGCGCATCTTCATGCAGGGCGGCCACCGCGACCTGCACTGGAATGAGCCACAGTGGAACTGGCTCGCCGAAAACCTGCGCGTGGCAGCCGCTCTCGCTGAAGCGGGCTACGACTTCCGCCTTGTCCTGGGAGACGGCGGACACAGCCCCAACCACGGCGGCGTCCTGCTGCCGGACGCTCTGCGCTGGCTGTGGCGGCCCAACGAGCATTGATCGGTACACGCATCATCCAACCTGGCGCCGACTGCGGTGAGGTGGGCTGCACCCTGGTCGGATAAAGGCGTGAAGCTCCTGGTAGGCGAGTCCACAACCAAGATCACTCGCTTGACCAGGAGCGTCGTCGTGCTTGTCTACCCGTCCGCGATCGACCTGTCCAGGTTCCCCCTCGTTGGAGCGCCGCAGATAGGCGTGTCGGCCGTACTATTGGCAACTTCCTGGCCGAACATTTCCATTCCAGGAGACTCGGTGAGACGCGCTGTCATACCCGCCTTGATCATGTCCTGCACCGCCCTGCTCGCCGGGTGCGGCAGCGGGAAGATTGATGCGAAGGGTGACATACCGCATACTGTCGCCTCCGAAGCAGGGTCCGCCCCCACGCCACCCCCATCGGCGGAGCCCTTCCCTGGCACCGGCGACCTGGTCAAGAAGAGCGTGGGCAGCGCGGCGAAGCACGCTGATCGCTCTGGATTCTCACTGGACTTCATGACTTACACCCACGGCGACGGGCTGGCTGAGGCGGGTTATGAGATCAACCTCTACACATACAACGAGGACCACAAGGTGTCCTCCGTGACGGACTTGTCCTCGATCGCACGACACAACAACAGACTGGTCTGCCGGGCAAAGAAGATCGGACCGAAGTCTTACGCGATCTACTTCGACGACACCTATGACCTGTGCCTGCGCAAGGGGAAGCCGAAGTCAACGCCCACCCCTACTGACTCGCCCGAACCCACGCCCATCTATACGCCGCCGAAATCCGCGCCCACCTACGCGCCGTCCAAGCCTGTTGGGTGCACACCGAAGTCTCCGGCCGGTAACTGCTATCAGGCTGGGCAGTACTGCCCGAAGGCGCTGGCAGGAACCTCGGGTACGAACTCGTCGGGCACAGTGATCTACTGCCGGTTGGACTCGACGGACAACCGCTGGCACTGGCGGTACTGACCTCGCCCTCGCTCACTGGGCCCACACGCGGAAGCTTGCATGCCGGGTGTGGGTCTGTACAGCGAACGGCTCTGTCCCGTAATCGGTGGTGACGAAGGGTGACGGCCGTCGTTGTTCTGGTGTGCGTGATGTCAACGAGCTTGTGAG
>NZ_QFDQ01000082.1 GCF_003270085.1 Streptomyces triticisoli | reverse complement strand
TGGGGCGCCCGCACCGCCTCGGCCTTGGTGATCTTCCCGTCGCTGACCGTGATGCGGACCTGCACCGGCCCGTACTGGGTCTGCGCGACCTTGCCGGTGACGTTCTGCGTGCCTGTCCGCTGTGCGCCGCTGCCGCCCTGCGGCGACTCCTGCGCCGCCGCGGGTGGCTGCGGGGCCGCGCCGGCCGCCGAGGCGGAGGCCGGGTCGGACGCCGGCTTCAGCGACAGCAGCAGCACGATGCCGGACACGGTCGCGGCGCCGACGAGCACGGCGCGTCGTACGGGGTGGCTCTTCCTCATCTTTTCCTGAGCTCCTGAAGTCCCGTCGCTCACATCTCGAACGACTCGTGATGGATGCGGCGGGCGGGGACTCCCGCGCCGCGCAGTGCCTCGTACACCGACTGCGCGAAACCGGGCGGGCCGCACATGAAGACGTCGTGGCGGTCGATGTCGGCGATCTTCCGCTGCAGGGACTCCGCGGAGATGTCGGGGCGTTCGCCGTCGGGGCTGTTCACCGCGTACATCAGCCGGGCGCCGCGCTCGTCGGCGATCTTCGCCAGCTCGTCCCACAGGGCCAGGTCCTGGGTGCTGTTGGCCCGGTACAGCAGGGTGATGTCACCGGCCGCGCCGGGCAGCGTCTCGAACAGCGCCCGCATCGGGGTGATGCCGACCCCGCCCGCGACCAGCAACACCTTGCCGCGGCTGCGCCGGGACGCGGTCAACGCGCCGTACGGTCCCTCCGCCCACACCCGGGTGCCGGGCTCCAGCTCGCGCAGCCGGGCGCTGTGGTCGCCGATCGCCTTGACGGTGATGCGCAGCAGGTCCGGGCGGGGCGCCGCCGACAGCGAGTAGGGGTGCGAGGAGAACCGCATGCCCGGCGCCAGGAACCGCCAGCGGAAGAACTGCCCGGCCTCGGCGCCCATCCGGTGCAGCTTCTTGCCGCCGATCAGCACCGACACGATGCCCGGCGTCTCCTCGATCACCGCCTCCACCCGCATCTTGTGACGCAGGTTCAGCCGGACCGGGGTGAGGATCCGGTACCAGACCACCAGCGCGGTCACCGCGCCGTACAGGACGTACCAGAAGGTCTTGGCGGCCGGCTCGACGGCGAAGTCGTTGCCGGTGGTGATCTGGTGCCAGAACGTCAGGAACACCGCCACGTACGTGAACAGGTGCACGTGGTACCAGGTGTCGTACGGCATCAGGCGGCGCACCGGGCCGATCGAGACCAGCCCGATGACGACCAGCAGACCGGTGCCGATGGCGGCCTTGCCCATGTCGGGCAGCTCGTTGACGGAGCTGATCGTCTGCTGCACGATGTCGCCGAGCGACTTGCCGGCCTGCAGCGCGTAGCCCCACATGGTGAGGAAGACGTGCGCGATCACCAGGCAGAGCGTGTAGCGGCCGCTCATGGCGTGCCAGCGGGCGACCCGGTCGGAGCCGACCCGGCGTTCCAGGGCGGGCACGCGCGCCATCTGCAGTACGACCAGCGCCATGAGGTAGCCGGCGAGCAGGCCGGTGATCCGGCCCGCGTTGAGGATCTTTCCGCCGGTGTCGGAGATGGACGGGGTGTTCATCCACCACAGCCAGATGACGCCCGCGCCGCCCGCCGCGACGGCGAGCAGCAGCGGGACGGCGGGGGAGCGACGCGGCCGGATGCGGCGCATCGTCTGGCGCCGGGCGGCGCGGCCGCCTGCGAGCGTGGTGGTCACGGTTCCTCCGTGGCGATTCGACCCTTGGCCGCCCACAGATACGTGGCGCGTCCGCCGAGCGTTCAGCGGCCCGCCGAGTCACCGTCCCACCGGTGTCAGGCCGTGGACGGCGGCAGGGGCAGCGGCAGTCCGGGCAGGCCGTCCAGACTCGTGGCCACGTGTTCCTTCTTGGTGAAGTACGCGTTCAGCGAGGTGTCGTCCTCGCGCGCGAAGCGCTTGCCGTGCAGGTCGCGGTCCGCCTCGTACGTCATGAAGGGCACCGCGTATCCGCAGGTGTCCCGGATCAGTTCGGCGTGCACGACGATGATCGCGCGCAGCCCGTGCGAGACGGGGTCGATGTCGGGGAAACGGGCGAGGAGTTCCTTGAAGCGCGGGTCGTCGCGGAAGACCGGCTCGCCCCTGCCGTGCACGCGGACGATGGTGGGCGGGCCCTGGAAGGCGCACCACATGAGGGTGATCCGGCCGTTCTCGCGCAGATGTGCGATCGTCTCGGCGTTGGACCCGGCGAAGTCCAGGTAGGCCACGGTGCGTTCGTCGAGCACCGCGAAGGAGCCCTTCAGGCCCTTGGGGGAGAGGTTGACCGTGCCGTCGCCGGACAGCGGAGCGGTCGCGGTGAAGAAGAGGGGCTGCTCCTCGATGAAGGCGCGCAGCCTGCCGTCCATGCGCTCATAAGTCTTTCCCATGCCCCGATTATCCAGGCAGTTCTTTCGCCTGCCTAATGAATTACGGAGTCCGTTTCCCCTGCCGTGGCCGCCCCGGCCGGCGCTTGTGCGGGGCGGCCACGGCCGTCCGTCACCTCACTTGGTGAGGGAGCAGGCGGCCAGGGAGTCCAGGCCCTGCGGCTTGGCCGACGTACGGCCGATGGCGATGGCGATGCGGTCGATGGTGGACTTCCGCTTGTCCGCCAGTGGGCCGAGGATCGCGTTCTGCACGAAGTTGGGGCCGCCCTGTCCGACGGTGTTCCGCAGGCGGGTGTTGGCCTCCTGGACCTGGGTGTCGAGCAGGGCGAGGTTGCGGTCGATCTCGGCCTGTGCGGAGGCGGGGACCGCGGGGAGCTGGGACCTGACGTCCGGGCACGTGATCGTGCCGGGGCCCGCCAGGGTCCGGGCGCTTGGGGCGCCGCCCTGCTGGGAGGTCTCCCCGGCCAGCGCGGAACCGGCGATGACCGCGCCGGACAGCACCACCGCGGCCGCGCCGCCGATGAACGCGACGCGGCGCCTGTCGTACTTCGGAAGAGCCCTGGACATACGGATGCCTCACTCGGATCGGGATGTCTGTCACGGCAAACGCGGCGCCTGCGTTCTGCGAGAGATACGGGAAAGCGGTTGCGCTCGTTCAAGGAGCGGCGAAGGGGTTCCGCAAGCACCTTTCGAAACCCGCGGCGCCACGCCGCACCTCGCCGAGATTGACGAACCATGCAGAGATCTGCATACTCATGCATGTCAGCGAATGCAGTGTGAGGAGAAACCCGTGACCGAGCGCGTCGTACTCGCCTACTCGGGCGGTCTGGACACCTCCGTCGCCATCGGCTGGATCGCCGAGGAGACGGGCGCCGAGGTCATCGCCGTTGCGGTCGACGTCGGCCAGGGCGGCGAGGACCTGGACGTCATCCGCAAGCGCGCGCTCGCCTGCGGTGCCGTCGAGGCCGAGGTCGCCGACGCCAGGGACGAGTTCGCCGACGAGTACTGCCTCCCGGCGATCAAGGCCAACGCCCTCTACATGGACCGCTACCCGCTGGTCTCCGCCCTGTCCCGGCCGACGATCGTCAAGCACCTGGTCGCCGCCGCCCGGAAGCACGGCGCCACCACCGTCGCCCACGGCTGCACCGGCAAGGGCAACGACCAGGTCCGCTTCGAGGCCGGTATCGTCGCCCTCGCCCCCGACCTGAAGTGCATTGCCCCGGTCCGCGACTACGCGATGACCCGGGACAAGGCCATCGCGTTCTGCGAGGAGAAGAACCTCCCGATCGCGACCACCAAGAAGTCCCCGTACTCCATCGACCAGAACGTCTTCGGCCGCGCCGTGGAGACCGGCTTCCTCGAGGACATCTGGAACGCGCCGATCGAGGACATCTACGAGTACACCCAGAACCCGGCCGTCTCCCGCGAGCCCGACGAGGTGGTCATCACCTTCAAGGAGGGCGTCCCGGTCGCCATCGACGGCAGGCCCGTCACCGTCCTGCAGGCTATCCAGCAGCTCAACGAGCGCGCCGGCGCCCAGGGCATCGGCCGGATCGACATGGTCGAGGACCGCCTGGTCGGCATCAAGTCCCGCGAGGTGTACGAGGCTCCGGGCGCCATCGCCCTGATCACCGCCCACCAGGAGCTGGAGAACGTCACCGTCGAGCGCGAACTCGCCCGCTACAAGCGGCAGGTCGAGCAGCGCTGGGGCGAACTCGTCTACGACGGCCTGTGGTTCTCCCCGCTCAAGCGCGCCCTGGAAGGCTTCATCAACGAGGCCAACCAGCACGTCTCCGGCGACATCCGGATGACCCTGCACGGCGGTCGCGCGGTCGTCACCGGCCGGCGCTCCGAGGAGTCGCTGTACGACTTCAACCTCGCCACCTACGACACCGGCGACACCTTCGACCAGTCCGCGGCCAAGGGCTTCATCGACATCTACAGCCTGTCGTCGAAGATCGCCGCGCGGCGTCAATTGCAGGCGTAGCCTGACGTGGACCTCGCGCAAGACCGCCGGGTCACCTCGCACGCATCAACCTGACAGCCGCCTCCTCACCTGCAAGGGTGGGGAGGCGGTCGCACAGAGACATCCTCCCGAGGAGCAACCCAGTGAGCAGCAACAGCGGTGACGTACGGCTCTGGGGCGGCCGTTTCGCCGACGGTCCCGCCGAGGCCCTGGCGAAGCTGTCCGCGTCCGTCCACTTCGACTGGCGGCTCGCGCCCTACGACATCGCCGGCTCCCGCGCCCACGCGCGTGTGCTGCGCAAGGCGGGCCTGCTCACGGACGACGAGCTCCAGCGCATGCTGGCCGGGCTCGACCGGCTAGAGGCGGACGTGGCCTCGGGCGAATTCACCGGCACCATCGCCGACGAGGACGTGCACACCGCCCTGGAGCGCGGCCTGCTGGAGCGGCTCGGCCCCGACCTCGGCGGCAAGCTGCGCGCCGGCCGGTCCCGCAACGACCAGGTCGCCACCCTCTTCCGCATGTACCTGCGCGACCACGCCCGGGTCATCGGCGGTCTGATCGCCGACCTCCAGGACGCGCTGATCGGCCTCGCGGAGGCCCACCCGGACGTAGCCATGCCCGGACGCACCCACCTCCAGCACGCCCAGCCCGTTCTCTTCGCCCACCACGTCCTCGCGCACGTCCAGTCCCTGGCACGGGACGCCGAGCGGCTGCGCCAGTGGGACGAGCGGACGGCGGTGTCGCCGTACGGCTCGGGCGCGCTGGCGGGCAGCAGCCTCGGCCTGGACCCCGAGGCGGTGGCGCGGGACCTCGGCTTCGAGCACGGCAGCGCCGGCAACTCCATCGACGGCACGGCCTCCCGGGACTTCGTCGCCGAGTTCGCCTTCATCACCGCGATGATCGGCGTGAACCTCTCCCGGATCGCCGAGGAGATCATCATCTGGAACACGAAGGAGTTCTCCTTCGTGACCCTGCACGACGCCTTCTCCACCGGCTCCTCGATCATGCCGCAGAAGAAGAACCCGGACATCGCGGAGCTGGCCCGAGGCAAGTCCGGCCGGCTGATCGGCAACCTGACGGGGCTGATGGCGACGCTGAAGGCCCTGCCCCTCGCCTACAACCGCGACCTGCAGGAGGACAAGGAGCCCGTCTTCGACTCCTGCGACCAGCTGGAGGTCCTGCTCCCCGCCTTCACCGGCATGATCGCCACCCTCACCGTCCACCGTGAGCGCATGGAGGAGCTGGCCCCGGCCGGCTTCTCGCTGGCCACCGACATCGCCGAGTGGCTGGTCAGGCGGGGTGTGCCGTTCCGGGTGGCGCACGAGGTCGCCGGCGAGTGCGTGAAGGCCGCCGAGGCCGAGGGCAAGGAGCTGGACGAGCTCACCGACGAGCAGTTCGCGAAGATCTCCGCCCACCTGACCCCCGAGGTGCGCACCGTCCTCGACGTCCCCGGCGCCCTCGCCTCCCGCAGCGGGCGCGGCGGCACCGCCCCGAGCGCGGTCGCCGTCCAACTCGCCGAGGTCAAGGCGGACGTGGCGGCGCAGCACCAGTGGGCGGACGCGAAGAAGTAGCGATACGCACGTGGCGGGGCGTCGCGGGTTAGGTTGGTCCAAAGCGGCAAGAAACCGACCGAACGGAGCCCGCGATGCCCTTCGCCCGACTGGCCTCCGCCACGACCCCCACCTGTCACGTCGGCCTGGGGCTCGCCGCGGTCGGGCGGCCCGGTTACATCAACCTCGGCCGGGACCGGGACCTCCCGGCCGACCGCACCGTCGACGCCCTGCGCGAGCGCACCCACGAACTCCTGGACGCCGCCTACGCACAGGGCGTCCGCTACTTCGACGCCGCCCGCTCCTACGGCCGCTCGGAGGAGTTCCTCGCCGACTGGCTGAAGGCCCGCCCCGACGCCGGCGACGTGGTGATCGGCAGCAAATGGGGCTACACCTACACCGCGAACTGGGCCACCGACGCCGAGCAGCACGAGGTCAAGGACCACAGCCTCGCCGCCTACGAGCGGCAGCGCGCCGAGACCGCCGAACTGCTCGGCGACCGCCTCGACCTCTACCAGATCCACTCGGTGACCCCGGACAGCCCCGCCCTCGCCGACAAGGAACTGCACGCACGCCTCGCCGAGGCCGCCGCGCAGGGCCTCACCATCGGCTTCTCCACCAGCGGGCCCGACCAGGCCGACGCCGTCCGGGCCGCCCTCGCCGTGACCGTCGACGGCGAACGCCTCTTCCGCACCGTCCAGTCGACGTACAACGCCCTGGAGACCTCCGCGGAGCCCGCCCTCGCCGAGGCGCACGACGCCGGGCTCACGGTGATCGTCAAGGAGGGCATGGCCAACGGGCGCCTCGCCGAGCCCTACGCCCCCGAGCCGCTCAAGGCCGTGGCCCAGGAGACGGGCCTCGGCTGCGACGCGGTCGCCCTGGCCCTGGTCCTGCGCCGCCCGTGGGCCGGGGTCGTCCTCTCCGGCGCCGCCACCCTCGGCCAGCTCGCCTCCAACCTGCACGCCCCGGCCGTGGACCTCGACGAGGAGCAGCTCACCCGCCTGGACGCGCTGGCGGAGGACCCGCGGACGTACTGGCAGCGGCGCGGACAGCTGCCCTGGCACTGAACCCCACCGCACTTCTCCGAGCATGAACCGGTGAGACACGCATGCCTGCAATGAGACATTGATGTCTCACGTGGGATATTATTGTCTCATGGCTGTCGACCGTGACCACGTGCTGCGCAGCGCAGCCGCCCTACTCACCCACAAGGCCACCGCCACCCTGGACGAGGTCGCCCGAGCGGCCGGGATCAGCCGGGCCACGCTGCACCGTCACTTCGCCGGGCGGGAAGCACTCGTCAGGGCGCTGGAAGCGCTCGGCATCGAGGAGTGCGAGGCCGCCCTCGACGCGGCCCGCCTGGAGGACGGGCCGGCCGCCGACGCCGTACGGAGACTGGTCCGCGAACTCGAACCGGCCGCAGGGCTGCTCTCCTTCCTCTACACCGAGAACCAGCTGTTCGAGGGCGAGGAGCAGAACGAGGGCTGGGCCCGGCTCGACGAGCGCATCTCCGCGCTGTTCCGGCGCGGCCAGCTCAGCGGCGAGTTCCGTATCGACCTCACCCCGGCCTGGCTCACCGAGGCACTCTTCGGACTGATCGCCTCCGGCGCCTACGTCGTCCTGAGCGGCAGGGTCGCCCCCAAGGACTTCCACCACATGATCGCCGAACTGATGCTCGGCGGCGCACTGCGCACGGAAAGCGCAGAAGAACCACGGAACGAGGAATCATGACCAGCACCCTGCAGCCGGCGAGCGCGGAGGAGGTGGAGAAGCGCCCGGGCCGCTGGCTCGCCCTCTCCGTCCTCGTCCTGGCCGTGCTGCTGGTGGCCGTCGACGCGACCGTCCTCGGTCTCGCGACCCCCTACATCAGCGAGGACCTCGGGCCCTCCGGCATCCAACTGCTGTGGATCGGCGACATCTACTCCTTCGTCATCGCCGGCCTGCTCGTCTCCATGGGCAGCCTGGGCGACCGCATCGGCCGCAAGCGCGTCCTGCTCGGCGGCGCCACGGCGTTCGGCGCGATCTCCGTCCTCAACGCCTACGCCACCACCCCCGAGCTGCTGATCCTGGCCCGGGCACTGCTCGGCGTCGCCGGCGCCACCCTGATGCCCGCCACGCTCGCCCTGATCCGCAACCTCTTCCACGACCCGCGCGAACGCAGCCTCGCCGTCGGCATCTGGGGCGCGACCGCCTCGGCCGGCATGGCGGTCGGCCCGATCGTCGGCGGAGCCCTGCTGGAGCACTTCTGGTGGGGCTCGGTCTTCCTCATCAACCTGCCCGTGATGGCGGTGCTCGTCCTGGTCGGCATCCGGCTGCTGCCCGAGTCCCGCAACCCCAGCCCGGGCCCCTGGGACCTGGCCGGCGTCGTCCTGTCGCTGGTCGGCACGGTCGGTCTCGTCTACGCCGTCAAGGAGGCCGCCGCGCAGGGGCTCACCCGGACGGTCCTCGCCACGGGCCTGCTGGGCGCGGCAGCGCTGTACGGCTTCGTCCGCCGCCAGCTCACCCTGCCGACCCCGCTGCTGGACATACGGCTCTTCCGCAGCCGGGGCTTCTCCGGTGCCGTCCTGGCCGACCTGCTGACCGTGCTCGGCATGTCCGGGCTGGTGTTCTTCCTGTCCCAGTACCTGCAACTCGTGCAGGGCAGGCGGCCGTTGGAGGCGGGCCTGGCCGAAGTGCCCGCCGCCGTGGGCGCGGTGGCGGCCGGTCTGGTCGCCGGCCGGACGGCCCGGCGCTTCTCCGTGCGGGCCGTGGTCTCCGGCGGACTGGCCGCCGTGGGCCTGGCGCTGGCCGTGCTGACGACGCTCGGCAGATCCACCGGCTACCCGCTGCTGGGCACCGCCCTGCTGATCGTCGGCGTCGGCGCCGGCTTCTCCTTCACGGTGACCGCCGACGTGATCCTCGCCGGCGTACCCGAGGACCAGGCGGGCGCGGCCTCGGCGGTCTCCGAGACGGCGTACGAACTCGGCGCGGCGCTCGGCATCGCCCTGCTCGGCTCCATCGTCACGGCCACCTACCGCGACTTCACCGCCCCGGCGGGCACACCACCCGCGGCCCACGAATCCCTGGGCGGCGCGGTGGAAGCGGCGACGACCCTGCCACCCCACACCTCGGAAGCCCTCCTGCACGCAGCCCGGGACGCCTTCCTCCACGGCCTCCACCTGGCCTCGGGAGCGGGGGCGGCGGTCCTGCTGGCAGCGGCAGCGGCAGCGTGGTTCCTGCTCAAGGGCCAGAGGCTGTGAGGAGCGTGGGTCACGCCGCCTTCGCCTTGGTGGCGTACATGTCGACGTACTCCTGGCCGGACAGCCGCATGACCTCGGACATCACGGAATCCGTCACCGCCCGCAGCACATACCGGTCCCGGTCCATCCCCTCGTAGCGGGAGAACTCCATCGGCTCACCGAAGCGGACCGTGACCCGGCACGGCCGCGGCATCCCCGACCCGCCCGGCTGGATCCTGTCCGTGCCGATCATCGCGAACGGCACCACCGGCGCACCGGTCATCAGCGTCAGACGCGCGATGCCGGTGCGCCCCCGGTACAGGCGGCCGTCGGGGGAGCGCGTGCCCTCGGGGTAGATGCCGAAGATGTTGCCCTCCTCCAGGATCCGGCGGCCCGTCATCAGGGCCGCGACCCCGCCCTTGCCGCCGTCGCGGTCGACCGGGATCATGCCGACCCCGGTGAAGAACCAGGCCATCAGCCGGCCCTTGAGACCCTTGCCCGTGACGTACTCGTCCTTGCCGATGAAGAAGACCTGACGGTCGCAGACGAGGGGCAGGATCATCGAGTCGATGAAGGTCAGGTGGTTGCCGGCCAGGATGACGGGGCCGTCGCCCGGGATGCGCTCCGCGCCCTCCACCCGTGGGCGGAACATCAGGCGCATGATCGGACCGAGCACTGCCTTGATGAACACGAAGCGGGACAACGGGCCCTCCGGTGTCAGAGATGTCGAGGGATTGTGTGGAAGTCTGTGCAGGTGAGGACGATACTCGCGCACCGGGCCCGATTGCACGTCGGGCTCACCACGTCTTGCGCACTGTTGACATACGTTTACCTGCGCGGGAGGCCCGTAGCACCCCGGTAACCCGTACGGAACGGTGTGACGGAGGTCGCTCACCGCTCTGGGGGAACGGACCGCGGCACCGGCCTCTGAATCCGCCTTCCCGAGCGGGTCCGGGGCATGCCGACGGGGCGTCACCCGTCCCGCCCCTTACGTCCGCTGTGTCCCGTGCGGAACCCGACGACATCCTGAGTGGCTCCCGCGTTCGCCCCGCGCTCTACCGGTCGTCACCGGCGCGTACCTACGATCGGCGCGCGCACGGACGACACGAGAGCAGGAGGCGCTCATGGGGACTCAGGAGTCGGACGAGCAGGTACGCGGGACCGGACGCCGGGCCGTGCTCGGGGCCGCGGTACTCGGTGCGGGCGGAGCGGTCCTCGGACTGCCCGGCGCGGCCGGAGCGGCGGCGGGCGGCGGGGCCGCCGGAGGGCGGGGCGGCGGGCTGAAGAGCCTGCCCGTGCCGACGGTCATCGGCCACCGGGGCGCCAGCGGCTATCGGCCCGAGCACACCTTCGGCTCCTACGAACTGGCCCTCGACCTGGGTGCCCACATCGTCGAGGCCGGGGACCTGGTGCCCACCAGGGACGGTCACCTCGTGTGCCGGCACGAACCGGAGATCGGCGGCACCACGGACGTGGCCGACCACCCCGAGTTCGCCGACCGCAGGACCACCAAGACCCTCGACGGCGTCCCGACCACCGGCTGGTTCACCGAGGACTTCACCCTCGCCGAGCTGAAGAGGCTCCGCGCGGTCGAGCGCATCCCGGCCAACCGCCCGCACAGCACCCTCTACAACGGCCGCTGGGAGATCCCCACCTTCGAAGAGGTCCTGAAGTGGCAGGACGAACAGACCCGCAGGCGCGGCCGGCAGGTGTGGATCTACCCGGAGACCAAGCACCCCACCTACTTCCGCAAGCTGGGCCTGGGACTGGAGGAGCGGGTCGCCAAGCTGCTGCGCAAGTACGGGAAGGACGGGAAGAACTCGCCGGTCATCGTGCAGTCCTTCGAACCGAGCAGCGTCCAGCGGCTGAACAAGCTCGTCGACAACCCGCTCGTCGTGCTGCTGTCGGGCGTGAACACCCGCCCCTGGGACTTCGTCGAGGTGGGCGACCCGCGCACGGTCGCCGACCTCGTCACCAAGGAGGGCCTGCGGGAGATCGCCTCCTACGCGCAGGGCATCGGCCCGACCGTCGACCTGGTCGTCCCCAAGGACACGAACGGCGACCTCACCGAGCCGAGCACCCTCGTCCGCGACGCGCACGCCGTGGGCCTGATCCTGCACCCCTACACCGTCCGCAACGAAAACCCCTTCCTGCCGCCGAAGTTCCGCAGGGGAACCGCCGCCGACGGCTACGGTGACGTCTTCGGTGTGTTCCAGGCGTACTTCGCCACCGGCATCGACGGGATCTTCACCGACAACCCGGACACCGGACTGCTCGCCCGCGAGGACTTCCTCGGCGGCCGGCACGTCAACCGCTGAACCGGCCCGCCCGCTTGGGGTGAACCCCGGCCGTCCCGGCAACCCGCTGCCGGGACGGCCGCGTCGTGCCGCATATGACACCCGACATGGTCACCGCCCTGCGCCCGCTGCTCGCCGCCGAGGCCTCGGCGGAGGCACATGCCTCCGGAACGGAGCCCGGCGACCTCGAACAGGCGGTCTGGCTACGGCTGTTGGAACTCCTGGAGGCGGATGGCCCTCCGCACGACCCGCAGGGCTGGCTGCGCGGGGCCGTGCGCAGCGAGGCGAGCCGCACCCGCCGCACGAACAGCATCGAGCGGCCGTACGGCCTGGAACCCGCCGATGACACGGAGCGCGGCCCGGAACCGCTCGCCCTGGCCTCCGCCCACCGCCGCGCCCTGCGCGCGGCGGTGCGCCGGCTGCCCGGCCGCTGTCCCCGGCTGCTGGAGGCGCTGTTGTCGCCGCGGGATCTCACCTACCGGGAAATCGCGGGTGAGTTGGGTATCTCACAGGGCAGCATCGGCCCGGAACGCTCCAGATGTCTGGGATGTCTTCGGCGTTTGCTCGCTCCGGAGGTTGCGGCTCGCGAAGCGCGGGGATAGGAGTGAGGGACGACAGGTGATCAGGTGAGCGGGAGGCGTGCGCACATGGGCATGAGCGTGACCATCTCTGCGGCGACCGAACAGGACGCGGAGCAGATCTTCAGGCTGCAGTACCTGTGCTTCCAGAGCGAGGCTGCCCTCTACGGCAACTACCGCATCGACCCGCTCGTCGAGAGTTTTGAATCGGTCCGTCAGGAGGTGGCCCAGAACTGCGTCTTCGTGGCGCGGCTCGGCGAGGAGGTGGTCGGCTCGGTGCGCGGCCGGATCACCGAGGACGGCGCGGCCTCCATCGGCATGCTCTGCGTCCACCCGCGCCTGCAGGGGCACGGCATCGGCGCCCGGCTGCTGCGCGCGGCCGAGTCCGCGCTGGCCGAGGAGCGCGGCGCCACCCGGTTCCGTCTGCACACCGGCCACCGCAGCGAGGGCAACCTGCGCCTGTACCGGCGCGTCGGCTACCAGCCGGTGGGCACCTCCCGGGGCGCCGACGGTGTGCCGATGATCGTCCTGGAGAAGCCGGCCGGCGCCTACGCGGCGACCGCGTAGGCCGAGCCGCGGGGTCAGACGGTTCCCGGCCGCTGCTTCCGGGCCTTGCGCAGCCAGTACATGGCCGTCAGCGGAAGCAGCACCGGGATGAAGACGTAGCCCATGCCGTACTTCGACCACACGGTCGCGTCGGGGAACGCGGACGGGTCGACGAGCGTCCACGTCCCGACCGCCAGCACACCCGCGAGCTCCGCCGCGCAGCACACCAGGGCCAGTCTGCGCGCCGTCTCCCCGCCGCGCACCAGCGAGTACGTGATGAAGCCGTACACCACGCCGGCGACGGCCGACAGCGAGTAGGCGAGCGGCGCCCGGTCGAACTCGGTCGCGATCTGGTAGACCGAGCGCGACACCGCGCCGACGACCATCACGCCGTACAGCCAGACCAGCAGCATGCCCGGACCGCTGACGAGCCGAGCCCTGGCCGGCTTCTCCTCCACGGCGGTCATCTCAGCCTCCCCAGATGTCATAGAGCCGCACTTCCAGGACGGCGAGAACGACACCGCCCGCCGCGACCGTCGCCGAACCCCAGCGCGTGCGCTCGGCCAGCGACATGAGCCCGGCCGCCGGAACGCACGCGAAGGCGCCCAGCAGATAGGCCACGAAGATCGTCGTCCCCTGGCCCGGCCTCTCGCCCCGCGCCAGCGCCACGATCCCGATCACCAGCTGGACCAGAGCCAGCATCGAGACCACGGCCATCCCGATGAAGTGCCAGTCCTTCGTCGGCTGATCACGGTAGGCGGCCCAGCCGCACCAGGCGGCGAGCAGCAGCGCGGCGACGCCGGTCACCAGCGTCAGGACATCAAGCATGCTGCGACCTTATTACGGGGCGAACACGCCGCCGCGCCCGGCCCGGCCCCGCGGTTGCGGCCGCCGCCCACGAGCCCGTCGCCGTGGCGTTGGCCACAGCCCGGCGCGCCGCGTCCTCCGCTGCGGTCTCCCCCAACAGCCGTGGCGGGCCTTGCCGGTACTGGTCACCGGCGCGAACGCCGAGGTCCGTGCCGTGCGGGCGGGGTGTCCACGCGTGTCCGGCATGCGGACAGGGGTGGCCTGTCAGCACCGTAGGTCTGGTTTACTGATCGCATGACCACGACGAGCGACCGCATCCCGGCGACCGAGGCGACTGTGCCGCCCGGTGCTCGTTGCATGGGTGCTGTACGCCGAATGTGTGCCTGATAGAGGGCCCCTGCACCAACTGAGCCTCGCGCCCCGAAGCGAGAGCCCGCTCATGCCCGCGCCGACGTCCGGTCCGCCCGGCGTCCGCGGCTGAGCCACGCCCCCGCGCACACGTTTCTCCCGGTTTGAGCGCCTTTGTGGGAACCGTGCTGCGTTCTGGCTGCACCCGACCATGAATGCCGTGCCCGGCGCCCAGGACGCGTCGCGCACTCGACAGTGACGGAAACCCACGTGATCACCACATCGGGCCTCACCAAGGTCTACAGTTCGCGCGGCCGCGAGATCACCGCGCTCGACGGCGTCGACCTGCACGTCCGCGAGGGCGAGGTGTACGGCGTCATCGGCCAGTCCGGCGCCGGCAAGTCCTCGCTGATCCGCTGCGTCAACCTGCTGGAACGCCCCACCGCCGGCACGGTCACCGTCGCCGGACAGGACCTCACCGCCCTCGCCGGGCGCGGTCCCCGGGCGGGCAGGGAGCTGCGGCGGGCGCGCAGCAGGATCGGCATGGTCTTCCAGCACTTCAACCTGCTGTCCTCGCGCACCGTGCAGGACAACGTCGAGCTGCCCCTGGAGATCCTCGGCAAGTCCGGGAAGGAACGTTCCCGCAAGGCGCTCGAACTGCTCGACCTCGTCGGTCTCGCCGACAAGTCCAGGGCCTACCCCGCCCAGCTCTCCGGCGGTCAGAAGCAGCGCGTCGGCATCGCCCGCGCCCTGGCCGGCGACCCCAAGGTCCTGCTGTCCGACGAGGCCACCAGCGCCCTCGACCCGGAGACCACCCGCTCCATCCTCCAGCTCCTGCGCGACCTGAACCGGCAGCTCGGCCTGACCGTCCTGCTCATCACGCACGAGATGGACGTCGTGAAGTCCATCTGCGACTCCGCCGCGCTCATGGAGAAGGGCCGTGTCGTCGAGTCCGGCACGGTGAGCGAACTCCTCGCCACCCCGGGCTCGGAGCTGGCCGCCGCGCTCTTCCCGGTCGGCGGGGACGCCTCCGGCGAGGACCGTACCGTCGTCGACGTCACCTTCCACGGCGAGAGCGCCACCCGGCCCGTCGTCTCCCAGCTGGCCCGCACCTACAACATCGACATATCGATCCTCGGCGCCGCCATCGACACCGTCGGCGGCCTCCAGGTCGGCCGGATGCGCATCGAACTGCCCGGCCGCTACGAGGACAACGTGGTGCCCATCGGCTTCCTGCGCGAACAGGGCCTGCAGATCGACATCGTCGGCCGGCCCACGGACCGGCAGCCCTTGCTGGTGAAGGAAGGTACCAAGTGAACTGGTCCGAGATGCGGCCGCTGCTGTCCGAGGCCTGCTGGGACACCCTCTACATGGTCGGCTGGTCCACGTTCATCGCCGTCGTCGGCGGTCTTCCCCTCGGCATCCTGCTGGTCCTCACCGACCGGGGCGGGATGCTGCAGAACGTGGTCGCCAACAAGGTGATCGGGCAGGTCGTGAACATCACCCGCTCGATGCCGTTCATCATCCTGATGGTCGCCCTGATGGGCTTCACCCGCTGGGTCACCGGCACCACGATCGGCCGCGAGGCCGCCATCGTGCCGCTGGCCATCGGCGCCATCCCCTTCTTCGCCCGGCTCGTCGAGACGGCCGTCCGCGAAGTGGACGACGGGCTGGTCGAGGCCGTCCAGTCCATGGGCGGCAACACCTGGACCGTCGTACGCAAGGTCCTCGTACCCGAGTCCCTGCCCTCGCTGATCTCCTCGACCACCACCACGGTCGTCGCCCTCATCGGCTACACCGCGATGGCGGGCACCGTCGGCGCCGGCGGCCTGGGCGACATCGCGATCCGCTACGGCTACCAGCGCTTCGACACCCAGCTGATGTGGATCACCGTGGGGATCCTCGCCGTGGTCATCTCGGCCATCCAGTTCGCCGGCGACTTCGCCGCCCGCGCCCTGCACCGCCGCGCCGGCCGCTCCGGCCCCGGGCCGAAGCTGCGGCTGCCGAGGGCGAAGGAGCCGGCGGCCGCCGACGTGAGCAAGGCCGCCTGAAGCCATCCATGACTCCCCGTTGTCTCAAGACGGGGTCGCACCACCGAGGAAAGGCACTTTTCGTGCGTAACACCACCAAGATCACCGCTGCTGTCCTGGCCACCGGAGCCCTCACCCTCGGGCTCACCGCCTGCGGCTCCGGCTCGGACTCCGGTTCCTCCGGGGCCGACGCGAACGCCACGCTGACGGTCGCCGCCACCCCCGCCCCGCAGGGCGAGATCCTCGCCTACGTCAAGGACAACCTGGCGGAGAAGGCAGGCCTGAAGCTGGAGGTCAAGGAGTTCACCGACTACGTGACCCCGAACACGGCCGTCCAGCAGGGCCAGGTCGACGCCAACTACTTCCAGCACAAGCCGTACCTCGACGACTTCAACGAGAAGAACGGCACCGACGTCGTCCCGGTCCCGGGCGGCACCGTGCACCTGGAGCCGCTCGGCGTGTACTCCGAGAGCGTCAAGCAGCTGGCCGACCTGAAGAAGGGCGCCACCGTCGCGCTGCCCAACGACACCACCAACGAGGCGCGCGCCCTGAAGCTGCTCGAGGCCAACGGCGTGATCGAGCTGAAGGCGGACGCCGGGTACGACGCGACCCCCAAGGACATCACCTCCAACCCGAAGAACCTCAAGTTCAAGGAGCTGGAGGCGGCCCAGCTGCCGCGCTCCCTCGGGGACGTCGACGCCGCGGTGATCAACGGCAACTACGCGCTGGAGGCCAAGCTCAGCCCGGCCAAGGACGCGCTCGTCGCCGAGTCCGCCGAGGGCAACCCGTACGCCAACCTCCTCACGGTGAAGAAGGGCAACGAGAACGACCCGCGCGTGGAGAAGCTGGTCAAGCTGCTCACCTCGCCCGAGGTGAAGAAGTTCATCGAGGACAAGTACGAGGGCGCGGTCGTCCCGGCGTTCTGATCCGCACGCCCCTCCGCGCAGCGCCTGCCCTGTACGGCCACGGACGGGGTCCACTCCCTCACCGGGTGGGGTATCCCACCCGGTGAGGGAGTGGGGGAGGACCCCGTGGTGCGGTTCGGTGCTTTCATGCTGCATGCTGGGCAGTTCAGCAGGCCCTGACGGTTTTTCCGAAGGTTACGGAGCGGCGCATGACGAGCACCTTCCCCAACGTCTCCATCAGCACGGAGCGGTTGGTGCTGCGTCCCCTGGAGGAGGACGACGTGCCCGCCCTGACCGAGATGATGAACGACGAGCAGGTCGCGGCCTGGACCGACATTCCCCAGCCGTTCACCGAGGACGGCGCCCGCACCTGGATCACCGAGCACGCCCCCGCCGAGCGCACCACCGGCCGCGGCCTGGACCTCGCCGTCACCGAGTTCCTCACCCAGCGGCTGGTCGGCGTCATCCAGCTGACCGGGACCAACTGGCACGTACGGTCCACCGAACTGTCGTACATCGTCGCCTCCTGGGCCCGCGGCGAGGGCTACGCCGCCGAGGCCGCGCTGGCCACCGCCCAGTGGCTCTTCGGCGACCAGAAGTTCGAACGCATCGAGCTGCGCACGGCCGCCGACAACACCGCCGCCCAGCAGGTGACACAGAAGATCGGCTGCATCAGCGAGGGCGTACTGCGCAACGCCTGCATAGCGCACGTCCGCGCCGAGGACGGCACCTGGACCGACATGCGGACCGACTACATCGTGTGGAGCCTGCTGCCGGAAGACCTGGAGGGCGCGGGCGAGCAGCTCGCCGACACCGGCGGTTTCATGTCGTTCCCGGACTGGAACTGACACGCCGGGACGGCGGGCCTCCACGCCCTGCCGCGCGCCGTACGACTCCACCGGGTACTCTCACGGGGCCCGCCCGTGGGCACCCGCACCCTCATGACCTGCGCAATCCTGGAGACTGACGACGATGGCCGACCGGGTCACGGTGATCGGCTGGGACGGTTCGCCGCTGACCGACGCGGCGCGCGGCGCGCTGAGCGCCGCCACCCTCGTGGCGGGAGCCGCCCATCACCTGGCACTGCCCGAGGTGCCGCCCACCGCCGAGCGCATCCGCCTCGGCAGCGTCGCCCTCGCCGCCCGCCGTATCGCCGCCCACCGCGGCACCGCCGTGGTGCTCGCCGACGGCGACCCGGGCTTCTTCGGGGTCGTACGCGCTCTGCGCGCACCCGAGTTCGGCCTGGAGGTCGAGGTCGTACCCGCCGTGTCGTCCGTGGCCGCCGCCTTCGCCCGAGCCGGGATGCCCTGGGACGACGCCCAGGTGGTCGTCGCACACAAGCGCACCCTGCGACGCGCGGTGAACGTGTGCCGCGCCCATACCAAGGTCGCCGTGCTCACCGCCCCCGGCGCCGGACCCGCCGAGCTGGGCCTGCTCCTGGAGGGCGTCCACCGCACCTTCGTCATCTGTGAGGAACTCGGCACCGAGCGCGAACAGGTCAGCGTCGTCACTTCCGACAAGGCCGCCGACCACACCTGGCGCGACCCCAACGTGGTCATCGTGATCGGCGGCCGGGGAGGCGCCGAGGGCGGTGGCTGGATCGCCGGACGCGACCCGGGCACCGGACCGCGCGGCTGGACCCAGCCGGCCGAGGCCTACGGCGGTGGACTCGGCGAAGGAGAAACGGATCTGCTCCGGGCCGCCCAGCTGGCCCGCCTCGGGCCGCGCGTCGGCGACCTGGTGTGGGACATCGGCTGCGGCAGTGGCGCCTTCGCCACCGAGGCCGCGCGCGCCGGCGCCGCCGTCATCGCCATCGACCGCGACCCGGAGGCCTGCGCCCGCACCGAGTCGGCCGCCCGCCGCTTCGGCGTCCGGCCGCAGGTGGTGCACGGCAGCGCCCCGCACATCCTGGAGAACCTGCCCGAACCGGACGTCGTCCGCATCGGCGGCGGGGGAGCGGCCGTGGTCTCCGCGGTCGCCGACCGGCGCCCGCAGCGGATCGTCGCCCACGCCGCGACCCGGGACGCCGCCGAACTCGTCGGCCGCGACCTCACCGAGCGCGGCTACCGGGTCGAGTGCGCCCTGCTGCAGTCCGTCGAGCTCGACACGCGCGCGTGGACGGAAAAGGAACGGAGCGTGGTGTTCCTGCTCAGCGGGGTGCTGCCCGAACGTGCCCCGTGATCGGGTTGTCGTACCGCGCGCGGTAGGCTGGCCGATCGTCGCACCGCACCGGGTGGTCCGGAAATTCGTTCGTCAATGTCCGTTTCCATGTCCGGAAAACCCACCCGTTCTGGGGCGGGTGTGGTACGGCAGAACCGGAGGGCGCGCAACGTGGCGCAGTCCACAGCGGACTGTCGCGGATCACGCTGTCGCGACGGCCGGACGACCGCGAGAATGCCACTCAATGGCTTTGTCGCCTTTTCCGGAGGGGTCGTTCGTGCCGCGGGGCGCGGACGCTCGTTCTTCACTACGGGGCGGTCGGTGCGCCGTTCCGGGTGAGCTGGTCGTAGGAGCACGAAACCGATGGGCGAGGGGTACGCATGACCGACACCGGCCAGGTCCCGGGCGAGGGGCTGCCGGAGAGCGCAGGCATGGTGGAGCAGCCGGGCGTGGCCGCGCACGGTACGTACACCTACCTCTCCGAGTCTCCCGCCGAGGACGAAGACCTGCTGCTGCCCGGCTCCCAGGGCGCGTGGGGCAACGAGGTGCCCCCGCCTGCTCCGGAGCCGGTCGTCGAGGCCGTTCACGAGCCGGGGCCGCACGAGACCTCCGGCCGTGACAGCGGCTCGGTCGACCTCACGGGCGTACGGCACCCCGACCCCGAGGGGCCCGCCGTGCCCGCCGCGCCGACGCCCCCGCGCCGGCCGCTGCACCTCGGGCCGCCGATCCCGG
>NZ_QFDQ01000081.1 GCF_003270085.1 Streptomyces triticisoli | reverse complement strand
GACCGCGCCCGGGACCGGCACCACTCCGGCGACCGCGGCGCCCAGCCCCTCCGGGCGGGCGGCCGGGACCCCGGTGCGGGCGGCCAGGGTCAGAACCAGCCGGGCGGCGGTCGCCGAGACGACGGCGGCGAGCGCGCCCCGGGCCCAGGAGTCGTCGTAGGCCCGGGTCAGGGCGGCCACCTGGGCGAGCAGGACGAGGACGAGGGTGATCACCCCGAAGGGGCCGATGTCCGACTGCTTCATGATCCGCAGCGCGTCCTCGGCGGGCTTGCCGCTGCCCAGCCCGTCCGCGGTGTCGGCGAGCCCGTCGAGGTGCAGACCGCGGGTCAGTACGGCGGGCACGGCGACGGTGGCGACGGCGGCGAGCGGCGGGCCGGCGCCCAGGAGGAGCAGCAGCAGTCCCACGGCCGCCGCGGCCAGCCCGACCACGAGCCCGGCGAGCGGTGCGCAGAGCATGCCCGCGCGTGCGGCCTCGCGGTCCCAGCGGCCGACCCGGACCGGCAGCACGGTGAGGGTGCCGAAGGCGAACCGCAGTCCGTGCGGCGGAGGGACCGGCCGGGGGGTCGTGGACATCCGGGCAGAGTACGGGACGGCCCACGGGAGTGCCGCGGGCCCCTCCGCGGGCGGGCGGCGCACCGGCGGGCGCGGCACACTACACCCATGGGGCACTGGCTGGAGCGCAACATCATCGAACCCGGCAAACTGCCCCTGCTCCTCGCCCTCGTCGCGTTCATCCTGACCTTCGTGATCACCCGGACCATCACCCGGCTGATCCGCGCCGGAAAGGGCCCCTTCGGCAACGTCAAGGCCGGCGGCCTGCACATCCACCACGTCGTGCCCGGCGTGCTCCTGACCGTCCTCGGCGGTTTCGGCGCGGTCGCCAGCAGCAACGGGAACAGCTTCGGCGCGGCGGCCTTCGCGGTGGTCTTCGGGATCGGCGTGGGCCTGGTGCTGGACGAGTTCGCGCTGATCCTGCACCTGGACGACGTCTACTGGACCGAGGCCGGCCGCAAGAGCGTCGAGGTCGTCGTCCTCACCGCGGCGGTGGTCGGGCTGGTGCTCGTCGGCTTCTCCCCGTTCGGCGTCAACAACCTGTCCCCGGCCGAACTGCAGAACCGCGGCGTGGTCATCCTCAGCGTGGCCGTGAACTTCCTGTTCGCCCTGGTGGCCCT
Organism: Streptomyces triticisoli; assembly: GCF_003270085.1. GTDB lineage: Bacteria > Actinomycetota > Actinomycetes > Streptomycetales > Streptomycetaceae > Streptomyces > Streptomyces triticisoli. The sequence goes on along the minus strand of NZ_QFDQ01000081.1, from coordinate 43,250 downwards.
CAGCAAGGGCAAGGGCCGTATCGCCCTGTTCGGCGTGATCATCCCGTTCATCGCGCTGTTCGGCGCGATCCGCCTGGCCCGCCCCGGCTCCTACTGGGCCAGGCGCTTCTATCGCCGCCGCCCGCGCGCCCGGGCCCGTGCCGGCCTGCGCGCCGACCGCCACGACCGCCGCTGGTCCGGTCCCCGCCGGGCGTTCCAGGACTGGATCGGGGGCAAGCCGGACGAGCGGCCGGCCCGCCTTCCGGGGCACAGATGACCCGTGCCACCGGCGGGCCGTCCAGCGGCACGGCGCCGACAGCCCGCACCCCGGCACCACCCCCAGGACCGCGGCCAGGTGCTCCTTGCCGGCCAGGTTCTCCTTCAGCGCCGCCTCCAGCGCCATCGCCGCGGTGACCGCGACCGCGGTGACGTACGCCCCGTGGCGCACCGCGAGGCCCACCACGGCGGCCGACGGGCCGGCGTCCACCACGCGCGCGTCGGTGGCGGGCAGGCCCAGCGGGAGAGGTGCGGGCCCGGCCCTCGCCCGACGGGCCCTCGACTGCTTCCCGTCCGCCCTCGGCTACTCCTCGCCCTCCTTCTCCTCCGGCCCGTCCCCGTCCCCCGGGCGTTCGGGAAGCTCCGCGGCCAGGGCGGCGGCGGACTGGACCAGGGGGAGGGCCAGGAGGGCGCCCGCTCCCTCGCCGACGGTCACCCCGTGGTCGAGGAGGGGGTCCAGGGCCAGACGGTCCAGGGCCTTGGCCTGGCCCGGCTCGCCGCTGTTGTGGCCGGCCAGCCACCAGTCCGGGGCCCGGAACGCCACCCGCTGCCCCACCAGGGCGCACGCGGCCGACACCACGCCGTCCAGGATGACCGGCAGCTTCCGCACCGCGCACTGCAGCAGGAAACCCGTGGTCGCGGTGAGGTCCGCCCCGCCCACGGTCGCCAGCAACTGCAACTGGTCGCCGAGCACGGGCCGCGCCCGGCGCAGCGCGTCCCGGATCGCCGCGCACTTGCGCATCCACGCCAGGTCGTCGATGGGCTCGCCGCCGCGCCCGGTCACCACGGAGGCGTCCGTCCCGCACAGCGCGGCGATCAGCACCGCGGCCGGTGTCGTCCCGCCCACGCTGACATCGCCGAGCACCACCAGGTCCGTACCGGAGTCGGCCTCCTCGTCGGCCACCGCCATCCCGGCCCGGAAGGCGGCCTCAGCCTCCTCCGGGGTCAGCGCGTCCTCCACGTCGACGCACCCGCTGCCGCGCCGCACCCGGTGCCGTACGACGTCCTCGGGCAGCGTCTCGGGCGCGCAGTCCAGCGCCATGTCGACCACCCGCACCGGCACGCCGAGCCGCCGGGCCAGCACGGACACCGGACGGCCGCCCTCCAGCACCGCCCGCACCAGCTGCTCGGCACCGCCCGCCGGCCGGACCGAGACACCCCGCCCGGCGATCCCGTGATCACCGGCGAACAGCACCACCCGCGGCCGTTCCACCGGCCGCACCGGCACCGCGCCCTGCGCCGCGGCCAGCCACTCACCCAGTTCGTCGAGCCGGCCCAGCGCCCCGGGCGGCACGATCCGACGCTCCCGGCGCGCCTCCGCGGCACGGCGCACACCGCCGTCGGGACGCTGGATCAGATCGGTGAAGTCGTCGAGATTCAGCGAGCTCATTCGCCGAACAGTACCGGCCCCGCTCGAACAGGGCGGTGCCACGTCGGCACCACACCCGTACGGCGTCTTTCCGCCCGGAATCCCGATCCCCTACGTTCCTTTGCGCCATCTTTGTGGTGAATTCTTCAGTGGATTGTTCAACGCACCGCTCAACGCACCGCTCAACGAACTGTTCTCGCCCCCGGGAGCCGCCCATGCCGTCCCTGCCGTACGCCCCGCGGTTCTACGACCCGCGCCGCATCGCGTACGCCTCCGAACTCGCCCAGGGCACGCGCCGCTTCCAGGAGCCGCCCCGCGAGGACTGCCCCTGGTGCGGCTCCCGGCGGCTGCGCACCCGGCTGCGCGCTCCGGACCTGCTCCAGCACAAGCCGGGCACGTTCGCGCTCCACCAGTGCCGGGACTGCGGCCACGCCTTCCAGAACCCCCGGCTCACCCCGGCCGGACTGGCCTTCTACCACCGGGACTTCGACGAGACCGACCCGGAGGGGTTCGCCGACCCGGCGCTCGCGGTCCGCCGCAGCCACCGGCGGCACCGCTGGGACGCACACCTGATGCGGGGCGTCGGGGAGCCGGAGGCCTGGCTGGACGTCGGCACCGGCCACGGCCACTTTCCCCGGGCCGCGCAGGAGGTGTTCCCGTACACCTCCTTCGACGGCCTGGACCCCACCCCGCGCGTGGAGCGGGCCCGCGCGGCCGGCCGGGTCGAGGAGGCCCACGTCGGCCACCTCGCCGACCCGCACGTCGCCGAGCGCCTGCGCGGCCGCTACGACGTGGTCAGCGTCTTCCACCACCTGGCCCATGTGCCGGACCCCCGCGCCGAGTTGCGCGGCGCCCTGACCGCGCTGCGCCCCGGCGGCCACCTGCTGGTCGAACTCCCCGACCCGCGCTGCCTGTCCGCCCTGCTGCTGGGCAAGTGGTGGCTGCCGCACGGCCAGCCGCGCCATCTGCACCTGCTGCCCCTGCGCAACCTGCGCGCGGAACTGGAGTCCCAGGGCTGCACGGTCCTGGTCACCGACCGCCGCACCCCGCACACCCCCGGCGACCTGTCGGCAGCCGTCGCCCTGGCCCTCGGCCACGCCCTGCCCGCCGCCGACGCCCCCTGGCACGACGCCCCGCCGACCACCCTCCGACGCGCCCTGCGGGCCGTGCTGTCCACCGCGACCAGCCCCCTGGTGGACGCCGCCGCCGTCCTGGACCTCCTCCTGTCCCCCCTGCTGCGCCGCATCCCCGGACTGTCCAACGCCTACCGCGTCATCGCCCGCGCAGCGTGACGGCCTGGCCCGCCACCACCAGCAGGACCTGTTCGCACTCCGCCGCGAACGCCGCGTTCAGCCGGCCCAGTTCGTCGCGGTAGCGGCGGCCGGAGGCGGTGGCGGGCACGATGCCCGAGCCCACCTCGTTGGAGACGGCGACCACCGTGCGCCGCGTCGTGCGCACGGCGTTCGTCAGCGCCGCCACCCGCTCGCGCAGGGCGCGCTCGCCGCCGTCGGCCCACTCGGCGTCGTCCCAGGCGCCGACGGAGTCCATCGCGTCCGTCAGCCACAGGGACAGGCAGTCCACCAGGAGCGGCGGCCCGTCCTCCTCCAGCAGCGGCACCAGGTCGCACGTCTCCGCGGTGCGCCAGGAACCCGGTCGCCGCTCCCGGTGCGCGGCGACCCGGGCCGCCCACTCGGTGTCCCCGCCCCGGGACCCGCCGGTGGCGACGTACAGCACACCGGGGAAGGCCTCCAGCCGCCGCTCGGCCTCCACCGACTTCCCCGAGCGCGCCCCGCCGAGCACCAGCGTGCGCCGGGGCACGTCCGGTACGTCCTCGTACGCCCCGACCACCAGCGTCGTACCGTCCGGCACCGCCCGCGCCCCCGCCGCCGCCAGCCGCCGGCCCAGCTCCGGTCCCGGCGGCACGTCGTGGTCCAGGTGGACCGCGACGACGTCCGTGGTCGGCCCCACAGACCCCACCGCCCGCAGCTTGGCCAGGGAGTCCGGGCGCCCCACGACATCCGCGAGCACCAGGTCGTACGACTCCGCCGAGCCCTCCTCCAGACCGGCCGGCGCCCCGCCCGGCGGCAGGTACAGCAGCCGCAGCCCCTCCGGGCCGGTCACCGCGTACCCCGTGCCGGGGACGTCCAGCGCCACCGCCCGCACCCGATGCCCCGTCAGCAGCGCCAGCTCCCGTCCGTCCGGCACCCGCCCGGGCTGCGGCAACCCCGCCGGCACCTCGACGGCCGGCCCGTCGTGCGGATGGGACAGCAGCACCTGCGCCACACCGCCCAGCGAACACCCCGCCCGCGCCGCCGCGAACGCCGCGCCCGGCGTCAGGTCCAGCAGCAGCGAGCCGTCCACGAGCAGCGCGGTCGCCGCCCGCGCGTGAGCGCCCAGCGCCGTCGCGCAGGCCGCACAGGAACAGTCGGGGCGGGGCAGTCCCGCGGGGGCACCGGTGCCGAGCAGAGTCACGTCCACGGACCTGATTTTCCCGTGTCGCCGCAGGTCTTGCGCATCCGGCTAGGCTGCGGGGGCAGGAATGGGAACAAGATCCGGCTTTCGCTGTGCAGTGTGCACACCAGGGAGGCGTACATGGCGGCATGGACGTGGCGGTTCGAGACGGCCGACGGGACGGAGGTCCAGCCCGCGGTGCAGCCCGAGGAGTTCACCGTGCAGGGCGACGCGGAGTCCTGGATCGGGGAGAACTGGAAGGCCCTGCTCGACGGCGGCGCGGACCAGGTACGGCTGTTCGAGGACGCCACCGAGATCTACGGCCCGATGAGCCTGCACGCCCACGAGTCCTAGGGACTTCTCCGGGCCGGGGGCGGTCGTACTCGGCCGCCCCCGCTCACTGTTCGCCCAACGTCACCTCCACCGTCCTCCGGCTGCCGCCCCGCGTGAAGGTCACCGAGGTCCGCTGCCCCGGCTTGTCGGCGGCCAGCGCCTCGGACAGCGAGGTGATGGTCGTGATGGTCGTACCGCCGAGCTCGATGATGATGTCCCCGGACCGGATGCCCGCCTTGTCCGCCGCGCCGCCCGCCTTCACGTCGACGACGGCGACCCCCGCGGGCTGGTAGTCGGCGTTGACGACCGTGCGCCCGGTGATGTCCAGCGCGGCCCGGCCGGAGTGGACGACCCTGCCGTAGCGGACGATCTGGCCGGCGATCGTCTTCACCGTCGACGCCGGGATCGCGAAGCCGATGCCGGGCGCCGCGGAGCCGATCTGGGGCTCGGTGGCGGCGAGCGTGGGGATACCGATGACCTGGCTGTCGAGGTTCACCAGCGCGCCCCCGCTGTTGCCCGGGTTGATCGCGGCCGAGGTCTGCACCATGTTGGCGATGGTCGCCCCCGTGCCGCCGCCGCTCTGCCCCTCGCTGACGGTGCGTCCGGTCGCCGACACGATGCCCTGGGTCACGCTCGACGACAGCCCCAACGGCGAGCCCATGGCCAGTACGATCTGCCCCACCTCCACCTTCGCGGAGTCGCCGAAGGTGGCGGCCCGCAGCCCGTGGGGCACCTGGTCCAGCTTCACCACGGCGAGGTCCTGCTGGGGGTAGGAGGAGACCAGGTGCGCGGTGAGCGCCGTCTCGCTGTTGGCGGTGGTCACCTTGAAGGTCCTCGCGCCGCCCACCACGTGCGCGTTGGTGACGATGTGTCCCTTGTCGTCGTACACGACCCCCGAGCCCAGCTCGCGGCCGGTCTGGATCTGCACCACCGACGGCAGCGCGTTCTTGATCACCCGCAGGTAGTCGCTCTGCAACTGGTCGACCTTCGTGGGGGCGTCGGCCCGTCGCTGTCCGCCGTCCCCGGTGGCGGAGAGGTCCTTCGTGCCCCGGGTCTTCGGGACGGCCGAGCCGGTGCACCCGGACAGCAGCGCGGCACAGCAGAGCCACGCGGCGAGGAGAGCGACCAGCCGGGAAGCACGGGCAGCGCAGAGATCCATGCCCCGAGTCTCCCCTCGGGGGTTGGCAGCTGCTCGCTAAGGAGTGTGCACGAGGTCGGTTTAGCTCGATCGTGTGATGGTCGGCTTCCGGGCTTGCGGTGTGCTGGGCCGGTCGGGGTAGCGTTGCGGTGCGATCTGGGACGCCGGGTGCGGTGCCAGCGTGCGGGGCCCCTGCTCCACCAGAGAGATGGTTCAGGGCCTCCCCGTCGCCTCTGGCCGCATCCATATAGCCAGGTCGTGAGGGACTCCGCCCGCCCGGCCCGGACCACGGACACGATCCGTGTCGCCGCCCGGGATGCGAAAGCGGACGACCAGTGCGCCCACAACCGTTCGGGGCGTGCCAGTGCGCGGACTCACTCCCGCTCACTGCCCAGGAACGGTGAGGGACCGGCTTGCCGTACTCACCCGAACGAGCGCCCGCAGGCTCTCAGCCGCGCACCCCGCACAGGTGCAGCAGCGCCGCCACCGCGCGGTACGGGTCCGTGCGCCCCGCCCGCTCCTCGGCCGCCAGCAGCGTCTCGGCATCGGCCGGCGTCTCGGCGTCGTCCGCCGCCGTGTCCGTGAAGACCCGCACCCCGTACCAGGTGTGCAGCGGCGCCCCGATCCCGGCCAGCGTCGCCGTCAGGTCCGCCAGCCGGTCGGCCCGTACGTCCAGCCCCAGCCGGTTCCGGTACGCCGTCGTGTCGAACGAGGTCAGCGTCGTCGCCCAGTCCCCGGACAGCCCCGGACGCAGCGCCAGCGCGTCGCCGTTGCGCACCAGCAGCGACAGCAGGCCGCCCGGCGCGAGCATCCGCGCCAGCCCCGCCAGCAGCGGGTCCGGCTCCTCGACGTACATCAGGACGCCGTGGCACAGCACCACGTCGAAACTGCCCGGCAGGAAGTGCACCCCGGTGTCCTGGCCGTCGCCCTCGACGATCCGCATCCGCGCCCGTATGCCCTCCGGCTCGGCGGTCAGCGCCTCGCGGGCCACGGAGATCATCGTCGGGTCCCGCTCGATCCCGGTCACCTGGTGCCCGGCCCGGGCCAGCCGCAGCGCCTGCGTGCCCTGGCCCATCCCCACGTCGAGCACCCGCAGCCGCTGCCCGACCGGGAACCGCCCGGCTATCTGCTCGTCGAGCTGCCGGGCCACCAGCTCCTGTCGTACGACATCGCGCAGCCCGCCCAGCTTCTGCAGCCACGTGTTCGCGGCATCCCCGGAGAAAGCGGTCGTGCTCAGGGCCGCTCCCCGCGCTTGACCTGCGGCTTGGGCAGCCGGAGCCGGCGCATCTGCAGGGAGCGCATCAGGGCGTAGGCGACCGCGCCCCGCTTGTTCTGGTCCGGGAATCGCTCGTTCAGGCGCTTCTTCAGCCGGAAGGCGGTGGCGATCGAGTCCAGCACGATCATGACGATCACCACGAGCCACAGCAGCAGCGCGATGCTCTGCACCTCGGGCTTCTGGATGATGCTCAGCACCAGGATGACCACGGCCATCGGGAGGAAGAACTCCGCGATGTTCAGCCGGGAGTCGACGAAGTCCCGCGCGAACCGGCGCACCGGGCCCTTGTCCCGCGCTGGGAGGTAGCGCTCGTCGCCACTGGCCAGCGCCTGGCGCTGCCGCTCCATATGGGCACGGCGCTCGTCGCGCTGCCGCTTGGCGGCCTCCTTGCGCGTCATCGGCGTGTTGGCGACGCTGCGGCGCCGGGTCTGGGCCTCACTGCGCTTGGGCGTGGGCCGGCCCTTGGGGGCCTGAGGGTCACGGGGCTGCTTGGAGTCGGTCACCGGCGCCTTGTCGGCGGCCCGGGCCTTCTCTTCCTTGGCACGGCTACGGAACACAGGACCCAAGGGTACGGGCTCGACCCGCATGGACCCCAGCCCGGTGGGGAACGATCCGGCAACACCGATCGTCTGTAGAGAGACAGGCAGAGAGACAGGCAGAGGGACAGCAGAGGGACAGAAGGGACGATCCGCCCGCCCTGGCCCGGCGGTCCTCGGGGATGAGATCCTCCCTGCGCCGGAGCGGAAGCGGACACAGTCGTCCTTGGGGATGACCGCATCCGTTCCCGAACAGTGCGGTAATGGAGGCAGGGCCCGTACTGTGGGTTCTGTCGCAAGCTGTGTGAGCTGGAGTCCGTCAGAAGGGGGCGCGCGAAGCCCATGAGCGGTGTCATGAAGCGTATGGGGATGATCTTCCGCGCGAAGGCGAACAAGGCCCTTGACCGGGCCGAGGACCCGCGCGAGACCCTCGATTACTCGTACCAGAAGCAGCTGGAGCTGCTGCAGAAGGTGCGGCGCGGTGTCGCGGACGTGGCGACCAGCCGCAAGCGCCTGGAGCTCCAGCTCAACCAGTTGCAGCAACAGTCCGGCAAGCTGGAGGACCAGGGCCGCAAGGCGCTCGCGCTGGGCCGCGAGGACCTGGCCCGCGAGGCGCTCTCCCGCCGCGCCGCGCTCCAGCAGCAGGTGACGGACCTGGAGACGCAGCACTCCACCCTCCAGGGCGAGGAGGAGAAGCTCACTCTGGCGGCCCAGCGCCTGCAGGCCAAGGTCGACGCCTTCCGTACGAAGAAGGAGACCATCAAGGCGACCTACACCGCCGCCCAGGCGCAGACCCGGATCGGCGAGGCGTTCTCCGGCATCTCCGAGGAGATGGGCGACGTCGGCCTGGCCATCCAGCGCGCCGAGGACAAGACCGCGCAGCTGCAGGCCCGGGCCGGCGCGATCGACGAGCTGCTCGCCTCCGGCGCCCTGGACGACCCCTCCGGCATGGCCAAGGACGACATCCAGGCCGAGCTGGACCGGCTCTCCGGTGGTACGGATGTAGAGCTGGAGCTGCAGCGCATGAAGGCCGAGCTGGCCGGAGGCACGTCCGCCGAGCGGCAGGCCATCGAAGGCGGCCAGGACCAGGAGCAGCCCCAGCAGCAGCCGCAGGACACCCCCCGCTTCGACAAGCAGTAGGACGACAAGCAGCAGGGCAAGCAGTAAGCCACGTCGAGGCACGCCACGTCACCGACAGCCGGGGCCACGCCGAGGAGGGCGGACATGATCGTACGGATCATGGGAGAGGGACAGGTGAGACTGGCCGACAGCCACCTCGCCGAGCTCGACAAGCTGGACGACGAACTCCTGGCCGAGATGGAGAACGGCGACGGCCCCGGCTTCCGCCGCACCCTCTCGGCCCTGCTGTCCAAGGTCCACGAGCTGGGCGAGCCCCTGCCGGACGACTCCCTGGAACCGTCCGAGCTGATCCTCCCGGCCGCGGACGCGACCCTGGAGGACGTACGGGACCTGCTGAGCGACGACGGCCTGATCCCTGGGTGAGGGTCACCCAGGGGGACGTGGCGCTCCTGACCCCCGCAGGAACCCCGGACCGTACGCGAACGTGACCACCACCCCCCTCGACCGCGCCCGCTGCCGTCTCAAGGCGCACCCCCTCGCCCTGGACGCGGCCCTCGCGGCCGGAGTGCTGGTGTGCATGGTGGCCGGCTCCTTCGTGGACCCCCACGGGGAGCGCGGCGTCAGCTGGGCCGTCCGCCGGCCCGAAGTGCTCAGCCTGGTCCTCATGGCCCTCGGCGCCGCCGCGCTCGTCCTCCGCCGCCGCGCCCCGCGCACGGTCCTCGCCGTCACCGGCACCGTCTCCCTCGTCGAGTGCGTCACCGGCGACCCCCGCGCCCCCGTCGCCATGTCCGCCGTGATCGCCCTGTTCACCGTGGCCGCCACCACCGACCGCCCCACCACCTGGCGTCTGGGCCTGACCACCATGACCGTGCTGACCGGCGCCGCCATGCTCGCCGGGCCGCAGCCCTGGTACGCCCAGGAGAACCTCGCCATCTTCGCCTGGACCGGCATGGCCGCCGCCGGCGGCGACGCCGTCCGCAGCCGCCGCGCCTTCGTGCACGCCATCAGGGAGCGCGCCGAACGCGCCGAACGCACCCGCGAGGAGGAGGCCCGCCGCCGGGTCGCCGAGGAACGCCTGCGCATCGCCCGCGACCTGCACGACGTCGTCGCCCACCACATCGCCCTGGTCAACGTGCAGGCCGGAGTCGCGGCCCACGTCATGGACAAACGGCCCGACCAGGCCAAGGAAGCCCTCGCCCACGTCCGGGAGGCCGGCCGCTCCGCGCTGAACGAACTGCGCGCCACCGTCGGACTGCTGCGGCAGTCCGACGATCCCGAGGCCCCCACCGAACCGGCCCCCGGCCTGGACCGCCTCGACGAACTCGTCGGTACCTTCCGCAGCGCCGGCCTGCACGTCGAGGTCGCCCGCACCGACCAGGACACCACCCTGCCGGCCGCCGTCGACCTGGCCGCCTTCCGGATCGTCCAGGAGGCCCTCACCAACGTCCAGAAACACGCCGGCACGACGGCGAAGGCCGAGGTCAGCGTCGTACGCGTCGGACCGCACGTCGAGATCACCGTGCTGGACGACGGAGCCGGCACGCGCGGCGGCCCGCAGCAGGGCGGACCGCAGGAGAGCGGCGGGCACGGGCTGCTCGGCATGCGCGAGCGGGTCACCTCCCTCGCCGGCACCCTCACCACCGGGCCCCGCTACGGCGGCGGCTTCCGCGTCCATGCCATCCTGCCGGTCGACGCCCGCACCAGCGCCCCGGAGGAGCCCGCATGACGATCCGTGTCCTGCTCGCCGACGACCAGGCCCTGCTGCGCAGCGCCTTCAAGGTCCTCGTCGACTCCGAGCCGGACATGGAGGTGGTCGGCGAGGCCTCCGACGGCGCCCAGGCGGTACGGCTGGCCAAGGAGCGGCGGCCCGACGTCGTACTGATGGACATCCGCATGCCCGGCACCGACGGCCTTGCCGCCACCCGCATGATCAGCGCCGACCCCGCCCTCGACCAGGTGCGCGTGGTCATCCTCACCACCTTCGAGATCGACGACTACGTGGTGCGGTCACTGCGCGCGGGCGCCTCGGGCTTCCTCGGCAAGGGCAGCGAACCCGAGGAACTGCTGAACGCCATCCGCATCGCCGCCCAGGGCGAGGCGCTGCTGTCCCCGGCCGCCACCAAGGGCCTGATCGCCCGCTTCCTCGCACAGGGCGACCCGGCCGGCGACGACCACGACCCGGCCCGCTCGGCCCGCCTGGACACGCTGACCGTCCGGGAGCGCGAAGTGCTCGTCCAGGTCGCCGGCGGACACTCCAACGACGAGATCGCCGGACGTCTGGAGGTCAGCCCCCTGACCGTGAAGACCCACGTGAACCGGGCCATGGCCAAGCTGGGCGCCCGCGACCGGGCACAGCTCGTCGTCATCGCCTACGAGTCGGGCCTGGTACGGCCCAGGGCGGAGTGAGCGTACTGCGCTCGGAGTAGGAGCCGGGCGCGGAAATGGACCAGGGGCCTACGGATCGCCGCCCGCCCATGCCCGAAGGTGTAGGGGTGGCGCCCACTGTGCGCCCGCGCCGTTCGTATCGTTCATGACCCTGTGCCGCTCGTGCCGCTTGTGCCGTTCACAGAATCGAGACCCTCACCCATGTCCTGGCTGTCCAGATTCAGCCTCGCGCAACGGGCCCTGATCGGGCTGATGTCGATCGTCGCGCTCGTCTTCGGGGCGATCGCCATACCCCAGCTCAAACAGCAGCTGCTGCCCAGCATCGATCTCCCCATCGTGTCCGTGCTGGCGCCCTACCAGGGCGCGTCCCCGGACGTGGTGGAGAAGCAGGTCGTCGAGCCCCTGGAGAACAACCTCAAGGCGGTCTCCGGCATCACCGGCGTCACCTCCACGGCGAGCGAGGGCAACGCCGTGATCATGGCGTCCTTCGACTACGGCAACAACACCAAGCAGCTCGTCGCCGACGTCCAGCAGGCCGTCAACCGGGCCCGCGCCCTGCTCCCGGCCGACGTCGACCCGCAGGTGGTGGCCGGCTCCACGGACGACATGCCCACCGTGGTCCTCGCCGTCACCTCCGACAAGGACCAGCAGGCCCTCGCCGACCAGCTGGACAAGACGGTCGTACCGGAGCTGAAGAACATCGACGGCGTCGGCCAGGTCACCGTCAACGGCGTACGGGACCTGCAGGTCACCGTCGTCCCCGACGACAGGAAGCTCGCCGCGGCCGACCTCACCTCCGCCGCCCTCGGCGAGGCCCTGAGGGCGGGCGGCGCCACCGTCCCGGCCGGCTCCTTCGAAGAGGACGGCGCCAACCGCACCGTCCAGGTCGGCGGCGGCTTCACCTCGCTGCGGCAGATCCAGGACCTGATGGTCACCGGCACCGGCACGGGCGCCGGCGCGGGTTCGGGCGCGAAGAAGCCGGTGCGCCTCGGCGACGTCGCCACCGTCAAGCAGGAGCCGGCCAAGGCCGACTCCCTCACCCGCACCAACGGCAGGCCCAGCCTGGCCGTCGTCGTCACCATGGACCACGACGGCAGCGCGGTCGCCATCTCCGACGCGGTCAACGACAAGCTGCCCGACCTGCGCGAGACCCTCGGCTCCGGCGCGAAGATCACCGTCGTCAGCGACCAGGGCCCGGCCGTGGCCAAGGCCATCGAGGGACTGACCAGCGAGGGCGCGCTCGGCCTGGTCTTCGCGGTCCTCGTCATCCTCGTCTTCCTGGCCTCGGTCCGCTCCACCCTGGTGACCGCGGTGTCCATCCCGCTGTCCATCGTCCTCGCGCTGATCGTGCTGTGGACCCGCGACCTGTCGCTGAACATGCTGACGCTGGGCGCGCTGACCATCGCCATCGGCCGGGTCGTCGACGACTCGATCGTGGTCCTGGAGAACATCAAGCGCCACCTCGGCTACGGCGAGGAGCGCCACACGGCCATCATGACCGCCGTGCGCGAGGTGGCCGGCGCGGTGACCTCCTCCACGCTCACCACGGTCGCCGTGTTCCTGCCGATCGGCCTGGTCGGCGGCATGGTGGGCGAGCTGTTCGGCCCGTTCAGCCTCACCGTCACCGCGGCCCTGCTGGCCTCGCTGCTGGTGTCGCTGACGGTCGTGCCGGTGCTGTCGTACTGGTTCCTGAGCGCGCCCAAGGGCACGCCCGCCGACGCCGAGGAGGCCCGCCGCCTGGCCGAGGAGAAGGAGGCCAGGAGCCGCCTGCAGCGCCTCTACGTCCCCGTCCTGCGCTTCGCCACCCGGCGCCGCCTGACCAGCGTGCTGATCGCGGTCGTCGTCCTCATCGCCACCTTCGGCATGACCCCGCTGCTGAAGACGAACTTCTTCCACCCCGGCGACCAGAAGGTCCTCAGCATCAAGCAGCAGCTGAAGCCGGGCGCCGGCCTGGCGACCACGGACGCCGCGGCCCGGAAGATCGAGGACGTGCTCGCCGGCGTCAAGGGCGTCAAGGACTACCAGGTCACCATCGGCTCCTCCGGCTTCATGGCGGCCTTCGGCGGCGGCACGGACACCAACCGGGCCTCCTACCAGGTGATGCTTCAGGACTCGGCGTCCGCCGACGACGTACGCGCCCGCATCGAGAACCGCCTGGGCAAGCTGTCCGGGATCGGCGCCACCACGGTCGCCGCCGGGGACGGCTTCGGCTCCCAGGACCTGAAGGTGATCGTCAAGGCGGGCGACGCCGACGTGCTGCGCCAGGCCTCGGAGCAGGTCCGCAAGACGGTCGCCGGCCTCGACGACGTCGCCGACGTCACCAGCGACCTGTCGCAGAGCGTGCCGCGCATCTCGGTGCGGGCCAACTCCAAGGCGGCAGCGGCGGGCTTCACCGACCAGACCCTCGGCATGGTGGTCGCCCAGTCGGTCAGGGGCACCCCGGCCGCGAAGGCGATGCTGGACGACACCGAGCGGAACGTCGTCATCAGGTCGGCGAAGCCGGCGCAGACGCTGGACCAGCTGAAGAACCTGCGTCTCGGCCCGGTGAAGCTGGGTGACGTCGCGACCGTCGAGCTCGTCGACGGGCCGGTGTCGATGACCCGGATCGACGGCCAGCGCGCCGCCACGATCACGGCCAGGCCGACCGGGGACAACACCGGCGCGGTCAGCGCGGACCTCCAGTCCAAGCTCAGCGACCTGAAGCTGCCCGCGGGCGCGAAGGCCGAGATCGCGGGCGTCACCGCCGACCAGGACGAGGCCTTCACGAACCTGGGCCTGGCCATGCTGGCGGCCATCGCGATCGTCTTCATGCTGCTGGTCGCGACCTTCCGCTCGCTGGCCCAGCCACTGATCCTGCTGGTCTCCGTCCCGTTCGCGGCAACCGGCGCGCTCGGCCTGCTGATCGCCACCGGTACGCCGATGGGCGTCCCCGCGATGATCGGCATGCTGATGCTGATCGGCATCGTGGTCACCAACGCGATCGTGCTGATCGACCTCATCAACCAGTACCGCGCGCGGGGCCACGGCATCGTCGAGGCGGTCGTGGAAGGCGGCCGCCACCGCCTCCGCCCCATCCTCATGACGGCCCTGGCCACCATCTTCGCTCTGCTCCCGATGGCCCTGGGCGTCACCGGCGAGGGCGGCTTCATCGCCCAGCCGCTCGCGGTGGTCGTGATCGGCGGCCTCCTCACGTCGACCCTGCTGACCCTCCTGCTGGTCCCGACGCTCTACGCGATGCTGGAGCTCCGCAAGGAGCGCCGCGCGAAGAAGCGGGCGGCCAAGCGCGAGGCGAAGGCGAAGACGGAGGAGCTGGAGCCCGCGGGCGTCTGACGCCGTGTGACAGTGCGAACGGCCGGGTCTCCTGGGAGACCCGGCCGTTCTCCTACGCCTTGAGGGCGTTGACGAACGCGTCCCAGGCGCCGACCGGGACGACGACCACGGGGCCGTGGGGGTTCTTGCTGTCGCGGACGGGGACGGCACCGGGGAAGTCCTCGGCGATCTCGACGCATTCGCCCCCGTTCGCATTGCTGTAACTGCTCCGGCGCCAGCGGGCGGAGATCAGCTCAGGGCTGTGTCGCATGGCTTGTAGTCCTCCATCGCCTGTCGGATCAGCTCCGCCGAGGCGGCCGGCGAGAGGGCGTTGGCGCGGAGCACCTCGTAGTGCCGTCGCCACTTCTTCACCGAATCCCGGTCCTCATACAGGTGACCGACCTCGATGCCCTCTTCGTAGGCCACGGTTGAGCCGTTGGGAAGGGTCAGCAGGGTCAGGGCACCGCCCATCAGATAGTGAGCACCGGCACTGAAGGGCATCACCTGGACCTTGCTGTCCGGAGTATCCAGCTGTTCGAGCAGCGAGGCCAGTTGCCCGTACATGCCTTCCCGGCTGCCGACGGGGCGCCGGAGCACGGACTCGTCGATGATGGCCCACCGCAGCGGGGGCCGGGCCGAGCGGATCCTCTCCTGTCGGGACATCCGCGCGTTGACACGCTCCTCCACCTGCTCCGGCAACAGCTCCTCCCGCAGACTGAGTTGAGCGCGGGCGTACTCCCTGGTCTGCAACAGCCCCGGGAGAGCCTGCGTCCCATAGTTCTCGACGACCTCCGCCTGCGCCTCGAAGTCCATGAACCGCCGGTACTGGTCCGGGTGGGCCTCGCGCTTGGCCAGCTCGTACAGCCCGTGGAAGTGCTTCTCCGTGCCGAACGCGGCGTCGAGCCGGTCCGGCAGGTCCGGCGGCGGCATCAACTCCGCCGTCTCGACGCGCGCCAGCGTGCTCTTGCTGGAGTTGAGGATGCCCGCGAGCTGAAGCAGCGACAACTTGGCGGCCTCGCGGTGACGGCGCTGCTCGGCGCCGAAGTAGTGGCGGGCGGAGAGATAGGGAGTGAGGGTCTGCGGCTTGAACGTCATCGGTCACGCCTCTCTGACGGATCGTCCCGTTCCCCACGCTGGGACGCGGCGCTCCTGTCACCACCCCGTGCCTCAGCGCGACGATTACGGCACAGAAGGTAATGACCGGAGATCCGGCCCCGCAGCGAAATGGACGGATCCCACCGAAGGGAGCGACGCGATGATCCGCGACGGACGGGACGGTACGCCGCTGCGGTTGCTGCCGTGGACGACACCGGAGGGCGCCCCGTGCTACTTGAGCACCGACGACCCCCGCAGCCGCCTGTCCCTCCTGGCCGACGAACTGGAGGCGGACCTGCTCGGCTCGGCCGAGTTCGTCCTGTCCGAGGCCAGGCCGCTGCTCGCCGACGAGGCCTCCAGGGCACGGGAGTTGCGCTTCACGCGCGTACAACTCGCCGCAGCGCTGGCGGACGCACTGAGAATCGCGAAGAGCCGGGGCGCGCGGCTGCCGGAGAACTGAACCCCACCCGCAGGTTCGAGTGCCACCGGGACCGGCGCGACTTCCCGGCCGACGAGGACGTCCTCGAGCGAGGTGGGGACTGAGGGCCAGGTTGGTCTTCCAGGCCGAGGGTGTCCAGCAGGGGCTGGAACGTGGGGATCTCGTTGCTCTTGTCGGCGATCCGCTCTCCGAGTGCGGCCAGTGGCCGGGCGTCGGCCAGGATGCCTGCCGCAGTCGCTGTCAGTATCGCGGTCAGTGGGTGGATCCAGCTCCGCCGGCCACACGGATCGAGCTGACGGACAGTCATAAACCAAGCCAGAGTGCCTAGTTCACCAATGATCTGCTCTGGCGTAAGCGTTCAAGATCGCTTAGGGTTGCCATCACTGGAGCGGCACAACGCGCCAGTTCGTTCTGGTTTTCTGTTTTATCCATCTGTGGGAAACAAGTATGGGTATCGCCAAGAAGGTCAGTGCGGTTGTGGCCGCATCGCTCTGTGTGCTCGGGGCCGGTACGTCGGCCTGGGCGGCGACCACGTCGACGAAGCTGAGTAATGGCACGCTCTACTCGACCGTGGAGAACAGAAGAAACGTTTCTGGAAACTCCAGCCTTTTCTACTCGTCGGTGAAGTACACCAAGACGGGGGGCGGCACGATCAGCGCCGTGTTCGCTATGGACGCCAGCGGCAAGATCTACAACTCTTCGTCGTACAGCATCTCGGCGGGGCAGACCAAGTCGCACAGCTTTGGCGGTTTGCCTGTGCCCTCGGGCTGCCGTGCGACCGGCGGCCTGATCGTGTCGGGCCAGGGCACTTTCTGGACGCCGTCTCTCAACCCCTGCTGAGTTGAAACACGGGTGTCCGATCCCGATTCGTCGGGGTCGGACACCCGACGCCAGAACGAGGAACTCCATTGATCAGCGCTTCTGTCGGGGCACTTGCGGGTGTCGTGACCGTTTTCCTGGTGTTCGCGGTGTTGCTCGCGTTGCCGGCTGTGTTTCTGGCGAGGACGAAGAATGCCTCTGTCGCGCAGAGTGCTGCAGCAGCAGTTTTCTTTGCGGGTGCCCTCGCTGTGACATTGACACCAGGTAACGTTGGTGACGCCGCTACGAATCTGGAGTGCATCACGGGAACGTCTCTGCGTGGGTCGCTGGAAACCACCCAGGGGCAACTTAATGCACTGCTCTTTCTCCCCGCGTGCTTTTTCCTCGTCATCTCCACCCGTCGGCCGCTGGTATCACTGGCGATCATCAGTGTTACCGTTCCAGGCGTTGAACTCGCACAGGCTGCTTTCCCGTTGGGGCGGACATGCACCTACTCTGACATCACTCTGAATTGTGTGGGTGCCGCGATCGGCTTCACTGCGGGGTTGGTCGTGGTGTGGGCCAAGTCGCGGAAGTCTCCCTTCTCTCGCCGCGATTTCCGCCTCGGTGGGGTCGCGGCAGGATCGGCGCTACTCGTCATGTTTGCCCTCTTCCAGGGTGCGGTCACGCCTGTCGAAGGAGCGTCCGAAGCCTTGGGCGTCACCTCTGCTCAGGACCGTTGGGCTCGCGAAGCCGCCGCTGGTGTGTTCGGTGAACATACGCGGGTTGCACAGGTTCAGTTGCGCCCGGCTACCCCTGATGAACCCGTCGTGATTGACGTAACTACTGATGCAGGTTTCCTGAACCTTTCGTGGACAGCTCGCAAGATACTCGCCGCAGACTCCTTCGAGCGGCAGGACGACGGTGGGATGCTCAGTTCCGCGCAGGCAAAGGCGGTGGGTGAGCGTTTCGCAAAGCGTTGGTTCGCGGAAGAGGTAAAGAATAGCGAAGTCGCCTGGGACCCGCTGGGAGGCGGAAACGGACCTTATTCGCTCAGCTACCGCCGCTATCGCAATGGCGTTCTGATGCCCATGCGGCTTGACATCACAGTCACTTCATCGGGTCGTATCATGGCGATCACGGTGAGATCGATGAAGGACCCTGATCTGCCCAAGCCGGTATTGGACCGCGAGGAAGCTCAGCGCCGGGCAGAAGGCCTGACCAAGATGAAAGCCATGGGCGAATCCTTCCTTCTGGCTGAGAGAGTTAATGGGGTGTGGCGGCCTCTTTGGCTGGTCAACGTTGGCGAGAACGGCGAAGCGCGCGAAGCTCCCCGCATCGATGCGATCACTGGTGAACGGGTCCAGCCCGATCCCGTAATGGAGCAGGGGGTTCCCTCTGACTCGTAGTGAACCACCCCAATTGGAGAGGAGGCTCGACCTGACCTACGTCCTGCCCGACCGAGTGGAAGGGTGGCAGATGGCCACGCTTCCACCCGGCGCGTCGTCAGTCCCGTGCGGTTCGCGCACCGGCGCAGCAGCATCGCCTTGGTATGCTCGATCAATCTCTTCTCCCCCAGCCGAACAGACCCCCTCGGACACGGGTCAGGCCCCGCCGTAAAGCTGTTGCAGGTCGACGAGGATCACCTCGCCCCGGGCTGCCGCGGCCTGCAGGGCCGGGGTGAAGCCGACGCTGCTGTAGCAGGCGGGGCGGGTGTGGGTGGTGTCGATGCCGCGGGCGGACAGCAGGTCCAGGATGTGGCGGAGTCGTTCGAGGTGGCGTACGTCCATGACCTTGTTCCACTTGGCCTCGCCGATCGACAACAGGATGCCCTGGTCCTGGCCGACCGCGCCGTGCACGACGACGTCGACCTCGTGCGAGGTGCGGGCGGCCGGGTCGGGGGCGCTTCCCGCGGAGATGTCGATCGGCAGCCCGCCGGAGGTCTCCAGGGCCGCGTGCCAGGAGGTCCACTCCCTGCGCAGTCGTTCGAGGTGGGGGCCGACGACTTGGCTGAGGCAGGTGTTCTGGGCCCGCTTCCAGACCGCGGCGGTTGGAGACGTATATATCTAAGAAGCACGTCTCTAAAAACGTCGCCGCATCCCGGAAACACGGGTCGGTGCCGCCCTCGTGCGTGCAGCACGATGCCCCGGCCGCCGTGGGACGGCCGGGGCATCGTGTTGTGACGGTGGTGTCGGGGTTACGGCAGCGCCAGCATCCGTTCCAGCGCCAGCTTCGCGTAGCCCTCCGTTTCCTTGTCGACCTCGATGCGGTTGACCAGGTTGCCCTCGGCGAGGGACTCCAGGGCCCAGACCAGGTGGGGGAGGTCGATGCGGTTCATGGTGGAGCAGAAGCAGACCGTCTTGTCGAGGAAGACGACCTGCTTGTCCTCGGGCGCGAAACGGTTCGCCAGGCGGCGGACCAGGTTCAGCTCCGTGCCGATGGCCCACTTGGAGCCGGCCGGGGCGGCCTCCAGGGTCTTGATGATGTACTCGGTCGAGCCGACGTAGTCCGCCGCGGCCACCACCTCGTGCTTGCACTCGGGGTGGACCAGGACGTTCACGTCCGGGATGCGCTCGCGGACGTCGTTGACCGAGTCCAGGCTGAAGCGGCCGTGCACCGAGCAGTGGCCCCGCCACAGGATCATCTTCGCCGCGCGCAGCTCCTCGGCGGTCAGACCGCCGTTCGGCCGGTGCGGGTTGTAGACGACGCAGTCGTCCAGGGACAGGCCCATGTCCCGCACGGCGGTGTTGCGGCCCAGGTGCTGGTCGGGCAGGAACAGGACCTTCTCGCCCTGCTCAAAGGCCCACTCCAGCGCCCGCTTGGCGTTCGACGACGTACAGATCGTGCCGCCGTGCCGGCCCGTGAAGGCCTTGATGTCGGCGGAGGAGTTCATGTACGACACCGGCACGACCTGCTCGGCGATGCCAGCCTCGGTCAGCACGTCCCAGCACTCGGCGACCTGCTCGGCCGTGGCCATGTCGGCCATGGAGCAGCCGGCCGCCAGGTCCGGCAGGACCACCTTCTGGGCGTCGGTCGTCAGGATGTCCGCGGACTCCGCCATGAAGTGCACACCGCAGAACACGATGTACTCGGCCTCCGGGCGCGCCGCCGCGTCCCGCGCCAGCTTGAAGGAGTCTCCCGTGACGTCGGCGAACTGGATGACCTCGTCGCGCTGGTAGTGGTGGCCGAGCACGAAGACCTTGCTTCCGAGCTTCTCCTTGGCCGCACGGGCGCGCTCCACCAGGTTCGGGTCGGACGGGGAGGGCAGGTCACCGGGGCAATCGACGCCGCGCTCGCTCTTCGGGTCGGCCTCGCGGCCGAGCAGCAGCAGGGCGAGCGGCGTCGGCTGGACGTCGAGGTCCTGGGTCTGGGCGGTGGTCACGACACGCACCCTTTCTACTTTTCGTCGAATTGACGCTATTCATCATAGCGGCTTCGTGTCACTTTGACGATGGTCATAGTGTCGATGTGACATGAATCCCGGCTGCCAGGCCAGCAGGCCACCGGGTCGGCAGGCCACCGGGTCGGCAGCCCGAGCCCCCGACCCGGCCCCGTCCCTCCCCAGGCCGCTGTCCGTCCCCCCGCGCGTGTGCGAGCATGAAGAGGACGAGCCTGGAGAAGATGAAGAAGCACGCGCCCGGCCCGGAATGAATCCGCCGTCCCGCCGGTTGCACTCGTCGGCAAGCAGTCTCCGTACAACCCGGGAGAGATGTAGATGTCCGTATCGGACGAGACCACCACCGTCACCGACGGCATCATCCTGACCGACGCCGCCGCGTCCAAGGTCAAGGCCCTGCTCGACCAGGAAGGCCGTGACGACCTCGCCCTGCGCGTCGCCGTTCAGCCCGGCGGCTGCTCCGGTCTGCGCTACCAGCTCTTCTTCGACGAGCGGTCCCTCGACGGCGACGTGGTGAAGGACTTCGACGGCGTCAAGGTCGTCACCGACCGCATGAGCGCCCCGTACCTGATCGGCGCCACCATCGACTTCATGGACACGATCGAGAAGCAGGGCTTCACGATCGACAACCCGAACGCGACGGGCTCCTGCGCCTGCGGCGACTCCTTCAGCTGAGCAGCAGGCCACGGTACGACGTCGGAAGGCGGCAGCCCCTGGGGAAGGGGCCGCCGCCTTCCGTGTTCCGTACGCCCACCCGCCTTCAGCGGGCGGGCGACGGCTGCGACTCCGGCAGCCGCGCCCCCGGCTGCTCCCGGGGGATCTCCCGCCCGTCCGAGCCGACCACCTTCCGGTCCCCGAGCGGCCGGTCCAGCCGTACGGTCTCGTGGTACACCTTGGCGATCAGGATGCAGACCTGGCCCCGCCGCGAGGTCTCGGTCACCGTGACCGTCACCCGGCCGGAGTCCTCCTTCACGGACGCCCTGTACTTCTGGCACACCCCGCCGTCGAAGCGGACGGTCAGCTCGTCGCCCTCGGTGCTGTAGCCGGTCGCCTTCACGTCCCGCGTCACCAGGGGGCCGCCCGGATCGCTCGGCGCCGGGCTCGGCTGCCCGCCCGGCGCGGCCGACGAGGTCAGGTACTTCGGGTCGACGGCCGGGTACGTCACCGTGAAGGGATCGCCCTGCCCGCCCGGCGCCCGCACCTCGAACAGCCAGGACGGCACGAGCGTCCGCCGGCCGTCGGAGGAGTGCGAGGCCAGCCCGAACACGGCCTTGTCGACCGTGAAGGCGTCCTGGTGAGCCGGGGCTGGGTCCACAGGATCCGAGGCCCCCGCCTCGCACGGCGCCTCCGGGCCGTCCTCCAGCGGTACGGGACTGGCGCAGCCGCCGATGCCCACGCGGTGGCCGACCCCCGGGACCGCGTTCATCAGGTCCAGCGTCCCGCGCGCGCTCAGCACGGGATACGTGTCGCCCTTCACCGGCGCCTTCAGCCGGCCGCTGCCGCCGGTCACCTCGCCCTGCCGGCCGATGCTCAGGCCCGTCGTCCAGCCGTACGTGGGCAGCCCGCCGACCACCGGATCGGCGTTGACCACCCGCTGGTCGCCCACGATCTGGCTCGCGTCCACCTTGGCGCCGTCCTGGCCCAGCGCCTTGAGGACCGGCGCCGCCGCCTTCCGGGCCGCCGCCGCGCCCACCGGGTGGACGGGCGGAGTCACGGGGTCCGGCACCGGCGTGCACAGCGCGCCCTTGCAGTTGTCGGTGCCCGGCATGTACCGGCTGAACGTCCACACCCCCGGCGCCTGCCGGTTCACCCGCAGCACCGGCCCGGAACCGTCCTTCCCGGACCCGACCCTCCACGCCTGCGCGTCGGCCACCGGCGTACCCTCCACGCCCAGCGACTCGGCGAGCCGGGCCACCTCCTCCCGGGTGACCTCGCCCCGCGCCCGGTACACCGGCGCCGAGCCGGGCCCGCCGGGCAGCGTGCCGCCGGCCCGGTAGGTCGCGCCGTAGGGGTTGGGCTCCCCGGGCGCGATCCCGTTCGTGTCGCCGCTACCGCTACCGCTACCGCTACCGCCACCGCCGCCGGTGCCCGCGGCGGAGTGCTCGTCGAGGACCAGCGGAGGGGGAGTGCCGCCCCCGCCGGGCGCCGCCGCCCCCGTGCGCTCACCCGTACCCGCGGCGAGCAACGACCCACCGCCGCCCACCAGCAGCACCGTGGCGGCGACCGAAGCGATCACCACCGGCGACCGCCCACGCACCCGCCACCCACCGGAGCGGCTGCCCTCGTCCGGGACCCCGGTGACATCAGGGGCCGCCGTGCCCTCGAAGACCGCAGCATCCTCAACCTCGGCAGCATCCTCAACCTCGGCAGCCTCGGCAGTCTCACCGGCTTCGGGGGCCTCCTCAGCCTCCGATGCCTGAGCGGCCTCCGAGGCTCCGGAACTCCCGGCAGTCTCGGCCTCGGCCTCGGACCCGGCCTCGGACCCGCTCCCGGGCCTGGAAGCCACGGGTTCCGGGGCCTCGGACTCCGGGGTTTCCGGCGCCGGCGTCTTCCTCTGCTCCGGGGCTTCCTCGGCGGTGTCCGCGGCCGCGTCGTCGTGGTCGGGTCGCTCGGTGTTCACCGCATCGCTCCTTCGGCTGGGTCGTATCCCGCATCCCTCAGACGGGGGACGGCGATGGGACGCAGCGGGGGAGCGCGCGGTTCCCCTCGAGTGCGCCGGCCCAGCCGGTCAGTCCCCGTACTCCGACATGGCGTCCAGCAGTCGCGCGGAGGAGGCGGGCACGTCCACGCCGTGGATACGGGACGGCGGCACCGGCAGCGCGGTGGCCCGGTCGGGCGCCGCCCAGCGGGGGACCATCCGGGCGCAGTCCCCGCGCAGCGAGGCCAGATCGCCTTCGGGATCGGCCGGAGCGGAGGGAGCATGGACGGAGAGGGCCTTGGGGTTCGTCATGGGCGAACCGTAGGCACGGAAGAGTCGCCCGAGACAGGTCTACCATCGGGTAATTTTGTCCGCTTCGGTGTTCCCACCGGGTTCCCGCCGGGTTCCCACCGGCCGGGTGGCGCGCATCGCGGCACCGGGTAGCGTGAACTGTCAATCCTCCCTGACTCCAGGAGCGTCCACGCCGTGCGCATCGCAGTCACCGGCTCCATCGCCACCGACCACCTCATGACCTTCCCCGGTCGTTTCTCCGACCAGTTCGTCGCGGATCAGCTGCACACGGTCTCGCTCTCCTTCCTGGTCGACCAGCTTGACGTACGGCGTGGCGGGGTCGGCGCCAACATCGCCTTCGGCATGGGCCAGCTCGGCACCCGCCCGGTCCTGGTCGGCGCCGCGGGCCCCGACTTCGGCGAGTACCGTGCCTGGCTGGACCGGCACGGCGTCGATACCGCCTCGGTCCGCATCTCCGAGACCCTGCACACCGCCCGCTTCGTGTGCACCACCGACGCCGACCACAACCAGATCGGCTCCTTCTACACGGGGGCGATGAGCGAGGCCCGCCTGATCGAGCTCAAGACCGTCGCCGACCGCGTCGGCGGTCTCGACCTGGTGCTGATCGGCGCGGACGACCCGGAGGCGATGCTCCGGCACACCGAGGAGTGCCGCTCGCGCGGGATCCCGTTCGCCGCCGACTTCTCCCAGCAGATCGCCCGGATGGACGGCGACGAGATCCGGATACTGCTGGACGGGGCGACGTACCTGTTCTCCAACGAGTACGAGAAGGGCCTCATCGAGTCCAAGACCGGCTGGAGCGACACCGAGATCCTCTCCCGCGTCGGCCACCGGGTCACCACCCTCGGCTCGCGCGGCGTGCGCATCGAGCGCGTCGGCCAGGAGCCGGTCGAGGTCGGCTGCCCGGACGAGGAGCGCAAGGTCGACCCGACGGGCGTCGGCGACGCCTTCCGCGCCGGCTTCCTCTCCGGGCTGGCCTGGGGCGTCTGCCTGGAGCGCGCCGCCCAGGTCGGCTGCATGCTCGCCACCCTGGTCATCGAGACGGTCGGCACCCAGGAGTACCAGCTGCGCCGCGCCCACTTCATGGAGCGCCTCACCAAGGCGTACGGCGACGAGGCGGCCGACGAGGTCCGCGCCCACCTCGTCTGACGGGACGGCAGGGACCGTACGGGGACTACGAGACCCGGCGGACGACGTAGGCCGAGCCCTCGTCCGCCGGCTCCTCGCCGACGTACTCCTGGCCCCGCATCTCGCACCACGCCGGAATGTCCAGCCGCGCCGCCTCGTCGTCGGCCAGGACCCGGACCGTGGAGCCGACGGGCACCTTCCCGAACACCTTGGCCAGCTCGATCACCGGGATCGGGCAGCGCCTGCCGAGGGCGTCCACGACCAGCGCGTCCTCCCGCACGGCGGCCGGCTCCCCGGTCGGCGCCCCGAGCTTCTCCCGGACCTCCGCCACCACGCCCGGCAGGACCGCGAGGAACCGTTCGACGTCCTCCTCCGGCGTCCCGGGCGGCAGCGACACCCGTACGTTGCCCCCGCTCAGCACGCCCATCGCCTTCAGGACATGGCTCGGCGTCAGGGTGCTGCTCGTGCACGACGAACCGGAGGAGACGGAGAACTCCTCACGGTCCAGCTCGTGCAGCAGTGTCTCCCCGTCCACATAGAGACACGAAAAGGTGACGAGGCCGGGCAGCCGGCGCACCGGATCGCCCACCACCTCCACGTCCGGCACGAGCCGCGGCACCCGCGCCCGGATCCGCTCCGTCAACTCCCGCAGCCGTACCGCCTCCGCCGCCGCCTCCGCCCGCACCGCCCGCAGCGACGCCGCCGCCGCCACGATCGCGGGGATGTTCTCGAACCCGGCCGCCCGCCCCGACTCCCGCTCGTCCACCGGCCCCTGAGGCGCGAACCGCACCCCCTTGCGCACCACGAGCAGCCCGACCCCGGACGGCCCGCCCCACTTGTGCGCACTCGCCGTCAGCAGCGACCAGTCCCCCTCCACCGGACCCCAGCCCAGCGACTGCGCCGCGTCCACCAGCAGCGGTACGCCCGCCGCCCGGCACACCTCGGCCACCTCGGCGACCGGCTGCTCGGTGCCCACCTCGTGGTTGGCCGACTGCAGACAGGCCAGCGCGGTGTCCTCGCTCAGCGCTTTCTCGTAGGACGCGACGGCCACCGCGCCCCCGCGGTCCACCGGCACCTGCGTGACCGTCCCGCCGTCCGCCTCGTGCGCCTCGGCGGAATGGAGCACCGAAGAGTGTTCGACCGCTGACACGATCAGGTGGCGTCCGACGCGCCGCCGCCCCGCCAGCGCCCCCGCGATCCCGCTGTGCACGGCCCGCGTCCCCGACGAGGTGAACACCAGCTCGTCCGCCCGGCACCCCACCGCCTCCGCGGCCGCCTCCCGAGCCGCGTCCAACAGCAACCGGGCCCGCCGTCCCTCCCGGTAGAGTCGAGCAGGGTCAGCCCACCCTTCATCCAGGGCGGCGAGCAGAGCCTGCCGGGCAACGGAGTGAAGAGGAGCACTGGAAGCAGCATCGAAGTAGGCCACACGCCCACGCTAAGCGCCCCGCAGGGGCGCGGGAAACCATGCGAGAAACCACGACGCACCAGCAGCCGCCGCAAAAGCCGCATACCCACCTCAATGGGCGTCCCAATCCTCCTTCGCAAACCGTCCTGCTCGGGGACATCCCACCCCTTCGGGCCGACCCGCGGCGCGTACGGCACCCTCCCCGCACCCCGCCCGAAGGCGTCCAGTAGGGTTTGGTCCGCATAAACATCCAAACCCCTGCCCGACGCAGGGCGGCGACCGACCAGCGAGAAGGCAGGCCGCAGCCAACCGCGCGGGCGAGACTCTCGGGAAGGCGCTACGTGAGTCCCAACGGCTCCGACCGCTCGCCGCGGCGCCCGATGCGGCGGAAGCTGCTGCAGGCACTGACTGCGGGCCTGGTCCTGGCGACCGCTACCGGTTGCACATACAAGGACTTTCCCCGGCTGGGTATGGCCACTCCGGCCACGGAAGAGGCTCCGATCATCCTCTCCCTGTGGCAGGGGTCCTGGGCGGCCGCGCTCGTCGTCGGCTGCCTGGTGTGGGGTCTGATCCTGTGGAGTGCTTTCTTCCACCGGCGCAGTCGCACCAAGGTGGAGGTACCTCCGCAGACCCGGTACAACATGCCCATCGAGGCCCTGTACACGGTGGTCCCGCTCCTCATCGTCTCGGTGCTCTTCTACTTCACGGCCCGTGACGAGTCGAAGCTCCTGGACATGTCCAAGAAGCCGGACGTCACGGTGAACGTCGTCGGCTACCAGTGGTCCTGGGCCTTCAACTACATCGAGCCCGTCCCCGGGGTGACCGGTGACGCGAAGACCAACAAGAACCTGGCCGGCATCCCGGACCGGTTCAAGAACGACTTCCCGGCCAACGCCGGCGGTGTCTACGACTACGGCATTCCGGGCACGCGGAACCCCCAGAACGGCAACCCCGGCCCGACCCTGTGGCTGCCGAAGGGCAAGACCGTCCGCTTCGTCCTCACCTCGCGCGACGTCATCCACTCCTTCTGGGTGCTGCCGTTCCTGATGAAGCAGGACGTCATCCCGGGCCACACCAACTCCTTCCAGGTGACCCCCACCATGGAGGGCACCTTCCGGGGCAAGTGCGCCGAGCTCTGCGGCCAGGACCACTCCCGGATGCTGTTCAACGTGAAGGTCGTCTCGCCCGAGCGCTACGAGCAGCACCTCAAGGACCTCGCTAAGAAGGGGCAGACCGGTTACGTTCCCGCAGGCATCGCGCAGACGAGCCACGAGAAGAACCGGGAGACGAAGAAGCTGTGAGCATCCTCAACGAACCTCAGGGTGCCGCGGCAGCTGAAAACTCTTACGAGAGCGAGCTGCCGGTCAGGCGCAAGCAACCGGGCAACGTCGTGGTGAAGTGGCTGACGACCACGGACCACAAGACGATCGGAACGCTGTATCTGGTGACGGCGTTCGCGTTCTTCGTCGTCGGTGGCGTGATGGCGCTCCTCATGCGTGCCGAGCTGGCCCGTCCGGGCCTGCAGGTGATGTCGAACGAGCAGTTCAACCAGGCGTTCACGATGCACGGCACGATCATGCTGCTAATGTTCGCGACGCCGCTGTTCGCCGGCTTCGCGAACTGGATCATGCCGCTGCAGATCGGCGCCCCCGACGTCGCCTTCCCGCGGCTGAACATGCTGGCCTACTGGCTGTACCTGATCGGCTCGCTCATCGCGGTCAGCGGTTTCCTCACCCCGCAGGGCGCGCCCGACTTCGGCTGGACCGGCTACACGCCGCTGTCGGACGCGATCCACACGCCGGGTCTGGGCGGTGACCTGTGGGTCATGGGTCTGGCCATGCAGGGCTTCGGCACCATCCTCGGCTCGGTCAACTTCATCACCACGATCATCTGCATGCGCGCGCCGGGCATGACCATGTTCCGCATGCCGATCTTCACCTGGAACGTGCTGCTGACCGGTGTGCTGGTGCTGCTGGCCTTCCCGGTGCTGGCCGCCGCGCTGCTGGCGCTGGAGGCGGACCGCAAGTTCGGCGCCCAGATCTTCGAGTCGTCCAACGGCGGTGCGCTGCTGTGGCAGCACCTGTTCTGGTTCTTCGGGCACCCCGAGGTGTACATCATCGCGCTGCCGTTCTTCGGCATCGTCAGTGAGATCATCCCGGTCTTCTCCCGCAAGCCGATGTTCGGTTACATGGGTCTGATCGGCGCGACCATCGCCATCGCGGGTCTGTCGGTGACGGTGTGGGCGCACCACATGTACGCGACCGGTGGTGTCCTGCTGCCGTTCTTCGCCTTCATGACCTTCCTGATCGCGGTCCCGACCGGGGTGAAGTTCTTCAACTGGGTCGGCACCATGTGGAGGGGCTCGCTGTCCTTCGAGACACCGATGCTGTGGTCGATCGGCTTCCTGATCACCTTCCTCTTCGGCGGTCTGACCGGTGTCATCCTGGGCTCGCCGGTGCTGGACTTCCACGTCACCGACAGCTACTTCGTGGTGGCCCACTTCCACTACGTGGTCTTCGGCACGGTCGTCTTCGCGATGTTCGCCGGCTTCCACTTCTGGTGGCCGAAGTGGACCGGCAAGATGCTCGACGAGCGTCTGGGCAAGATCACGTTCTGGACGCTGTTCATCGGCTTCCACGGCACCTTCCTGGTCCAGCACTGGCTGGGCGTGGAGGGCATGCCGCGCCGGTACTCCGACTACCTGGCGGCCGACGGCTTCACCGCGCTGAACACGCTGTCGACGATCTTCTCCTTCGTGCTCGGCCTGTCGGTCCTGCCGTTCTTCTACAACATCTGGAAGACGGCCAAGTACGGCAAGCCGGTCGGCGTCGACGACCCGTGGGGCTACGGCCGCTCCCTGGAGTGGACGACCTCCTGCCCGCCCCCGCGGCACAACTTCATCACCCTGCCGCGGATCCGCAGTGAATCCCCGGCGTTCGACCTGCACCACCCGGAGATCGCCGCGCTCGACCAGCTCGAGAACGCCGGTCGCGGTGAGAAGGCCCTCGCTGCTGGAAAGGAGGCAGGCAAGTGAAGATCCAGGGCAAGATGTTCATGTGGCTGAGCGTCTTCCTGCTCATCACGGCCATCGTCTACGGCGTGTGGTCGAAGGAGCCGATCGGCACCACCACGCTCTTCATGGCCTTCGGCCTGGCCATCATGATCGGCTTCTACCTGGGCTTCACGGCCCAGCGGGTCGACGCGGGTGCCCAGGACAACAAGGAGGCCGATGTCGCGGACGGCTCCGGCGAGCTGGGCTTCTTCAGCCCGCACAGCTGGCAGCCGCTCGGCCTCGGCCTCGGCTGGGGGCTGGGCTTCCTCGGTATCGCGGTCGGCTGGTGGCTGCTGTACTTCTCGGTGCCGATCATCCTGCTCAGCGTGCTGGGCTGGACTTTCGAGTACTACCGCGGTGAGAACCGCACCCAGTAACCCTCGCTGAACACCGGTGGCCCGGACATTCCTGACGGAGTGTCCGGGCTGCTGCGTTTGCCAGGGGCCCTCACTCGAATGGGTGATTAATCGTGCCGGAGTTGGCGAAGCTTTTTAGCGTGAGCCCATGCGCACCACCACTCCGTACACCGGCGGCACCGTCTGCGTCCTGCTGGTAGCAGCCCTGGGGGCGACCGTCACCGCCTGCGACGCGGACGGCAACCCGCTGGCCGCCGCCCCCTACGACGCGGCGGACCAGATCTCGTTCAGCGGCCCCCAGGAAATCGGCAGGAAGGTCGACCCGGCCAAGCCCCTGGAGGTCACCGCCGAGGGCGCGGACGGCCGGATCACGGACGTCACCGCCGTGGACGCCACGGGCCGCTACGTCTCCGGTGAACTCGCCGCCGACGGCAGCCGCTGGCACAGCACTTCACCGCTCGCCGCGGGTGCCCACTACACGGTGACCGTGAGCACGGAGAACGGCGGCGGCAAACCCGGCCGCAAGGTCCTCGCCTTCGACACCAGTGAGCCGGCCGACCCCAAGCGCCTGAACGTCGAGTTCGGGCCGCAGGAGGGCACCTACGGCGTCGGCCGGCCCATCACGGCCGAACTGGACCAGCCGGTCACGGACAAGGGCCAACGGGCCATCGTGGAGCGCGCCCTGAAGGTCGACTCCACGCCCGCCGTGCAGGGCTCCTGGCACTGGGTGAACGACAAGGAGCTCCACTACCGCCCCCAGTTCTACTGGCCTGCCCACGCCACCATCGAGGTGCGCAGCAACCTGGAGAACATCAAGATCAGCGACCGGCTGTGGGGCGGCACCGCCAAGCCGCTGAGGGTCACCATCGGCGACCGCGTCGTGGCCGTCACGGACGCCGCCAAACACCGGCTGACGGTCTACAAGAACGACGAGAAGATCAAGGAGATCCCCATCACCACCGGCAAGTCCGGTTTCGAGACCCGCAACGGCATCAAGGTCGTCCTGGCCAAGGAGTACTTCGTACGGATGAAGAGCAGCACCGTGGGCATTGCCGCCGGTTCCGCGGACTCCTACGACCTGCCCGTGTACTACGCCATCCGGGTGACCTGGAGCGGCGAGTACGTCCACGCCGCCCCCTGGTCCGTCGGCTCCCAGGGCATGGCCAACGTCAGCCACGGCTGCACCGGCATGAGCACCCCCAACGCCAAGTGGTTCTTCGACACCATCCGTGAGGGTGACATCGTCCAGGTCGTCAACTCCGACGGCGACCCGATGGAACCCTTCGACAACGGCTTCGGCGACTGGAACATCCCCTGGCAGAAGTGGCTCCAGGGCAGCGCCCTGACCACAGCGGACGCCCCCAGGGCAAACCAGCCCAGACTACGTCCCCAGAGCCTGTAGATGCCTTGCAGAGCCTGAAAGCACGGGGCGCGCAACGGGAAGGGGCGCGGGGCTGTGTCGACATGCGGCTCTGCCGCGTGGGCGCGCCCAACCCAGGACGGCCCGCAGCCGCAGGACAACGGGCCGTCCCGAGCTCGTAGGCGCAGCTCAAGAGCTCAGGCGCTGCTCAGAGCCTTCTTCTGCAACAGAGAAGCCAACGCGGCAGCGAACTCCACCGGCTCCACCGGCAAGGTGACCGCCGCGTCCGCCCGGCTCCACGTCGCCAGCCACGCGTCCTGCGGCCGAGCGATCAGCAGCAGCACCGGCGGGCAGTTGAAGATCTCGTCCTTGATCTGCCGGCACATCCCCATGCCACCCATCGGCACGGCCTCGCCGTCCAGGACGCAGACGTCGATCCCACCCCTGTCCAGCTCCTTGAGCACCGCGGCGGGCGTGGCGCACTCGAGGAACTCCACCACAGGGGCGTCCGGAGCCGGCCGGCGGCCGCAGGCCAACCGCACCTGCTCCCGGGTGTTGGCGTCGTCGCTGTAGACCAGCACCGTGGCGGTCGCCTGCATTGTTCCTCCGCGTCGTTGATCGGGAACTCGTCGGGAACCTACGGGTACCGATGGCGCGGATGCTACCCCCTCCCACCCCCGCCCGACAGCGGTTGGAACAGCTCTTCGATGGGCCGTACGGGCAGGGCACACCCCCCGGACACTCCGAACAGCACCCCCGGGGGTGAGGGCGAGATAAGCGACCGACATAATGTCGGCGTGGCGACAGCAACGACAGTAGAAACCGGGCACGCGCACCCGTCGGTCAACCGACCGAACCTCACCAGCGTCGGAACCATCGTTTGGCTGAGTTCCGAGCTGATGTTCTTCGCGGCCCTCTTTGCGATGTATTTCACCCTGCGCTCGGTGACGGGTCCGGCGTACTGGAAGGAGATGGTGGGCGCTCTCGACGTCCCCTTCTCGTCGGTGAACACCACGATCCTGGTGCTCTCCTCACTCACCTGCCAGCTCGGCGTCTTCGCCGCCGAGCGCGGTGACGTGAAGAAGCTCCGGATGTGGTTCATCGTCACCTTCA
Source organism: Streptomyces triticisoli (assembly GCF_003270085.1). Classification (GTDB taxonomy): domain Bacteria; phylum Actinomycetota; class Actinomycetes; order Streptomycetales; family Streptomycetaceae; genus Streptomyces; species Streptomyces triticisoli. The sequence goes on along the minus strand of NZ_QFDQ01000081.1, from coordinate 12,025 downwards.
TCATGGGATCGATCTTCATCGGTGGCCAGATCTACGAGTACACCGCGTTGGTGGCGGAGCACGGGATCTCCATCTCCTCCGGCCCGTACGGCTCGGTGTTCTACCTGACCACCGGCTTCCACGGCCTGCACGTGCTGGGTGGCCTCTTCGCCTTCCTGCTGGTGCTCGGCCGTACCTACGCAGCCCGGAGGTTCACCCACGAGCAGGCGACAGCGGCCATCGTCGTGTCCTATTACTGGCACTTCGTCGATGTCGTCTGGATCGGACTCTTCGCCACGATCTACCTCATTCAGTAGCCGACGAGCCGATCCAAGTCCGCAAGCATCGACGTAGAAGATCCTGACACCGGGGTAATCGTGAAAAAGCTCTCCGCACGACGACGCCATCCGCTGGCGGCGGTCGTCGTCCTACTCTTTGCGCTGGCGGCCACTGGGGGGCTGTACACCGCGTTCGCGCCCGCGAGCAAGGCGAAGGCCGACGACACCGCCCAGTCCCTCGCTATCGAAGAGGGCAAGAAGCTCTACCTGGTCGGCTGTGCCAGCTGCCACGGCACCGGTGGTGAGGGCACCACCGACGGTCCGACCCTGGTGGGCGTGGGCGCCGCGGCGGTCGACTTCCAGGTGGGCACCGGCCGTATGCCGGCCCAGCAGCCGGGCGCGCAGGTCCCGCGCAAGAAGGTCAAGTACAACCAGGCCGAGATCGACCAGATGGCCGCGTACATCGCCTCGCTCGGCGCCGGCCCGGCCGTGCCGACGAAGAACCAGTACAACCCCGCCGGGGCGGACGCTGCCGTGGGCGGTGAGCTGTTCCGCAACAACTGTGCCCAGTGCCACAACTTCACCGGCAAGGGCGGTGCGCTGACGTACGGCAAGTACGCCCCGGGGCTGGAGGGTGTGAGCAACAAGCACCTCTACGAGGCCATGCAGACCGGCCCGCAGAACATGCCGTCCTTCCCCGACAGCGTGCTGTCGGAGCAGAACAAGAAGGACATCATCGCTTACCTCAACGAGGTCAACGGTCCCGAGACCACGACCCCGGGTGGTATGGAACTGGGCGGTCTCGGACCGGTCGTCGAAGGCCTGTTCGCCTGGATCTTCGGGATGGGCAGCCTGATCGTGATCGCCATCTGGGTCGCCGCTCGGACCGCAAAGGCCAAGAAGTCATGAGTAGCCACGACATTCCAGAAGAGAACCTGCCCGCAGAGCAGGCCACCCACGAGCGCGGGCGCGGCGCGGTCTCCGTGGCGGACGAACGGAACCCGTTCGCCGACCCGGGTCTGCCGCCCCACGAGCACCGGATCCAGGACGTCGACGAGCGGGCCGCCAAGCGGTCCGAGCGCACCGTCGCCCTGCTGTTCACGGTGTCGATGCTGGCCACCCTCGGCTTCATCGCCTCGTACGTGACGATCCCGGTCGACAAGTCGACCTACATCTTCCCGATCGGGCACATCAACGCGCTGAACTTCGCGCTGGGCCTGACGCTGGGCGTGGCGCTGTTCGCGATCGGCGCGGGCGCGGTCCACTGGGCCCGCACCCTGATGTCCGACGTGGAGGTCGCCGACGAGCGTCACCCGATCGAGGCGTCCCCCGAGGTCCGTGCCAAGGTCCACGCGGACTTCAAGCAGGGCGCCAAGGAGTCGGCGCTCGGCCGCCGCAAGCTGATCCGCAACACGATGCTCGGCGCGCTCACCCTGGTGCCGCTGACCGGCGTCGTACTGCTGCGCGACCTGGGCCCGCTGCCCGGGACCAGCCTGCGCCACACGCTGTGGGCCAAGGGCAAGCGCCTCGTCAACATGAACACCCACCAGCCGCTGCGCCCCGAGGACCTCACGGTCGGCTCGCTCACCTTCGCCATGCCCGACGGGCTGAAGGAGACCGACGAGAACTTCCAGACCGAGATCGCCAAGGCCGCCCTGATGATCGTCCGGCTCCAGCCGGGCGACATCAAGGACAAGCGGGAGCTCGACTGGGGGCACGAGGGCATCGTCGCCTTCTCGAAGATCTGCACCCACGTGGGTTGCCCGGTCTCCCTGTACGAGCAGCAGACGCACCACGCCCTGTGCCCGTGCCACCAGTCCACCTTCGACCTCTCCGACGGTGCCCGAGTGATCTTCGGTCCCGCCGGCCACGCCCTGCCGCAGCTGCGCATCGGTGTGGACAGCGAGGGTTACCTCCAGGCGCTCGGCGACTTCGAGGAGCCCGTCGGTCCTGCATTCTGGGAGCGCGGATGAGTACATCAGCGAACACGAATCCATCTGCCGCTGACGCGGCGGGCCGCTCGCGCGGGAAGGCACCGGCCGGCGAGAAGTTCGCCGACTGGGCCGACGGTCGGCTCGGGATCTACTCCCTGGCCAAGGCCAACATGCGCAAGATCTTCCCCGACCACTGGTCGTTCATGTTGGGCGAAGTGTGCATGTACAGCTTCATCATCATCATCCTCACGGGTGTGTACCTGACCCTGTTCTTCCACCCGTCGATGAACGAGGTGGTGTACCACGGGTCGTACGTCCCGCTGCAGGGACAGCTGATGAGCGAGGCCTTCAGCTCGACCCTGGACATCTCCTTCGACGTCCGCGGTGGTCTGCTCATCCGGCAGATCCACCACTGGGCCGCGCTGATCTTCGTGGCCGGCATGTTCGTGCACATGATGCGCGTGTTCTTCACCGGCGCGTTCCGCAAGCCGCGTGAGGTCAACTGGCTGTTCGGCTTCCTGCTGCTCGTCCTGGGCATGTTCACCGGCTTCACCGGTTACTCGCTCCCGGACGACCTGCTCTCCGGCACCGGTGTCCGCTTCACGCAGGGCGCGATCCTGTCCGTGCCGGTCATCGGCACGTACATCTCGTTCTTCCTGTTCGGCGGCGAGTTCCCCGGTCACGACTTCGTGGCGCGGTTCTACTCGATCCACATCCTGCTGCTGCCGGGCATCATGCTGGGCCTGATGGTGGCTCACCTGATCCTGGTCTTCTACCACAAGCACACGCAGTTCGCGGGCCCCGGGAAGACGAACAACAACGTCGTCGGCATGCCGCTGATGCCGGTGTACATGGCCAAGGCCGGGGGCTTCTTCTTCCTGGTCTTCGGTGTCATCGCGGCCATCGCGGCCATCGTGGAGATCAACGCGGTCTGGGTGATCGGCCCGTACCGTCCGGACATGGTGTCCACCGGCGCCCAGCCCGACTGGTACATGGGCTTCGCCGAGGGTCTGATCCGCTTCTTCCCGGGCTGGGAGATCAACTTCTGGGGTCACACGCTCGTCCTGGGCGTGTTCATCCCGCTGGTCCTCTTCGGTGTGGTCCTGGCGGCGATCGCGCTCTACCCGTTCATCGAGGCCTGGATCACCGGCGACAAGCGCGAGCACCACATCCTGGACCGCCCGCGCAACGCCCCGACGCGTACCGCGTTCGGTGTCGCCTGGATCACGATGTACCTGATCACCCTGGTCGGCGGCGGCAACGACCTGTGGGCCACGCACTTCCACCTGTCGATCAACGCGGTCACCTGGTTCGTCCGGATCGGCTTCTTCCTCGGACCGATCGTCGCGTTCGTCGTCACCAAGCGGATCTGCCTCGGCCTGCAGCGCCGCGACAAGGAGAAGGTGCTGCACGGTCGCGAGACCGGCATCATCAAGCGCCTGCCGCACGGTGAGTTCATCGAGGTCCACGAGCCGCTCAGCCAGGAGCAGCTCTACACCCTCACGGCGCACCACCAGTACGAGCTGGCCGAGATCGGCCCGACGGTCGACGAGAACGGCGTCGAGCGCAAGGTGGGTGTCACGCAGAAGCTGCGCGCCAAGCTCAGCAACGCGTACTACGGCGAGGACAGCCAGGTCCAGAAGCCGACCGTCGAGGAGTACAAGGAGATCACGAGCGGCCACGGCCACCACTGATCACCGACCGCTGAGCGTTGCCACACGCCACAGTCGAGAGGCCCCGTCCGAGCTTCGGACGGGGCCTCTCGCCGTGCGCCGGGCTGGATAGGGTGGAACCTGTTCGAGATTCACGTCCCGCAGTACGGGACACCGACCCAGGAGCGGCTGATGAGCGCTGTGACCCCCGCTGGAGGCGACACCGCGGCGGGCCGTTCCTGGCCCGTCCTGCTGAACGGCCTGCTGGAGGGCCGGGACCTCACCGCCGACGAGACCGCCTGGGCGATGGACCTGATCATGCGCGGCGAGGCGACCGACGCGCAGATCGCCGGGTTCGTGGTGGCCCTGCGGGCCAAGGGCGAGACGGTGGAGGAGATCACCGGTCTGGTCCGCGCGATGTACGAGCACGCGAACGTGATCGAGGTGCCGGGCGAGACCGTCGACATCGTCGGCACGGGCGGCGACGGCGCGAAGACGGTGAACATCTCCACGATGTCCTCGATCGTCGTGGCCGGCACGGGCGCCAGTGTCGTCAAGCACGGCAACCGGGCCGCGTCCTCCGCGTCCGGGGCCTCCGACGTGCTGGAGAAGCTCGGCGTCAATCTGGAGCTGACCCCGCGGCGGGTGGCCGAGGTCGCCCAGGAGGCCGGGATCACCTTCTGCTTCGCCGTCAAGTTCCACCCGGCGCTGCGCCACGCCGGTGCCGCACGCGGCCAGCTGGCCATCCGCACGGTGTTCAACGTGCTCGGCCCGCTGACCAACCCGGCCAGGGTGCGGGCACAGGCCGTCGGGGTCGCGGACCCGCGCATGGCGCCGGTCGTCGCCGGGGTCTTCGCCGAGCGCGGCCACTCCTCCCTGGTCTTCCGGGGCGACGACGGCCTGGACGAGCTCACCACGACCTCCACCTCCCGGGTGTGGATCGTCCGGGACGGCAAGGTCACCGAGGAGCGCTTCGACCCGCGTGACGTCGGCATCGAGCTGGTGCCCGTGGACGCCCTGCGCGGCGCGGACGCCTCCTACAACGCCGAGGTCGCCCGGCGCGTGCTGGACGGGGAGAAGGGGCCCGTACGGGACGCCGTCCTGCTGAACTCGGCGGCGGCGCTGGTGGCGTTGAAGCCGGGCCCGGGCACGCTCGCCGAGCAGCTCCGGGCCGGCATGGACCGCGCGGCGGAGTCGATCGACTCCGGGGCGGCCAAGCGCACACTGGAACGCTGGGTGGCGGCCAGCAACGCGTAACGGCCGGAACGGGCGTACGGTCCCGCAATCCGGACACGGGTTGCGGGACCGCGATCAGTTCACGTACGTTCCACCACAGGTCATGAGTGACAGCCATGTGGCCCCGGCCGGCTGTCCGGCAACCCTCCGTCCGTGGCGGGGTGCCCCGGGTGAGGACCAGGCCGTGGGCAGCGAGGCCCACGGCAAGCGCGGACCCCTCGCACTCTTCCGAGTGGACAGTCCAGGGGTCCTGGGGTCGTACGAGGGAGCCTTCCGTGAGCAAGCGAATGCGCTAGGGCGTAGAGCCCCGCCTCCGCACCCCCTTTTCACCTCTCTCCACGCTTGAGCCGTGCCGTGCAGTGCCGCGCCGTGCCGTGCCCGCTCGCGTGGTGAATCCGCCTGCCTTCACGGGAGTTCGCCCATGTCTGTCTCCACCGTCGCCGTCGACCAGTCCGTTTGTGCTCCTCTGCCTGTTCTGGGAGGAGATGTCACCGTTCCCCTCGTCACCGGCGGCGAGGTCACCTACGCCGCGCTCGACTACGCCGCCAGCGCGCCCGCCCTGCAGCGGGTCTGGGACGACGTGGCGGCGTACGCGCCGTACTACGGCAGCGTGCACCGCGGCGCCGGGTACCTCTCCCAGCTCTCCACCGACCTGTTCGAGAACGCCCGGAGGACGGTCGCGGACTTCCTCGACTGCCGCAGCGGGGACCAGGTGGTCTTCACCCGGTCCACCACCGACTCCCTGAACCTCCTGGCCCGCGCGCTCCCGGCCGGCTGCCAGGTCTTCGTCTTCGAGACCGAGCACCACGCCGCACTGCTGCCCTGGCAGCACGCACGGGTCACCTGCCTGGACGCCCCGCGCACCCCGCAGCAGGCGGTGCGGACGCTGGAGCAGGCCCTGGCCGACCGCGACCCCTACGGCCCGGCCCTGGTCTGCGTCACCGGCGCCTCCAACGTCACCGGCGAGCTGTGGCCCGTACGGGAACTGGCCGCCGCCGCGCACGCCCACGGCGCCCGCATCGTCCTGGACGCCGCCCAGCTGGTCCCGCACCACCCGGTCTCGGTCCGTGACCTCGACGTCGACTGGGTCGCCTTCTCCGGCCACAAGCTGTACGCCCCCTTCGGCGCGGGCGTGCTGGCCGGCCGCGCCGACTGGCTGCGCGAGGCCGAGCCGTACCTGGCGGGCGGCGGCGCGAGCCGCAGGGTCGCGCGGCGCACCGACGGGGGAGTGGACGTCCAGTGGCACGACAGCGAGGCCCGCCACGAGGCCGGCTCCCCGAACGTCATCGGCGCCCACGCCATCGCCTCCGCCTGCAAGGCACTGACCGAGGCGGGCTTCGACACGCTGGTCGCACGCGAGCAGCACCTGATCCGCAAGGTCCGCGAGGGGCTGGCCGGGATCCCGGAGGTGAGGATCCTGTCCCTCTTCGGCGACGACGCCCCGAGAGTCGGCGTGCTCTCCTTCGTGGTCGCGGGCTGGAACAGCTCCCACTTCGCCGCCGCGCTCTCCGCCGAGTACGGCATCGGTGTCCGCGACGGCCTCTTCTGCGCCCACCCCCTGCTCCACACCCTGCTCGACGGGGACCCGCGGACCCGGGGCGAGTGCGGCGGTCCCGACGCCGCCGTCCGCGTCAGCTTCGGTGCGGGCACCCCCGACGAGCACGTGGACCGCTTCGTGACGGCGGTGCGGGAACTGGTCACAAACGGCGCGAAGTGGCGCTACCGCACGGAAAACGGCCGCTGCATCCCCACGGTCGGGTAAGTGACGGCAGGGGCGCGGGGAACTGCGCGAGCAACCACGAACAGCCCGCACCCGCGCACATTCCGCGCCCCGCAGACGCTTACGCGCCGGCGCCCCTCACGAGTCCAGCCCGATGGCGAACGCGGCCTCGAGGTCATGCTGCGAATACGTGCGGAAAGCAACATGCGTGTCCGTGGCCTCGACCCCGGGGATCTTGCTGATCCGCCCCGGAATGACCTCCGCCAGATCCTCGTGCTGCCGCACCCGCACCATGGCGATCAGGTCGTACGTCCCGGTCACGGAGAACACCTCGCTCACGCTGTCCAGCGAAGCGATCCGCTCGGCGATCTCGGGGATCCGGTCCACGCTGGTCTTGATGAGGACGATCGCGGTGATCACGGCTGTTTCTCTCCCTCGGGGGCCGGAGCAGGGGCGGCCTTCACTCTAGTCTCCCGGCCGAATCCGGCCCATGCGCAGACGAAACCGAGGACGAAGCCCACCACATGGGCCAGGTAGGCCACGCCCGGCCCCTGCGCCGCGCGCCCGGCGGCCAGCCACTGCAGGGCCGCCCAGAACGGCAGCACGACCCACGCGGGAAACCGCAGCGGCAGGAAGAACAGGAACGGGAGGAGACTGGTCACCCTGGCCCGGGGGAACAGGTAGAGAAACGCGCCGAGGACCGCAGAGATCGCCCCCGAGGCCCCCACCAGGGACTGCCCGGAGGCGGTGTTGGCGGCCGCGTAGCCCACCAGGGCGAGGTAGCCGCAGCCGACGTAGAACAGCGTGAACCGGACGTGGCCCATGCGCTCCTCGGTCATCGCCCCGAAGACGTAGAGGAAGAGCATGTTGCCGAGCAGATGCACCCAGCTGCCGTGCACGAACAGGGCCGTCGCCGGGGTGAGAGCGGCCCGGGGGACGCCGGTGAACAGCTCGGCGGGGATCACGCCCCAGTGCCGGAAGTACGCCCGCTGGGCGAGCAGCAGCGCGTCGCCGGTGCCGTAGCCGGGGTTCAGGCCCGCCGCCGGGCCGGTCACGAAGACCAGGCAGCACAGGACGATCAGGGCGCACGTCACCGGCGCCCGCGCGGTCCGTACGGCCCCGACCGCCCTGACTGCCCTCAGCAGCCGGACCGCCCGGACGGCCACCGTGTTCCTGTTGCCGGTCATGTGCACAGAGCATGGCGTAACCGGACGCAACCTCATGGACCGCCTCGCCGTCATGGACACACCCAGCGACGAGTCGCCGCCAGGCCGTAGGGTTACGTGCCACACGTTCCGGGGAAGCCGGCGCGTCACGGAAACTAGAAGGAAAGCGAACAGTCACGATGACGGTTCCCCTGCCGACCGCCACCACGCGGTGGCGCTGCACCCTCTGCGGCAACCTCACCCGCTTCGACGTGACGCGCTCGTCGAAGGTCGTCGAGTACGTCCACCTCGATCTGGCCGGAGAGCCCAGGGTCGAGGAGCGCGAGGTGGTCAGTGAGACGGTCGAGTCGGTGCGCTGCCGCTGGTGCAACGCCGTGGACCAGGTGGAACTCGTGGACAGGCCGGGCGCCGGCTCCTGAGCGGAGCGGGCCTCGTACGGACGGTCCCCCACGGGGGTCCCGCAAGCATTGGGGTTGACGGATGGTGGAGTCACAAGGCGGGGGGCCGGGCGACGGCGCCGCCGAGGTGCTCGACCGTCCGCTGCCCGACGGGGTGCGCCGCCGGGTCGTCCAGATCGTCTCCGACGCCTTCGGCGGGCTGAGGACCGGCGAGCTGCCGGCGCAGCTGCGGCAGTACGCCCGGTTCACCCCCAGCCGCCGGGCGAAGTTCGCGGGCAACGCGATGGCGGCGGCGCTGGAGACCGATCCGGTGTTCCGCCAGCGCATCGGGGAGAAGTTCAGAGAAGGCCAGCCGGAGCTGTCCGGCGCCCTGGACTCCGGCTCGCCGCCCCCGGCCGCGGACCCGCTCGACGTGGCGGCCGCGGCCTATGTACTGCGGCCGGCGGGCTGGGTGAAGCTGGTGACCGCGGCCGGCGAGGAGGCCCAGCGGGCGGACGCCGAGCGCGCCGACGAGGAGAGCCGGGCCGAGCTGGAGCGGCTGCGCGCCGAGCTGGCGGCGGCCCGTGAGCAGACCCGGGCCGACACCGAGCGGCTGCGCGCCGAGCTGGACACCGTCCGGAAGGAGACCGAGTCGCTGCACCGCAAGCTGCGGGCCGCGCTCAGCGACGTCAAGCGGGGTGAGGCCGCGCTGCGCAAAGTGCGCGCCGAGCTGGAGGCCGTGCGCGCCGAGGGTCAGGCGCAGGTGTCGGCCGCCGAGAGCGAGACCCGGCGGCTCAAAGCGCGCCTGGGCGAGGCGGAGGCCGCGCTGGAGGCCACCCGCAGGGCGGCCCGCGAGGGGCGCAGCGTCGAGGACATGCGGATACGGCTGCTGCTGGACACCGTGCTCGACGCGGCGCAGGGGCTGCGCCGGGAGCTGGCGCTGCCGCCGGTGTCGGTGCGGCCGGCCGAGACCGTGGACGCGGTGGAGCCGGGCCGGATGACCTCCAAGGACATCGCCGCCCGTGCGCTGTCCGAGCACGACCCGGCGATCCTCGACCAGTTGCTCGCGCTGCCGCAGGCGCATCTGGTCGTCGACGGCTACAACGTCACCAAGACCGGCTATCCCCAGATGCCGCTGGAGAAGCAGCGGCTCAGGCTCCTCGGCCAGCTCTCGCAGCTCGCCGCGCAGACCGGCGCGGAGGTCACCTGTGTCTTCGACGGGGCCGAGCTGGCCGCGCCGGTGCTGCTCGCGCCGCCGCGCGGGGTGCGGGTGCTGTTCTCCAAACCGGGCGTCACCGCGGACGAGTTGATCCGTCAGCTGGTGCGGGCCGAGCCGCCCGGCCGGCCGGTCGTCGTCGCCTCCACCGACCGCGAGGTGGCCGACGGGGTCGCGAAAGCGGGTGCGCGGCCGGTCGCGTCGGCGGTTCTCCTCAAGCGTCTGTCGCGCGGCTGAAAACGGGCATAAAGCAATATGCGCTTCAACGGCAGCGTACGGGTTCAAGGCGGGAATTACTGGGACTGTCACGCGACTCAGCGTCAATCTGACTTCACTTCTGGTGAGTTGAAGGCAAAAAAAGCATTGCGTGCCGGGATTTTTCGGCGGAGGATTTGAATTCGTCACGATGAGGTCACTAGGGTCAGGCGTCGAACCTCCGAGCGGGTGATCACTCAGAAGAAGGAGCTCGCTTTCGTGGCGTCCCACCGTCGACCCAAGCAGCCGAGCCGCGCCCGTGTGAGCGTGCTCACCACCGTGGCAGCGGCGGCCGTAGCCGTCAGCGCCCAGGCCGCGAACGCCGCCCCGAGTGCGAAGCCCAGCAAGGACGAGGTCAAGTCCCAGGTCGACAAGCTCTATCAGCAGGCGGAGCAGGCCACCGAGAAGTACAACGGGGCCAAGGAGAAGCAGGAGAAGCTCCAGAAGGAGATCTCCACCATCCAGGACAACGTCGCCCGCGGTCAGCAGGAGCTCAACCAGCTGCGCGACCACCTCGGTTCGGTGGCGGCCGGCCAGTACCGCACCGGCGGGATAGACCCCTCGCTCCAGCTCTTCCTGTCCGCCGACCCGGACGACTACCTGGAGAAGGCCTCCACGCTCGACCAGTTGAGCGGCCAGCAGGTCGAGTCGCTGAAGAAGATCCAGGACAAACAGCGCGAACTCGCCCAGGAGCGGGCCGAGGCCAGCGCCAAGCTGAAGGACCTCGCCGCCACCCGCACCGAGCTGGGCAACAAGAAGAAGGAAGCCCAGACCAAGCTCGCCGAGGCGCAGCGGCTGCTCAACTCCCTCACGGCCCAGGAGAGGGCCCAGCTCGCCGAGAAGGAGAACCGCGCCACGCGCGCCAGCGAGCGCCAGGTCCTCTCCGTCAACGTCCCGGCCGGCTCCGGCCGCGCCGCCGCCGCCTTCGCCGCGGCCCAGAGCAAGCTCGGCTCGCCCTACGTCTACGGTGCCGCCGGCCCCTCCTCCTTCGACTGCTCGGGCCTGACCTCCTGGGCGTACGCCCAGGCCGGCGTCAGCCTCCCGCGCACCTCCGAGTCGCAGACCGGCGCGGGCACCAGGATCTACTCGATGAGCCAGCTCAAGGTCGGCGACCTGGTCTTCTTCTTCAACGACCTGCACCACGTGGGTCTCTACGCGGGCAACGGCCAGGTGCTGCACGCCCCGCGCCCCGGCACCGTCGTGCGCTACGAGTCGTTCAACACCATGGGCGGCCCGTTCATGTTCGGCGTCCGGGTCTAGCCCGCGGCCCTTCACTTTCCCGGGTCAGGGACGCGGTGCCCCCCGTTCGAGGGAATCGCCCTGGCGCCGGACGGTCGTCCGCCCCGCCTGTGACCTGCGTCAGAGGCGGGGCCTCACCCTGTCACGGCCGCGCAGGCCGTTGGTCGGCTCCGCTGCCGGGGGGCTACTGTCTGCCGCGTTTCCCTGTCCGCCAGTGGAAGGAGCGCGGCTTCCCGTGGGGTCCCATCGCCGCCTTGTACCGTCCTCCGGGTTCGACCGGGGCTCCGCCGTCGCCGGTCTTCTGACCGCCGCGACCACCGCCCTGGGCGCCGTACCGGCCGGCTCGGCCGTCGCCGCGCCGCACGGCGACGCCCGGGCCGAGGTCGACCGCCTCCACCAGGAGGCCGAGAAGGCGACCGAGGCCTACAACCAGGCCGGCGAGCGCGCCGGCCTCCTGCGCGACCGGGTACGCGACTCCCAGGACCGCATCGCCCGGCAGCAGCAGCGCGTCAACGACCTCAGGGAGTCGCTCGGTGCCGTCGCCGGAGCCCAGTACCGCTCCGGCTTCGACCCCTTCCTCGCCCTGCTGTTCTCCCACGACCCGGCCGACTACCTCGACCGGGCCGCCGCCCTCGACCGGATCAGCGCCCACCAGGCCGGCGAACTGAAGGACCTGCGGCGGACCCTGCGTGAAATCTCCCAGGAGCGCGCCGAGGCCACCCGCGCCCTCGCCGAACTCGACAGGAGCCGCAGGGCGGCCGCCACCCACAAACGCACCGTCGAGCGGAAACTCGCCGAGGCACGGCGGCTGCTGGACTCCCTGTCCCCGTCGGAGCGGGAGGCCCACGACCGGGCCTCCCGCTCCCGCCGCGACGGCCTCCTCCCCGGCTTCGACGACGGCCCGGCCGCCTCCGCCCGCGCGGCCGCCGCCGTCGCCGCCGCCCGCTCCGCGCTCGGCCGCCCCTACGTCTGG
>NZ_QFDQ01000080.1 GCF_003270085.1 Streptomyces triticisoli | reverse complement strand
GTGCCGCCGAAGCCGGGCGAGCCGACGCCGACGGACGCGGCGCCGGTGCCTCCGCAGACGTCCGCGGCGCCGGAGCCGCCTCCGGCTTCGCCGCCCGCTCCGCCGGCCTCTCCGGAGCCGACGGCGGCCGAGCCGTCGTCGTCGGCGCACGAGGGCACGGGGTCGCAACTGGAGCAGCGGGAACCCACACCGAAGCCGGGTCGGCTGCGGCGCGCCAGGTCCTGACCTGGGTCTACGGACTCAGTTTGCTTTCGGGGGTGGTGGGTGCGTAAGGTGGCAGATCGTTTGATCCCATTTGCCCGGCGCCCACACAGAGCGCGCCGTGTGGCGCGTACTCTCCTTTGCCGTGGCGGACCGCATCGAGGCGGTCGTGGTGCGAATCACGGAGTTGACGGGCGCGTGCCGACAAGACTCCGGAAGGTTTCGCATTCGCATGTCCATTACTGCTGACCACGTCGTCGTGCCCGAGATCGCCGACGACGCCCCCGAGAGCCGTGAGGTGTCCGAGATCACGTTCGCGGACCTCGGTCTCCCCGAGGACGTCGTGCGCAAGCTCGCGCAGAACGGTGTGACCACCCCCTTCCCGATCCAGGCCGCGACCATCCCGGACGCCCTGGCCGGCAAGGACGTCCTGGGCCGGGGCCGCACCGGCTCGGGCAAGACCCTCTCCTTCGGACTGCCGACGCTGGCCACGCTGGCCGGCGGCCGCACCGAGCGGAAGCGCCCGCGGGCGGTCATCCTGACCCCCACCCGCGAGCTCGCGATGCAGGTGGCGGACGCCCTGCAGCCCTACGGCGACGTCCTCGGCCTGAGGATGAAGGTCGTCTGCGGCGGCACCTCGATGGGCAACCAGATCTACGCCCTGGAGAAGGGCGTCGACATCCTGGTCGCCACCCCGGGCCGGCTGCGCGACGTCATCAACCGCGGCGCCTGCTCGCTGGAGGACGTGCGGATCGCGGTCCTGGACGAGGCCGACCAGATGTCCGACCTGGGCTTCCTGCCCGAGGTCACCGAGCTCCTCGACCAGGTTCCGGCGGGCGGCCAGCGCATGCTGTTCTCCGCGACGATGGAGAACGAGATCAAGACTCTCGTCGACCGCTACCTGACCGACCCCGTCTCCCACGAGGTGGACGCGGCGCAGGGCGCGGTGACGACCATGTCCCACCACATCCTGATCGTGAAGCCCAAGGACAAGGCTCCGGTCACCGCGGCCATCGCCTCCCGCAAGGGCCGCACCATCATCTTCGTGCGCACCCAGCTGGGCGCCGACCGCGTGGCCGAGCAGCTGCGCGAGGCCGGCGCGAAGGCCGAGGCGCTGCACGGCGGCATGACCCAGGGCGCCCGCACCCGCACCCTGGCCGACTTCAAGGACGGGTACGTCAACGTCCTGGTCGCCACCGACGTCGCCGCCCGCGGCATCCACGTCGACGGCATCGACCTGGTGCTGAACGTCGACCCGGCCGGCGACCACAAGGACTACCTGCACCGCGCCGGCCGCACGGCCCGCGCCGGCCGCACCGGCACGGTGGTCTCCCTGTCGCTGCCGCACCAGCGGCGCCAGATCTTCCGCCTCATGGAGGACGCGGGCGTGGACGCCACGCGCCACATCATCCAGGGCGGCGCGGCCTTCGACCCGGAGGTCGCGGAGATCACCGGTGCCCGGTCGATGACCGAGGTGCAGGCCGAGTCCGCGGGCAACGCCGCGCAGCAGGCCGAGCGCGAGGTCGCCCACCTCACCAAGCAGCTGGAGCGTGCCCAGCGGCGTGCGTCCGAGCTGCGTGAGGAGGCCGACCGGCTGATCGCCAGGGTGGCCCGCGAGCGGGGCGTGGACCCGGAGGCGGCGGTGGCCGAGGCACAGGCGGTGGCCGAGGTGTCGCTGCCGGAGCAGCCGGGGGCGCAGGACGTGGACCGTGCCGAGCGGGGCGAGCATGAGCAGCGTACGGCGGCTTCGTCGTCGTACGACCGTCGTGAGCGCGGTGACGAGCGGGGCGGGCGTACGTTCGACCGTGACCGTTCCTTCGACCGTGACCGTGGCGGCCGTTCCTACGAGCGGCGCGACGACCGGGGCGGCTTCCGCCGGGACGACCGGGGTGACCGCGGCGGCCGTACGTTCGACCGGGACCGTGACCGCGGCTACGAGCGCCGTGACGACCGGGGCGGGCGTACGTTCGACCGTGACCGTTCCTTCGACCGTGACCGTGGCGGCCGTTCCTACGAGCGGCGCGACGACCGGGGCGGCTTCAACCGGGACCGCGACCGCGCCCCCCGCTCCTTCGACCGCCGTGACGACCGTGGCGGCTTCCACCGGGACGAGCGTGGCGGGCACCGCGGCAGCGACCGCCCGTTCAACCGCGACCGCCAGGGCGACCGCCCCGGCTTCCGCTCCGGCGGCCACGACCGCCCGTACGGTCGCCGTGACGACCACCGCGGCGGCGGTTCCTTCGGCCGCCGCGAGGACAAGCCGCGCTGGAAGCGCAACGGCTGACACCGGGTGAGGTGACCTGCGAAGGGCCCGTACGACCACTGTCGTACGGGCCCTTCGCTTTTTGACTACCGTTGCCCATCAGGTGGTTGCTAGCATCCCGGATCTTGGCACGGAGGAGGGGCGCGGCCGAGGGGGAGCCGCCGTGGCGTGCCGTTCTCACATCCCTGGGGAGGGACCTTGACCCGGCGCACACGCGCACGCGCACGCTCCACCGCGACCCGGTACGGCCGGATGACCGCCGTTCTCGTGACCCTGGCAGCCCTGGGCGCCGGTTCGCTGACCACCGCCGGCCCGGCGGCCGCGGACACCGCACCGACGCCCGTCCGGACGGACGGCGTGTGGGGCATCGACTACGCGGGCGGCTTCCTGACCACCGTGGAACGCCAGCCGAACGGCGACCAGCACGTGGTCGGCCGCCGGATCTCGTCCGATGGCTCCACGGTCCTGGAGAAGGTCACGCGGGGCTACGCGGGCGTCTTCGCCGACGGCTCGCACGCTCAGCGGGTTCCGTGCGACGCCGGGCAGTGCGTACCGCTGCGTTCCACCGGTGACCAGCACGTCGGCTACTTCCAGGTGGACGCCAAGGGCAAGGAGCGTGCCCGGATCTGGCTGTCCCCCAACATCTACCACTCGGGGAGCGAACCAGCGGTGACCGGAGGCCGGTTCGTGGACGCCACCGGCCGTTACTACGTCTACAACGCGACCTCCACCGGCAAGCAGTACGTCGACGCAGTGAACCGCAACCGCTCCGAGAACGTGCGCCTGACCCGGTCCATCACCGCCGCCTCCGTATGGGGTTCGCTGCTGTGGACCCCCGGTTCCGGCGACGGGGCCATCACCGCCTACGACCTCAAGACGAGGAAGACGGTCCAGACCGTCGCCACCGGCGCCCCCTGCACGGTCGCGGAACTGCAGGCAGTCGGCCGCTGGATCTACTGGAACTGCGGCCCGTCCGGCGCCGCCGGCGTCTACGACCGTACGGCGAAGAAGTCCGTCATGGTCCCCTCCGGGCCCGCGCTCGTCGGCGACGGCTACCTGGTCCAGCACGACCGGAGTGCGGACAAGCTGATGCTGACGGACTTCCACACCGGTACTGCCGCCCCCGCCCGCCCGGTCGCCGACCTCCCGGCCGGGAACACGGCCGACCAGCGGCGGCTCACGTGGACGGTGGACAAGTTCGGCGGAAACATCGCTCATGTGGACGCGGTCGGCGCCGTGCACGTCGTGCGGAGCGGAGTCCCGACACAGCCGCTGACGGCGATCGAGTCGGATCTCGACGACGCTTCCGTGGACACCAGGAGCGACTTCTGGAAGAGCACCTGGCAGTTCAGCAAGCCGGCCGCCTGGAAGTTCACCGTGAAGGACGTCGTCCGCGGACGTGTCGTGCGCACCGAGACCGGCACGGGTCCGTCCGCCGAGGCCGGCTGGAACGGGAGGACGGACGCGGGGGCGTACGCGTACAACGGGCGTCACACCTGGACCCTGACCGCCAAGGGGGCCGACGGCGTCGGCACGTACACGACCAGCGGCTCGTTCGGGCTCAGCGGCGGTCTTCAGGGCCACCACGACCAGGGCGGCTACAGCTTCGGCGAACTGGTCACCCTCAACTCCTCCGGAACTCTCACGCTGCACTTCACCAACGGCAAGGGCAAGTTCGACTTCAAGAAGTCGGCCTCCGGCTGGCCCAAGGGGACCCTCGCCATCCCCTTCGGCGACATGGGCAGCGACCGGTGCGCCGAGATGCTGGTGCGGATGCCGAACGGTGAGCTGCGCAAGTACAAGGGCCGCTGCGGCACGTCGTACAAGCCCGGCAACAGCCACACATCCCTCGGCAAGGGCTGGAACGCCTACGACGTCCTCACCGCACCGGGCGACCTGACCGGCGACGGCCGCACCGACCTGCTGGCGCGCAAGGCCAAGACCGGGGACATCTACCTCTTCGCGACGAAGAGCAACGGGACGCTCGCGGCCGGCAAGAAGATCAGGTCGGCGTGGAAGGGCTACAAGAGGATCATCGGCGCCGGTGACCTGAACGGTGACGGCATCGGCGACGTGCTGGCCCTCGACAAGAAGGGCACGCTGTACCGCTACAACGGAAACGGCAAGGGGCTGCTGAAGAGCAGGGTCAAGGTCTTCACGAAGTGGGGTGCCACCTACAACGCGATCGTCGGCGTCGGCGACATCACCGGCGACGGCAAGAACGACCTGGTCGCGCGGGACACCAAGGGCAACCTGTACCGCAACAACGGCAACGGCAAGGGCTCCTTCAGCGGCCGCACGAAGATCGCGACCGGCTGGAAGGGATACAAGGGGATCTTCTGACCGGACCCCCTCCCGGCCGTGGGCGATCACGTCACTTTTCCGGCCGGCCTCCCTGGATACCCGATCGGAGACGGGGCCCGATCCCGCTATGCTCGGGGAGGCAACATCGCCTGGGCCCTTAGCTCAATTGGCAGAGCAGTGGACTTTTAATCCATTGGTTGTGGGTTCGAGTCCCACAGGGCCTACGGTCCGCAGGCGGGCTGCATGGCCTCTGACCTGCTACGCAACGCTCGGGTCGGCTTCGGTCGGCTCGGGCGCTGCAGCGTTTCGGGCTCGTGTGTGAGCAATGCGTGAGCGGATGTTCCCGTGTCCTGCGGGGCGGCTGCGGCCGGGGCAGGCGGTTCGGTGGCTGCCGGACGAGACCGGGGGACGAGTTCCGCCGACTTCTCGGCAATCTCACGGTCCGGCTCGGGGGCAGGCTCGTGTATGTGTCCGAGGTCAGCGTGATGGTGGAGTGCCGCAGCGTCTCCTTCACCGAGTCGAACATCTCTGCCAGGTGGCCGACGTTGAGCCGGTCGAGGCGTACGTGCCCGATGCGGGGCTTCAGGTGGACGCGGATGTGGGAGGCGTGGCCGTTGAGCGTGGTCTTGCGGCGCTTCTTCGCGGCGAGCCACTGGTCGAGCCACTCGTCGGCGGCGAGGTTGACACGGAGGGCCAGACCGGCCCTCAGGCGGCGCTGATCTCCTCGACGGCCGGCAGCGGGGGCCTTCTCGGCTGCGTCCTCCCCAGCATCGCGACGAGGCGTTGGAAGCTGTCGGGGTTGTCCTTGTGGACGAGGGCGAGAGCGTGTTCGGGTCCCGTCTGTTCGTGGCGCCGGCGCGTCTCGTGGGGCGTGAGACAGCCCCAGTTCGCGTGCTTGCGCAGGAGACGACGGTCGTAGGAGGTCTCGATGAACGTGAAGATGCCGGCCACAGCGCGGCCATCATCCTCGACCAGGCCCTCAGCCTGCGCAGCCTGGACGGCGCCCATGGCCCTGCCCGCGCACTGACTTGGCACAGCCGCCGCATCGGCGACCGCCATGCACCCGGCGCACGCGCCCAGGCGGCCAGGCAACGCCACGCAGCAGAACACCCCCCTGCTCCGTCCTCGCAGCAGCTTCCGGCTCGACGGCGGCGATGAGAAGCGTGTCCGAAAGGTCGTGTGAGTCCGTGATGTGACAGGCTGGCCGAGGACCAGCCTCGGGCCCTGGCCGGCCGGGACGGACAGAGCATGATGGACAAGGAAACCGCGGCCGCTGAACCGGTCGAGGACAACCTGGTGGACGAAGTCGTCGAGCGTTCAACGGATCGTGCAGACGTCTCAGGAGCCGCTCTGCTGGACGAGTCGGGCTGTCTGAACCTGGACAAGAGGGGTGCCAAGCCGCTGTCCCGGATCTTCACCGAGCAGGAGGAGCGCAAGGCCGCCGCGGTGGCCTCCAAGCCCCCGTGCGGCGAGTGGGACAAGACCTTCGTCGCCCCTCGTCGGTGCGCGGCGATCGCCGACCGGCTCACCTCCAAAGGCACGCTGATCCGGACCAGCACCCACTCCTGCCGGCTGAAGGCCACCGAGAGCGAGCGCCGGTCCGCCGGGCGATCGTGATGGCGGCGGGCAAGGAGGAGAAAGGCGCGGAGCGGCCGCCCCGCCCTGACCTACTGGCGCGTCTGGACGCCGAGCTGGGCCGGATCGACGAGCAGCTGCGCGCCCTGGCCGCCGCCAAGGACCGGATCCAGGGCCTGCTGGAGGCGGTGGTGGCCATCACCCGGGAGGTGGAGCTGACCGCGGTACTGCGTCGCATCGTGACCACCGCCATGGACCTGGTCGGCACCCGCTACGGAGCACTGGGAGTCCTTGACGAGTCCGGCGAGTTCCTGGAGCAGTTCATTCCCGTCGGCCTGTCCGAGCAGGAACGCGCGGCCCTGGCCGCGGTGGGGTTTCCTCGCGGCCTGGGCGTGCTCGGACACCTGATCCACCACCCCGAACCCCTGCTGGTGGACGACATCTCCTCCCATCCGTCCTCGGTCGGGTTCCCACCCGGCCACCCGCCCATGCGCACCCTGCTGGGCGTCGCCGTCAGCGTCCGCGGTGAAATCTACGGTGACCTCTACCTCTCCGAGCGACGCGACGGACAGCCCTTCGATGTCCGCGACGAGACCATGGTCGTCGCCCTCGCCAGCGCCGCCGGTATCGCGATTGAAAAAGTCCGCCTCTTCGAACAGGTTCGTGCCGGATCCGAACAGTTCCAGCGGCGTTTGCTGCCGACGCTGCCCGACATGCGGCCCTTCGACGCCGCCGCCATCTACCGGCCCGCCGCCGAACCCCACCATGTGGGCGGCGACTGGTACGACGCCGTCCTGCTTCCGGACGGCGCGGTGGCGGTCGTCATCGGCGACGTGGTCGGTCACGACCTGCATGCCGCGGCTGCCATGGCCTCCACCCGCAACATGCTGCGCGCTTTGCTGTTCACCCTGCGTACTCCGCCCAGCGCGGTCCTCGCCCAGCTCGATCGCACCCTGGAGGCCATCACCGACAACCCGGTCACCACCACCGGCCTGGCGCGCATCGAATCCGCGGGGGCTGCCTGGAGACTGCTCTGGAGCTCTGCGGGCCACGTCCCCCCTTTGCTGATCACCCCCGGCGGCCGGGCGGAATACCTGTTCACGGAGCCCGGACTGCCACTGAACGTCGACAGCGGGCAGCCCCGCCCCGACCACACTCACCCCCTGCCCCCGGACACCACCGTGGTCTTCTTCACCGACGGCCTGATCGAACACCCCGAGCACCCCATCGACGAAAGCCTGAACGAACTCGCCGAACTCGCCACCACGTACGTAGCCCTGCCCCTGCAGGACTTCGTGCAGGCCCTGGCCGACCACCACCCCAGCGACGGGCACGACGACATGGCCATCCTCGCCCTGCGCACCCCGCGCTGAAGCCGATGAGACCCACAGGGATGCGGCTGAGGCGGAATCGTCAGGGCGCGGCACCGCCGCCGAGCGGTCACCCGGAGCAATCCCGGCAGAGCACATTGCGAGAGGCGCACAGAAGAGCGGCGGTGTGGTGGATCCGGCGGGGCCGACGGACAATGGACGACGGAGCAAGGTCGAGGGAAAGACCTTCCGATGACGGGTGCGAGCCGTGACAGGCTCCGGCGCGGTGGCATGACGGCCCTGCAGATCGGCGCTGTTGCCGCGCTGTACTACGCCTCCGGCAAGCTGGGAATGCTCCAGCAGCCCGTGCGCGGCCAGGTCACGCCGCTGTGGCCCCCGACCGGCATCGCCCTGGCCGGCCTGCTCCTGATCGGCCCGCGGGTCTGGCCCGGGATCGCACTCGGCGCCTTCCTGGTCGAGGTGTCCCTCGACTCATCGGCCCCCGCCGTCCTTGCCATCACGGCAGGAAACACACTCGCGCCCCTCTGTTCCTACGCACTCCTGCGACGCGCCGGGTTCCGTCCCCGGATGAACCGCCTGCGGGACGCGCTCGCGCTGGTCTTCCTCGGCGCGTTCACCAGCATGCTCATCAGTGCGACGCTGGGCAGCATCACCCTGCGCCTCACTCACGCACTGTCCGCCGGCGGGTTCTGGCCCACGTGGTGGGTCTGGTGGACCGGCGACGCCATGGGCGTTCTGCTGGTCGCACCGGTGCTGCTCGTGCTCCGCTCGGCACACTGGCCGAAGGACACACCACCATCCCGATGGGCGGAGGGATCGCTGCTCGGCGCGGTCACCATCGGCGTCGGTCTCCTCCAGACCTCCCCCACACCGCTGCTCTTTCTCGGCTTTCCGCTGCTGACCTGGGCGGCCTTCCGCTTCCAGCGCGCCGGAGCCGCGCCCTGCGCGCTGGCCGTATCCATCTTCGCCATTCTCGCCACCAGCCGCAGGACAGGCCCGTTCGCCGGTCACACCCTGCTCACCAACATGATTTCACTGCAGGCGTTCAACGGTGCCGCCGCGCTGACCGCGCTGCTGCTCGCCGCAGCCATCACCGAGCGAAACCGGGCCCAGGAAAAGATCGAAGAGGCCTGCGGGCGACTTGCCGAGATGGTGGCGAGAACCGCACCGGACATCGGCGGCTCGCCGGTGCCTCCCGACGCCCAGGGCGGCGGGGAGGACAGCGGCGGGCAGACCCGACCGTCGTAATCGATCGGCAGGGGCCGACAAGGACCGGCCCGTCGAACCACGCCTGCCGGGGACGCGGTCCGAGAGACCCGGAAGCGCCAATCCAGCGAGCCGCCACCTGACCGGGGGCGGTTCACCTGCCGGTGCTCCGGGGTTTCGAGGGGAACGACAGGATGGAGCGGTACCTGTGCGGCTTGCTCCAAGCTTGAAGCAAGCCGGTTGTTCCGTCCGCCGCCGAGAGAGAGCGCGTCCATGCCCCACCCGTACGTCCTGCTGTCCGCCGCCGTCTCCCTCGACGGGTACCTGGACGACACCGGCCCCGAGCGGCTGCTGCTGTCCGGTCCCGCCGACTTCGACCGGGTCGACGAGGTGCGGGCGTCCGTCGACGCGGTTCTCATCGGGGCCGGGACGATCCGTGCCGACAACCCGCGGCTGCTGGTGTACTCGCCGGAGCGGCGGGCGGCCCGGGTGGCCGCGGGGCGGGCGGAGTATCCGCTGAAGGTCGCGGTCAGCGCGTCCGGGGAGCTGGACCCCGGGGCGCGCTTCTGGCACACGGGTGGCGAGAAGGTTCTCTACACGACCGACGAGGGGGCGCGGCGGGCGCGGAGGACGGGGATCGCCGCCGATGTGGTGCCGCTGGGTGCCGTACTCGACTGGGAGCTGCTGCTCGAGCATCTGCACGAGGTGCGCGGGGTGCGGCGGCTCATGGTGGAGGGCGGCGGGACGGTGCACACGCAGTTGCTGCAGCAGCAGCTCGCGGACGAGGTGCAGCTCGTGCTCGCCCCGCTGTTCGTGGGGGACCCCGAGGCGCCGCGGCTGTTCGGGCCCGGGGTCTATCAGGGCGGGCGGCTGAGGCTGGTGGAGACACGGGTCGTCGAAGACGTCGTCCTCATGCGCTACGAGCCGACCGCACCCGGCGCGGCGGACCGCGTCGTACCCGCGGACCGGCACTGGCTGCGGCTCGCGTGCGAGCTGGCCGCGCAGTGCCCGCCGTCGCGGACCGCGTTCAGCGTGGGCGCGGTGGTGGTCGCCGCCGACGGGACGGAGCTCGCCCGCGGGTACTCGCGGGAGGCCGGCGACCCGGTCGTGCACGCGGAGGAGGCGGCGCTGGCCAAGGTCGACCCGGCGGATCCTCGGCTGGCCGGTGCCACGGTGTACAGCAGCCTGGAGCCGTGCGCCCGCCGCGCCTCCCGGCCGCGTCCGTGCGCCCGGCTGATTCTGGACACGGGGGTACGGCGGGTGGTCACGGCCTGGCGGGAACCGGACACGTTCGTCGAGGGCGCCGACGGGACCGGGGTGCTGACGGCCGGGGGCGCCGAGGTCGTCGTGGTGCCGGAGTACGAGGGGCGGGCCAAGGAGCCGAACCGGCATCTGCTGGGCTGAGCGGAATGCGTGTGCAAGCTGTCCCACGCGTGGCGTACACTGATGTCACATCGACGCGGGGTGGAGCAGCTCGGTAGCTCGCTGGGCTCATAACCCAGAGGTCGCAGGTTCAAATCCTGTCCCCGCTACTGAAGACTTGGGGCCGGAATCCGTTCAACGGATTCCGGCCCCAAGTGTTTTGCGGGTGCGTCGTAGGTCGTGGCGGGGCGTGAGGTTCCTGACATGTGGTCGACTCATGTGGTCAACTCGCCCCATTTTTGCCCCTCATGGGCCGTAAGTTCTGGCCAAGAAGGTTTAATGATCAAGCCGAACGGCTTGGAATCCGGGCCCCGAGTCTATTAACGTTCGATAACGCAGAGCACGGTCGTCCCAGCCGCCACAAGAGGCGGCTCCGTGCGCACGCGCCGAATCCCGCAAGGGAGCCGGGGAACCATCAACTTGGGGTGAATCGGGCGCAATCGCCGTGGAAGCACGGCTGATTGACGCGCGTAGGAGACCTTCCCCTCCGAACCCGTCAGCTAACCCGGTAGGCGATGGAAGGAAAGGAGTGCGCCTTCGTGGCGTCCAACCGGCTGGCCCCAGAAGCCCCGTCCGTGCCGGACCGGCACGACACCGAGACCTTCGGCTACGGCAGCCGACGCGCCGACGAGGGCCCCTGGGAGGAGTGGAACCCCACCGCGGAGTCCATCCGTCCCGCGCGCGGTCGGCACCGCGTCACCAAGCAGCGCGGCGGCGGGCTCGCCCGCAGCTCCACGGTTCTCGGCGTCGGCGTGATCGCCGCCGTCGGCGCGGGCGGCATGGCCAGCGCCAACAGCAGCAAGCCGCCGGTGTCCATCTCGCTGCCGGACCTGCCCTCCGTGGGCTCCCTGTTCGACGACTCCGCCGACGCCGCCCCCGACGAGGACGAGGGCTCGGCGACCGCGCTCAGCAGCGTCGGCGTGACCACGGCCGACACCGAGCAGGGCACCTCCGGCGCCGGTGAGGTGCTGCGCAACCGCATCATGGCGCAGGCCGAGCAGCAGCAGGCCCAGATCGAGGCCAAGGCCCTGGCGGACGCCGAGGCCGCCGCCGCCAAGAAGGCCGACGAGGCCGCCGCGAAGGCGCAGAAGGAGGCCGAGGCCAAGGCCGCCGCCGCGAAGAAGAAGGCGGAGGAGGAGGCCGCGAGGAAGGCCGAGGAGGCGCGGCTGGCCGAGCTGGCCAGGCAGTACACGCTGCCGACCTCCTCCTACACGATCTCCTCGTCCTTCGGGCAGGCCGGCGCCATGTGGTCCTCCGGCTATCACACCGGCCTGGACTTCGCCGCGCCCACCGGCACCCTGATCAAGGCGGTGCACAGCGGCACCATCACCGAGGCGGGCTGGGCCGGCTCCTACGGCTACCGGACGATCCTCACCCTCGACGACGGCACCGAGCTGTGGTACTGCCACCAGTCGTCGATCAGCGTCAACGTCGGGCAGAAGGTCACCACGGGCGACGTCATCGGCCGCGTGGGCGCCACCGGCAACGTCACCGGGCCGCACCTGCACTTCGAGGTCCACACGGACGGCCAGGCGGGCGGGATCGACCCGATGGCGTGGCTGCGCAGCAAGGGCCTCAACCCCTGAGTCTTCAGCCCCTGGCCCTCACCCCCTGAAGCCCTGACCGTCCCCGTTGACGTCTGTTCGCGCAGCCTTCGCGGCCGGGCGGAGCCGGGCGCGGAATGCCCGGCTCCGCCCGGTTGTTGATGTTGGACATGACTTCTCTGCGCACACTGGGCTCGTCCGACCTCAAGGTTTTCCCGCTCGCCCTCGGCGGCAACGTCTTCGGCTGGACCGCCGACCAGGAGCAGTCCTTCGCCGTCCTGGACGCCTACGCGGCCGCCGGAGGCAACTTCGTCGACACCG
The DNA here is from genome assembly GCF_003270085.1 of Streptomyces triticisoli. Classification (GTDB taxonomy): domain Bacteria; phylum Actinomycetota; class Actinomycetes; order Streptomycetales; family Streptomycetaceae; genus Streptomyces; species Streptomyces triticisoli. The sequence continues at coordinate 16,063 of NZ_QFDQ01000080.1, read as the reverse complement.
CCGACTCCTACTCGGCGTGGATCGAGGGGAACCAGGGCGGCGAGTCCGAGACGATCATCGGCAAGTGGGTGAAGGCGCGCGGCAACCGCTCCGACGTCGTCATCGCCACCAAGGTCAGCCAGCACCCCGACTTCCCGGGGCTGAGCGCCGCCAACATCAAGGCCGCGGCCGACGCCTCGCTCAAGCGTCTGGGCACGGACTGCATCGACCTGTACTACACGCACTTCGACAAGCCGGAGGTGCCCGTCGAGGAGATCATCGGCGCGCTCGACGAGCTGGTGAAGGCGGGCAAGGTACGGCACATCGCCGCCTCGAACATCTCCGCCGAGCGGCTGACGGCCTCCCTGGACTTCTCCGAGCGCGAGGGCCTGGCCCGCTACGTGGCCCTCCAGCCGCACTACAACCTGGTCTCGCGCGACACCTACGAGGGCGAGCTGCAGAGCGTGGCCGAGCGGGCCGGTCTGGCCGCCGTCCCGTACTTCGCGCTCGCCTCCGGCTTCCTGACCGGCAAGTACCGGCCCGGTACGACGGTGGACAGCGCGCGGGCGCCCCGCGCCGCCACGCACCTGGACACCGAGCGCGGCCGGAAGGTCCTCGCCGCCCTCGACGAGGTCGCCCGGGCCCATGACGCCGAGGTCGCCACGGTGGCCCTGGCCTGGCTCGCGGCCCAGCCGACGGTGGTCGCTCCGATCGCCTCGGCGCGGACGGTGCGGCAGCTGCCGGCGCTGCTGGGGGTCGCGGAGCTGCGGCTGACGGAGGAGGAGATCGGCAAGCTGACGCAGGCGTCGGCGTAGACCAGACGCCGACCGGCCTCCGGGCCGGGTCTCCTACGGCTGTGTCCGGTACGGGTTGTACGAGGGATACGGTGCGGCCTGCCCGTACGGCCCGTACCCCTGGGGCTGCACGGGCACCCCGTACACCCCATGCACCCCGTACGCCGGCCAGGGCGGCGCGACCACCGGCATCGTCATCCTGGCCGCGTGGTCCAGCGCGGGCTGCGCCACCTCCCGCCTGCGCCACAGCTCGTGCAGCAGTTCCCGCTCCCGTACGGCGAAGTCGGCGCCGGCCCGCCCCCTGCGGCCCCGGTGCCGCAGGAACGCCAGTGAGGTGGCGTACGCCTCGTACTCGGCGACCGTCCGCGCCGCGGGCTTGCCGAAGTGGCGCCGGGCGTGGTCCCGGGCCAGTCGGCGGGCCCGCAGGGAGCCGAGGGCGAGCGGTTCGGCCGGGGTGAGCCAGCCGGCGGCGGCGTATGCGGGCAGCTCCTCGCGCACGGTCCTCAGCTCCCGCTGCCGGGTCCAGATGACCAGCCAGGTCAGCAGCCCGAACGCGGGCACCATGAAGGCGGCGTAGACCGCGAGGAAGCCGTACGGGCCGAAGACCGTCGAGCCGTTCCACAGCGCGTGCATGCCCATGGCGAGCAGCAGCCCGGCCAGGGGCAGCAGCACGCGCCGCACCCGCTGGCGGTCCCCGGACAGCGCGGCGATGCCGAAGCCGATGCCGGTGAGCACGGTGAACAGCGGGTGCGCGAACGGCGACATGATGACGCGTACGAAGAAGGTCGCCGCGGTGACGGAGGCGATGCCCCCGTCACCGTTGAGCTGGTCGGTGCCGAAGGCGGTGCCGAGGTAGAGGATGTTCTCGGTGAACGCGAAGCCGGTCGCGGTCACCCCGGCGACGACCACCCCGTCGACGATGCCGGTGAAGTCGCGTCTGCGGAAGAGGAAGATCAGCAGGATGGCGGCGGCCTTCGCGGTCTCCTCCACGACCGGCGCTATCACGGTCGCGCCGAGGGTGTCCGCGCCGGACGGGTCGGCGGTCGCCGTGGCTATCCAGTAGGTGGCGAAGCTGTTGGCGACGATCGCCATGAGCGCCGCCGCGCACGCGCCCCACGCGAAGGCGAACAGCGTGTTCCGCCAGGGGCCGGGCTCGACCCGGTCCAGCCAGCGGAAGGCGGCCAGCAGCAGCGGTACGGGCAGCACCGCGAGCCCGAGCCCGACGAGGAACCCCTCGGTGCCGGTCTCCTGGCGCACCAGGGCGAGGATGACCAGCCCGGAGAGCGTGAGCAGGGTGATCAGGGCGCCGTACTTGACCCAGCGCCGCTGCCACCAGTGCGCGTGCCGCGAGACGGCGCCGGGGGGATGAGGGGGAAGAGGGGGATGGGCAGGGGAATGCGTCGGGTACGGGGGAAAGGCGACCACGGCATCGACCCTAACGAGGTCACTGCGGTTGCGGGTCTTCGTGCGGTGCGCGATCTCCGTGCGGTACGCGGCGGAAGATCAGATCGTTCACCACATGACCCTTGTCCAGTCCCTGCTCCTCGAAACGGGTCAGTGGCCGGAAACCGGGGCGGGGCGCGAAACCGCCGTCGGGCCTGGTGTTCTCGAAGTCCGGGTGCGCGGTCAGCACGTCGAGCATCTGCTCGGCGTACGGCTCCCAGTCCGTCGCGCAGTGCACGAGCGCCCCGGGCCGGAGCCGGGCGGCGGCCAGGGTCAGGAACTCCGGCTGGATCAGCCGCCGCTTGTGGTGGCGCTTCTTGGGCCAGGGGTCGGGGAAGTAGACGCGCAGCCCGTCCAGGGAGTCGGGGGCGAGCATCTCGCGCAGCAGGATGACGGCGTCGCCGTTGGCGACCCGGACGTTGGTGAGGCCGTCGTGGCCGGCGAGGTTCAGGAGGTTGCCCTGGCCGGGGGTGTGGACGTCGACGGCGAGGATGTTGGTGTCCGGGTCCGCGGCCGCCATCCCGGCGGTGGCCTCGCCCATTCCGAAGCCGATCTCCAGCACGACGGGGTGGGTGTTCCCGAACAGCTCGGTGAGGTCGATCACCCGCTGCCCGTCGATGTCCAGCCCCCACTTGGGCCACAGCCGCTGCAGCGCGTCGGCCTGCCCCGCGGTCACCCGGCTCCGGCGCGGCTGGAAGCTCCGGATGCGCCGCTCGAAGTGGGACCCGGCCGGATCGGCCCTGGGCCCGTCGGGAAAGCGCGGCTCGCCCTTGGCCCTGGTGTGCCGGATGGACACACCGGGAGTGTGCCGGGGCCGCTCGTCGGGGGCGGGAGCCTGGGGGGTGTCGAGGGAGTCAGTCACAGTGGCACCGATTTTACTGACCGGCCTTTCCGGGGCCCCCTGCTCGAAGAGCTTGGAGGAGTCCGGGGAGTCCGGGGAGTCCGGGGAGTCCGGGGAGTTCGAGGAGTTCGAGGAGTTCGAGGAGGAGGCTGTCAGCCCCCGCGCAACCGCAGCCGTCACCCCACCGCCGCCAGCACACCCAACGCCCGGCGCGCCACCTCCCGCCCGATCGGCAGCGAAGCGGTGGCCGCGGGCGAGGGCGCGTTCAGCACGTGCACGGTCCGAGCCCCCTGCCGGATCAGGAAGTCGTCCACCAGCGTCCCGTCCCGCAGCACCGCCTGCGCCCGCACCCCCGCGGCCGCCGGCACCAGGTCCTCCTCACGCACCCCGGGCATCAGCCTGCGCACCGCCTGGGTGAACGCCCCCTTCGACACCGACCGCCGCAGCTCCCCGGCCCCGTACCGCCAGTGCCGCCGCGCGATCCGCCACGATCCGGGCCAGCTCAGCGTCCCCGCCAGTTCCCGGGGCCGTACGACCCCCCAGCCGTACCCCTCGCGGGCGAGCGCCGGCACCGCGTTGGGCCCGATGTGCACACCGCCGTCGATCCCGCGCGTGAGGTGCACACCGAGGAACGGGAACGCCGGGTCCGGCACCGGATACACCAGCCCCCGCACCAGCTCCGGCCGCGCCAGCTCGTAGTACTCCCCGCGGAACGGAACGATCCGCACGCCCGGCTCGTCCCCGGTCAGCCGCGCCACCTCGTCGCAGTACAGCCCCGCGCAGTTGACCAGCACGCGCGCGCGTACGACATCGCCGCGCCCGGTCCGTACGGCCACCCCCCGCTCCGGCCGCCGGTCCACCCGCACGACCCGCGACCCGTACCGGATCTCCGCTCCCGAGGCGTCCGCCAGCTGCCGTGCCACCGCCGTGAAGTCGCAGATCCCCGTCGTCCTGACGTGGATCGCGGCCAGTCCGCGCACCTCGGGCTCGTACTCCTCGATCTGCGCGGGGCCCAGCTCGCGCACCGGAATGCCGTTCTCCCGGCCGCGCTGCACCAGCGCGTGCAGCCGGGGCAGCTCCTCCCGTGCGGTCGCCACGATCAGCTTGCCGGTGACGGCGTGCGCGATGTCGTACTCCGCGCAGAACTTGACCATCTCGGCGGCGCCCCGCATCGCGTACCGCGCCTTCAGCGAGCCCGGCCGGTAGTAGACCCCGCTGTGGATCACCCCGCTGTTGCGTCCCGTCTGGTGCCGGGCCGGGCCCTGCTCCTTCTCCAGCACGGTCACGCGCGTGCCCGGCGCGGCGCGCGTGATCGCGTACGCCGTCGACAGGCCGACGATCCCGCCACCGATCACCAGCACGTCGCAGTCGTCAGCGCTCTCCGGCCGCACCTGCTCCACCTCCCGCACCCATAGTGCACCGTGCCACTGACAATGCCTGCGAACCGTGGGGGAGGCGCGGAGGGAGGCGTGGTGTCCGGCGCGGTTCAGGCAGGTGCCACCAGCAGGGGCCGCGCCCGCTCGCGCAGCTCCGCCACACGGGGCTCGTCGCCGTAGGGCTCCAGCCGGTGCAGGAGGTCCTTGACGTACTCCGTGGTGCGCGCCGACGAGATCCGCCCGGCGACCTCCACCGCCCGCACGCCCTGCTCGCAGGCCGCGTCCAGGTTGCCCGACTCCAGTTCGGCGACCGCCGAGACGACCAGCCTGAGGCCGTGCGAGCGGACGAACTCCTCCGTCGGCTTCGACAGCGCGTGCTCGGTGAAGCGGCGGACCTGGCGGGGGGCCTTCAGGTCGCGGTAGCACTCGGCGGCGTCGGCGGCGAACCGGTCGTAGCCGTAGAAGCCGAGCCAGGACGGGTCGCTGTCGCCGTCGCGGGAGCGCTCCAGCCAGCCCTCGGCCGCCTTCAGGGCGGCGCCGGCCGCCTGGGCGTCACTCGCGCGCGCGTGTGCGCGTGCCTCGACGAGCCGGAAGAAGCTCATGGTGCGGGCGGTGGCCAGGCCCCGGTTGCGCTCCAGGGCGGCCTGGGCGAGGTCGACTCCTTCGTCGCCGAAGCCGCGGTAGGTCGCCTGCAGGGACATCGAGGCCAGGATGTAGCCCCCCAGTGGCACGTCGGCCGCCGCGCGCGCGAGGCGCAGCGCCTGGATGTAGTACCTCTGCGCGGCCTCCTGCTGGCCGGTGTCGAAGGCCATCCACCCGGCGAGACGGGTGAGTTCGGCGGACGCGCCGAACAGGGCCCGGCCGACCTCGTCGGAGTAGGAGCCGAGCAGCAGCGGCGCCGCCTCGACCCGCAGGCACTCCGGCACCATCGACGAACGCCAGTCGCCGCCTCCGTACTTGGAGTCCCAGCGCCTGGCGTCCTCGGCGGCCTCCCGCAGCTTCTGCACATCGCTGTGGCCGACTTTGACCGGTGCGCCGGGGCCCTCCGCGGGGCCCGCCTCGCGCGCCACCGAACTGTCGGCCGGGGTTATCAGCCACCGTGACGCGGGTGTTGCGTACGCGCTCACCGCGAACGATCCGGCGAGTGACTGCCAGATGCCGCCGGAGCCGGCCCGGCGGCCGGCGAGGTCGAGCCGGTACAGCTCCGTCGCCGACTTCACCGCCTGGCCGACGTCCCTGGGAAAGGCGAGGCCCACTTCGGGTGCGGGATCCGCGTCCGCCAGGCCGATCTCGTGGAGCGGCACCGGGCGGCCGAGTTTCTGTCCGATGGCGGCGGCGATGAGGTGCGGCGCCGCACCCTGCGGCACCATCCCCTTCGAAACCCAGCGCGCCACCGAGGTCTTGTCGTAGCGAAGCGTCAACCCGCGTTGGGCGCCGAGGTCGTTGACGCGCCGCGCGAGTCCTGCGTTGCTGATTCCCGCGAGGGCGAGAACGGTGCCGAGCTTTTCGTTCGGCCCGCGTTGCTCCCTGGACATGCGCCACCCCTCGACACAGACGGCTGCCGCACTGGCATAACCACGCAGCATTCGTAAACCCAGCGTAGTTCGCCGCATCCCAAGCGTTAAGGGGCATTCTTCCGGATGGCGGGATTGTGGCCCGCACGGAAGTGCGGGGCCTGCACGCAGGGTTGCGGTGTGCTCCCGGTGTGTGGCCGTGCGCCCGTCCGTGCGCTCTTCTCCGGCCACCGGGGGAGCGGTTCCATGGTGCTGCGTGGGTCGGCCCGCTGTACTGGATCCAGTGGGCTGGGGGACACCGCCGCCTCCATCCCCGCGGGCGGCGGAACGGTCCGGGAGGCGAACTCCGCCTCCCGGACCGTCTGTTGTCCGCGCGATGCGCACGACGTGTACGGAGCGTGCGGCACGCCTGTCCCCACGATGCCGAATTGGCCGAAAATCGACCCTGCTTTCCGCCCTGGATTGCGGCTCCCACCACGGAACTTGCGGGCGCGAAGGGTATTGATAGGAGCGCATCAGGGGGCGCATTCGCGCCGCAGCAGCCTTGTGCGGTAGGGGCGTTCGCCACCGTCCGAGCAGGCGTGCGGGGGCGCGCGCAGTGCACCGAAGGCGGCTCCGCCTCCCTACCGGCACGCCTCCTTCGTGGCAGCATGGGGAACCGGTTCGTGCGGTGCACTGGTTGCCCACAGGCTGTGGAGGCGTCGATGCGGTGGTTGGTGGGATGGAGCAGCACCGCCGCGGGGACCGCCGGGACCGGCTCCGCGGGCGCCACCGGATACGACGGACAGACCGTGCATCCGGTGGGCTCCCAACTGCTGTGGGGCGATCCCGACCCGCTGTGGGCGGTCGGCGACTGGCGTCCGGACGAGATCCGGGTGGTGCGGGCCGACGACCGGACCGGCATCGCGGTGCTCGGCACCTGCGGAGCCTCCGACGAACAGCTGCGGATCGGCCTGCTCGCCGCGCGCGGCGGCGCGCTGCGGCACCTGACCGCCTGGCCCGGCAGCTACACCGCCGTCGTGCGGGTGGGCCGCCGCGTCACCGTCTGCGGCGATCTCGCCGGCGCCCGCCCGGTGTTCCACACCCCCTGGGCCGGCGGCACGGCGTACGCGACGGCCGCGCTGCCGCTGGCCGACCTCGTCGAGGCCAACCTCGACTTCGGGCACCTGGCCGCCCTGCTGGCCGCCCCCGACGTACCGGCCGCGCTGCACGACTCCACGCCGTACGACGGCGTACGGCGCATTCCACCGGGGCACGCGCTGATCCTGCGCGCGGGGGCGCGTGAGGTCGCCGGGTACGAGCCGGTCGCCTCACTCGCGGTGGCGGCGCCCCCCGCCGACCCGGACAGCGCGGTCGCCGCGGTGCGCGACGCGCTGGTGGAGGCCGTCCGTACCCGGCTGTCCGCGCCCCGGCACGTGCCCGACCTCGACCCCGGCCCGGTGCCCGGCATGGGACCCGCCGAGCGCCGCGCGGCCCGCGGGATGCCGGTTCCCGGCATCGGCGCCGACCTGTCCGGGGGGCCGGCCTCGGGCACACTGGCCCTGCTCGCCGCAGGGCTCCCCGGCATGCCGGGCACCCTCCTGGGCCACGGCACCGGAGCCGGCGAGCGCCTGCTGGCCGTCACCTTCAACGACCTCACGGCTGCCGGACGCGAGGCCGAACTCGAGCGCGCCGGAACACTCGCGGCGGGCCCGCGCCTGCACCACGTGGTGGTGACCGGCAGCGAGGACGCACTGCCCTACGCCGACCTCGACGGCCCCCTGACCGACGAACCGGGCCCGTCCCTGGTCACGGCGGCACGGCACCGGGCGCGGCTCGCCTCCGGCAGCGCCGACCACATCACCGGCTACGGTGCCCGGCAGGCCCTGGACGCCCACCCCGCGCGCCTGGCCGACCTGCTGATGGACCGCAAGCGCCGCCATCTGGTCCGGCCCGTCGCCGCACTCGCCAAGGCCGACGGATCGGTCATGGTCCCCGCGCGCGTGTACAGCGCGGCGCGACGACTGGCACGGGCCCCCTACCGCGCGGGACTCGACCTGCTCGCCGAGCGACTGCTGCACCGCCGCTTCGACGAACCCCAGGGTGCCGTGGGGGCGTCGCTGGCCGCCCTCACCTGGGCCAGACCCGGGCCCGCGGCCCGGTGGCTGACCGGGGAGGCGCTGGCTGAAGTATCGGTTCGCCTGCAGGGGGCGTCGAGCCGTTCCGCGGTGGGGCCCGGGCAGCGGCCGGGCGACCATCGCGCGCGTGCCGCCCTCGCCCGGCAGGCGGCGGACCTGCGCGTCCTGGAACAGGCCGCCGAGATCCGCTCCCAGCGGCTGCACATGCCGTTCCTCGACAACCAGGTCGTCCGCGCCTGCCGCGCCCTGCCGGAGGCCCTGCGGGTGCAGCCCGGCGCGCGGGCGGCGATCCTGCGTACGGTCCTCCAGGGCGCCGGAGTGGGCGATCTTCCGCCCGGCTGGGGCGCCCCCTCGCACGCCTCGGCGGCGGCCGCCGCCCGCACGGGCCTGCGCGTGGCCGTCAACGACCTGGTGGACCTCTTCGCCACGCCCCTGCTCGCCGAGGCCGGCCTGGTGGAGGCCCGCGTGGTCCGCAAGGCCCTGCGCGCGGCGGCCCAGGGCGAACCACTCCCGCTGGACGGCCTCGCGGACCTCGTGTCCCTGGAACTGTGGCTGCGCCGCCTGCTCTCCCGCCGCGGCACCTGCTGGACCGGCACACCCGCGCGTGCCCGCGCGGTACCGGCGGGAATCGCCCCGCAGCGGAGCGCACTGGCCTCCGGCGGCTGAGCGGACACGGCCCGGTGGCCCACGAGGTCCGCGGGGACGGGAACGGGAACGGCAGGACCGGCGACGCTGTCCGCCCCGGAGCCCACAGGCGCATCCTGTCGGTGCACACGGAAAGGGCATGGAGAAGGGCACGGCGAAGGACACCCCGCCGACCCCGGCCGTCAGGTCGTCGACCCGGCTCCGGCGCCGTGGGCGGAGCACACGCGGTCGAGGCCGGCGGCCGCGGAGCAGCCGCCGTACCCGGTCACCGCGCGCATCCGCCCGATCAGTTCGGCGCCGGACGACGGCAGCTCCACCGAGGACGGCCGGCACGCGCTACTCGCGCTGCGCGCGCACCGCACCCCGCGCCGGGGAGGGACCGCGCGAGCGCCGACCACGACTGCCGTACCGCCCGCCGACCGGGCCCCGGCAGCAAGGCTTCTTCACCCGCCGGCAGGGCCTTGCCATACCAGCCGGCAGGGCCTTGCCGTTCCGCGGGAGCCGGCCGTCACCTGTACGAGGAGACCGCGCACCCGGACCCGGAGCCGCACCCGGCTCACGCCGACCGCGAGCGCAGTCCCTCCAGCAGGATGTCCAGCAGCCGCGCCGACGCCGCGGCCTGCTGGGCCGCGTCCGGCAGCGAGGGGGCCGCCGTGGCGATGACCAGCAGTACGTCCGACACCGACACGTCCGGCCGCAGTTCGCCCGCCGCGCGCGCCCGCTCCACGAGCCGCCCCACGACCTCGAGCAGCTCCGCCACCCCGGCGTCGTCGTCCGCCGCACCGTCGGGCACGAACCCGAGCTCCCCGCCGCCCGGCTGGGGCCGCTGCTGCGGCAGCCGTGCGGCGGCCGTCTGGCCGGCACCGCCGGAGCGTTCCTCGGCGACGCCGACCCGCAGCACCCGCGGCGGCAGCAGCCGCCCGGCGCCGGACGCCACCGACGTGCGCAGGAAGCGGGAGAGCGCCGACCACGGCTCGTCCTCCTGGCCGAGCGCGGCCCGCGCCTGGTCGGTCAGCCGGGAGGTCTCCTCCTCGGCTATCCGCCGCACCAGGACGTCCTTGCTCGGAAAGCGCCGGTACACCGTGCCGACGCCGACCCGCGCGCGCCGCGCCACGTCCTCCATCGGCGCGCCGTACCCCAGCTCGCCGAAGACCTCGCGCGCCGCCCGCAGCACATGCTCGAGATTGCGCTGCGCGTCCACGCGCAGCGGCGTCGTCCGGCCCGGCCGCGTTCCCTCCCCGCGCCCGTTGCCCGCCACCGTGCTCATCGCCCCGCCGGCCGGCGCGACGGCGGACGCGGTGGCCGCGACGGACGCGGTGGACGCGGTGGACCAATGAGTGTCCTGAATGTGCATAAGTGATCCCCCGGTAATGACGTCTCCCCCCGGAGACTCTCCCCGTCCCTGATTCCGGGATGCGCACAGCGGAGATCGCGCACGACCGGGCCCGCCCCCGAGATCCGGTGGTACTCCGCGGGCTCGCTCGACCACATCCCCCACACCCCGTCGACATACGAACATAGTTGAGCGGGAGTCAATTCAGAAGGGGCAGGTTCCGCACGGAGCGCCCCCCGATCGGAGCACGAGCCGCATACGTCCGGATTGTGCCCCCCTCCGCACCCACCCCACACCCGCTGACCTGCACCCCTCCCCCTACAGCGGTATTTCGGCCAACCCCGCGCCGCCCCGACCGGCGGTCACACAATTTGCCGGGCCTGTGGACAAACGACTGCGTCCGGTGCGTCATGGGATGGTGAAGGAACGTGCGCGCATTCTCGTTGTCGGCGGCGGCTACGTCGGGATGTACACGGCCCTGCGCCTGCAGCGGACGATGAAACAGGAGCTCAGGCGGGGCGAGGTCGAGATCACGGTGGTCACGCCCGACCCCTACATGACCTATCAGCCATTCCTGCCCGAAGCCGCCGCCGGCGCGATCTCGCCCCGACACGTCGTCGTACCCCTGCGCCGCGTCCTCGACCAGTGCCGCATCATCGTCGGCGAGGTCACCTCCATCGACCACGCGCACCGCACCGCGACCCTCACCACTCTCGCCACCGAGGAGACCGGGGGCACCGAGAAGCTGACGTACGACGAACTCGTCCTCGCCCCGGGCTCCGTCTCGCGCACCCTGCCCATCCCCGGTCTTGTCGACTACGGCATCGGCTTCAAGACCGTCGAGGAGGCCATCGGCCTGCGCAACCACGTCCTCGAACAGATGGACATCGCCTCCTCCACCCGTGACTCCGAAGTGCGCGACGCCGCCCTCACCTTCGTCTTCGTCGGCGGCGGCTACGCGGGCGTGGAGGCACTCGGCGAACTGGAGGACATGGCCCGCTACGCCACGCGCTACTACCACAACGTCAAGCCGGCGGACATGAAGTGGATCCTCGTGGAGGCCTTGGACCGGATCCTGCCCGAGGTCGGCGAGGAGATGGGCCGCTACACCGTCACCGAACTGCGCCGCCGCAACATCCAGGTCCTGCTCCGCACCCGCCTGGAGTCCTGCGTCGGCCGGGTCGCCGTCCTCAGCGACGGGCAGCGCTTCCCGACCCGTACGGTCGTGTGGACCGCCGGCGTCAAACCGCACCCCCTCCTCGCCGCCACCGACCTGCCGCTCAACGGACGCGGGCGGCTGAAGTGCACCGCCCAGCTGACTATCGACGGCGTCGAACACGCCTGGGCCGCGGGCGACGCCGCCGCCGTCCCCGACGTCACCGCCGCCGAACCGGGCAGCCTGACCCCGCCCAACGCCCAGCACGCCCTCCGCCAGGCCAGGCTCCTGGCCGACAACATCGGCCACTCCCTGCGCGGCGAGCCCCTTGAGACGTATGCGCACAAATACGCCGGCTCGGTCGCCTCGCTCGGACTGCACAAGGGCGTCGCACAGGTCTACGGGCGCAAACTGAAGGGCTACCCCGCCTGGTTCATGCACCGCGCCTACCACCTCAGCAGGGTGCCCACCTTCAACCGCAAGGCCCGGGTGCTCGCCGAATGGACGCTCGCGGGACTGTTCAAGCGGGAGATCGTCTCTCTGGGTTCGCTCGAACATCCCAGGGCGGAGTTCGAACTCGCGGCCGGTGGAAAGCATCCTCTCGACCCGAACATCAACCCGAAAGGGTCGTCCTGACCGGACCGAGGAACTTCGACGTACGCCCCGGCGTCCCACGGATGACGCATTCCCGCTGTGACACACCCCCGGGGCGGTAAGAATGTGCGGCACCGCCGCGCGGCCCCAGATTCCCGGCCGGGCCCGGAGCCGGCCTGAGACGACGACACGAGGCAAGGATTCGTGAACTTCACGCGCTGGAGCGCCCGGCTCCCCGGCATCCCCGGAACGCAGCGCCGCGCCGCAGCGCGGACCGAGCTCGCGGCCCTCCCGGCCCGCCGGGCGGACGGCTCCGTGCCCGCGGCCCGCGCCGAACAACTGACCGACGAGCCAGTACCGGTGCCCGCCGTCGACGCGCTCCCCGCGCGCGAGGTCCTCGACCGCGTCCCGGCCCTCGTCGCCCTCGTCCACGGCCCCGACCACCGCATCGACTACGTCAACGACGCCTACGCGGCGGCCTTCGGCGTACGCCCCCTCGGCGCACCCGCCCGCGAGGCCCTGCCCGAACTGCGCGAACTGGGCCTGCTCCCGCTCCTCGACCAGGTCCTGCGCAGCGGCAGGCCCCGCACGCTGAAGTCCCGCAAGGCCGTCGACGGCCGCTCGTACACGTTCACGTGCACGCCGGTCGCCGAAGGCGACCACCACACCGAGGGCACCGGCGTGCTGGTCTTCGCCACCGACGTCACCGACCACGCCGAGGCCGCCGAACGGCTGCGCGCCAGCGAACGCCGGCAGCGCGAGACCGCGGTCACCCTCCAGCGCTCACTCCTCCCCCAGGTCCTGGAGCAGCCCGACGACCTGCGCATCGCCGCCACCTACCAGCCGGGCGGCACGGAAGCCGCGGTCGGCGGCGACTGGTACGACGTCATCACCCTCGGCGGCGGCCGCACGGCCCTGGTCATCGGCGACGTGATGGGACGCGGAGTGCGGGCGGCCGCGGTCATGGGCCAACTCCGCACCGCGGTCCGGGCGTACGCCCGCCTGGACCTCCCCCCGCACGAGGTGCTCCAGCTCCTCGACGGCCTCGCCATGGAGATCGACGCCAACCAGATCGCGACCTGCGTCTACGCCGTGCACGACCCCAACGAGGGCCGGCTGGTGTACGCCTCCGCCGGGCACCTGCCGATTCTCGTCCGCGACGAGAGCGGCACCGTCCAGCGCGCCGACGAACCCACCGGCCCGCCGCTCGGCACCGGCGGCTGGGTGCACGCCTCCGGCTCGGTTCCCCTGGGCCCCGGCTCCACGGCGGTCCTCTACACCGACGGCCTGGTGGAACGCCGCGACGAGGACCTCGACGAGGGCATCGCCTCCCTGGGCCGCGCCCTGGCCGGCGCCACCGGCACCCCCCAGGTGATCTGCGACCGCCTGGTCCGCTCGGCCGGCGTCCAGGCCGACCACGACGACGACGTGGCCGTCCTCGTCCTCCAGCACCCCGCCCGCACCGGCCCGGACAGCGAGCTCTTCCGCAACGCGGCCCTCGAACTGCTCGGCGGAGTGGAAGCGGCCCCACGCGCGCGTGCGTTCGCCTCCGGCGTCCTCACCAGCTGGCGCTTCCCGCCCGACCTGCACGACCTGGGCGTCCTCGCCGCGAGCGAACTGGTCGCCAACTCCCTCCAGCACGGCACCCCGCCCATGCGCCTGCGCCTGCGCCGCACCGACCGCCGCCTCATCATCGAGGTCACCGACGGCGACGACCACCTCCCCCGCCGCCGCCGCGCCACCCCCGCCGACGAGTCCGGCCGCGGCATCGCCATCATCGCCACGATCGCCACCAACTGGGGCTCCCGCAGAACCCCGGGCGGCGGCAAGGCAGTCTGGTGCGAGTTCACGCTCCCGCGGGGGGAGGGACGGACGGGGAGCCGGTGACGGTCGTTTCGCGACGGGCGGGCGGGTGGGCGAAGCACGGACGGAGGTCACGCCTCCGCAGCCACCGCCCCCGTCACCGCTCCACCCCGCGCAACCACCCGGCTCCGCACGGCCCACGGATGGTCCTGAACCAGGGTCAACCCCCGCCCCAACCGCAGCGCGAGCACGCTGATCAACAGCGAGAACACCAGAAACGTCACCACGTACGGCCCAGGCAGCGAGGCCCCCAGCGGCCCACCCACCGCCGGCCCCAGCGCCAGCGCCAACTGCTTCACCAGGGCGAAAGCCGAGTTGTACTGCCCCGCCATCCCGTCCGGCGCCAGATCCGCCACCAGCGGCGCGACCGTCGGCGACAGCATCGCCTCACCGAGCCCGAACAACGCGTACGTCGACACGAACGCGGCCGTGGCCATCACATGGCTGCCGTGCCCGAGCCCCGCATACGCCGCCGAGGCCCACGCGAGCGCCCAGATCAGCCCGACCGCCGCGATCACCCGCGACCGCCTCCGCCGCTCGACGAACTTCAGCACGGCGAACTGCGCCACCACGATCACCAACGTGTTCGCGGCCAGCGCGGTCCCCAGCATCGACGTCGAGATACCGGCGGCCTCCACGCCGTACGCGCTCAGCCCCGACTCGAACTGCCCGTAGCAGGTGAAGAACAGTACAAAGCCCAGCACGCACAGCTGCACCATGGCCCGGTTCCCGAGCAACTGCCTCCAGCCGGTCTTCGCCGACCCCTCGGCCCCCGCCGACGCGTCCCCGACCCGCGGCGAGCGCGGCATCCGCACCGTCGACATCAGCACGACCAGCGTCAGGAACACCGCCGCCTCGATCGTGAACAGCAGAGTGAAGGAGGAAACCCGAGTGGTGTCGACGAGGTAACCCCCGATGAGGCCGCCCACACCCAGCCCCAGGTTCTGCAGGAAGAACTGCGTCGCGAACGCCCGCGACCGCGTCCGGTCCGTCGAGCAGTCCACGATCATCGTCGCCAGCGCCGGCTGCATCACGGCCTGCCCCGCGCCGAGCGCCGCCGCCGACAGCAGTACGGCTCCGGCACCCGCCGCCAGCCCCAGGCTCAGCGCGCCCAGCGCGGCCGTGACCAGGGCGGCGAGCAGGACCGGCAGCGGGCCACGCAGCACGATCGCCCGGCCGGCGAACGGCAGCACGATCAGTGCGGCCACGGCAAAGACGGCGAGGACGAGCCCCGCCGTCATGGCTCCCAGCCCCCGCACCTGCGCCACATAGACGTACAGGTAGGGGACGGTGAAGCCGAGCCCGAACGCGCTGAGTGCGCTGCCCACGTGGATCCGGCGCATCGCTGCGCCCATCGCCCTGGTCACGTTCACCTCTTTCTTGCTCTCTTGTCTCTCTTGGTGGATGGTTGAAGTGCTCAGCAGTTAGAGCTGAAGACTTAGAAGCTAAATTTCGACGCTGAAGAATACATCTCGAAGGACTTCGATGCCAAGCCGAGGCGTGCCATACTGCGCCCATGGGCGACACTCCCGGCACCGGCACCGGTGCTGAACCAGCACTCGAAGAGCAGATCGCCGCTTACCAGCGCGAGTTCCAGGACCTCGACCCCCAGGTCGAGCAGATCGTCTCCGCGCTGTCCCGGCTCAACCGCCGGATGAACGTCGCCTACGGCCGGCAGACCGCCGAGCTCGGCATCACCAACGCCGACTGGGAGGTCCTCAAGGCCCTCGTCCTGTCCGGCGCCCCCTACCGCATGGGCCCGAGCGACCTCGCCAAGCGCCTCGGCCTGACTCCGGCCGCGATGACCCACCGCATCGACCGGATGGTTGCCGAGGGCCTGGTCACCCGGGAGCGCGACGAGTCCAACCGCGTCCGTGTCATCGTGGAGCTGACCCCCGCCGGCCGTGAGAAGTGGCTCGAGGCCATGCGCCTGGCCACGGTCTTCGAGGGCGACCTCCTGCAGGACCTGTCTCCGGCGGAGCGCACGGCCCTCGGCGAGGCCCTGATCAGGCTGCTCCGCCGCGTTGAGCACGCCCAGCCGGACGCCGGCGGGCGGCTCAGCGACCTCGACTGAAAATCTTGACCGAGGGCACTTGACAGTCCCCGGCCGGATCCGTAACGTTCTTCGGGTTGCCGCAGAGGCGTAACGGTTCTACGGCAGCACCTCCCGCCGCACAAGCGGCACCCAAACCACAAGCACGATCTCCCAGACGGGTTGTTTTCGGCGTGCCCGAAATTCAATTCACCGGTGGGGCTCGTCGATTCCGAGCCGGAACCCCGAGGGTCCGATTGGGAATCGCCGAGAGGATCCGCTAAGGTTTGAAACGTCGGAACGGCCCAACGGCCGTGATGACAAACCCCGCTGACTGGGGATCAGGTCGGAAAAGGATCTGGTAGAGTCGGAAACA
>NZ_QFDQ01000008.1 GCF_003270085.1 Streptomyces triticisoli | reverse complement strand
CCGCCGGCGACGACGGCCGTGGCGGGACCCCGGGCAGCCCCGGCGGCAGCCCGAGCGCCGACGCGCACCGGGCGGCCGCGCAGCACGCCGGCGTGCACGGCGACCGGGGCGTGCACGGTGATTGGGGCGCGCACGGTGATTGGGGCACGCACGGTGATTGGGGCTCGCGCTTCCACCGGGGGATCGTCGTGGCCCGCGGCGGGGTCGCCCTGCACAGCCGGCCGGATTTCCACAGCCGGGTGCTGCGGATCGCACGGCCCGGCCAGACCGTCTGGATCTTCTGCCGGACGCTGGGCCAGGACGTGCACGGCAGCCGCGTGTGGTACCTGCTCGCGGACCGTGCCTGGGCCTGGGCCCCGGCGCGCGCCATCGCGACCGTCGAGCCTGCGCCACGCTGGTGCTGACAGCCGGCGCGGACAGTCCCTTCCTTTTGGGTAACTTCCGGACATGACCAAGGCCGGAACCACCGTGGCGGCGGCGGACCCGTCCGCGACCGCCGTCCGTCTCCCCCGGCGCCGCGGTGTCGAACTCGCCCTCATCGTGCCCGCCGTCCTGCTGCCGGTGTACGGCTACTGCGCCGTCGGTCTGGCGCGGTACGGCACCGTCCCGCCCGGCGCCGCCGGTTACGGCGCCGGACTCGCCGTGCTCGCGCTGCTCGCGCACCTCGTGGTGCGGCTGCGGGCGCCGTACGCCGACCCGCTGCTGCTGCCCATCGGGGTGCTGCTCAACGGGCTGGGCCTGGTGCTGATCTACCGGCTCGATCTGGAGACCCCGGGCCACGAGGCCGCGCCCGCCCAGCTGGTGTGGTCCACGCTGGGCGTGGCGCTGTTCATCCTGGTGGTGCTCGTGCTGCGCGACCACCGGTGGCTCCAGCGCTACGCCTACGTCTGTGTGGTCGCCGCGCTCGCGCTGCTCACGCTGCCCATCTGCTTCCCCGCCGTCAACGGAGCCCGCATCTGGGTCCGGCTCGGCGGCCTGTCCATCCAGCCGGGCGAGTTCGCGAAGGTGCTGCTGGCGGTGTTCTTCGCCGCGTATCTGGCCGCCAACCGCAGCGCGCTGGCGTACGCGGGACGGCAGGTGTGGCGGCTGCAGCTGCCCACCGGCCGGGTGCTCGGGCCGGTGGTGGCGATCTGGCTGCTGAGCGTCGGCGTGCTGGTCCTGGAACGGGACCTGGGCACCTCGCTGCTGTTCTTCGGGCTGTTCGTGGTCCTGCTGTACGTCGCCACCGGGCGCACCGGCTGGATCGCGGTCGGGCTGCTGCTCGCCGTGGCCGGGGCGGTCACGGTCGGCCGGCTGGAGCCACACGTGCGCGGCCGGATCGGGGAGTGGCTGCACCCGTTCGCGTCCATCGAGGCCGGTCAGGGGCCGGGGCAGGTGGCCCAGTCACTGTTCTCGTTCGCGGCGGGCGGAGTGACCGGCACCGGGCTGGGCCGCGGCCACTCGATCCTCGTCGGCTTCGCCGTCAAGTCGGACTTCATCCTGGCCACCGCCGGGGAGGAACTGGGGCTGGCCGGGCTGTCCGCCGTCTTCCTGCTGTACGCCCTGCTCGTCGAGCGCGGCTATCGGGCGGGGCTCGCCCTGCGCGACCCCTTCGGCCGGCTGCTCGCGATCGGGCTGGCCTCGCTGGTGGCGCTCCAGGTGTTCGTGATCGCGGGCGGGGTGACCGGGCTGATCCCGCTGACCGGCCTGGCGATGCCGTTCCTGGCGCAGGGCGGCTCGTCGGTCGTCACCAACTGGACGATCGTGGCGCTGCTGATCCGGGTGAGCCATGTGGCGCGCCGGCAGTACGACGGGAGGGTGGCCCCATGAGCGGGCGGGAGGGCGTCCGGTGACCCGGCACATCCGGCATGCCGCCGCCTTCTGCGTCCTGCTGCTGGTGGCGCTCCTGGTGAACACGGCGTGGCTGCAGGTGCTGCAGGGACCGTCGTACGGTGGGAATCCGGCCAACCGCCGTCCCGCCATCGCCCGTTACCAGCAGCCGCGTGGCGAGATCCTGGTGGGTGGCCGGCCGGTGACCGGCTCCAGGGACACCGGGGAGCAACTGCGCTACGAACGGACGTACACGGACGGGCCGTTGTACGCGCCGGTCACCGGGTTCGCCTCCCAGTTGTACGGGACGACGTTCCTGGAGCACACCGAGGACGGTGTGCTGGCGGGGACCGATCCGATGCTGTCGGGGTTCCCGCTGTGGCGGGACGTCACGCGGGGGCGGCCGCCGGGCGGCCACGTGGTGACGACGCTCGACCCGGCCGCGCAGCGGGCCGCGTTCGACGGTCTGGGGGCGCGCAAGGGGGCGGTCGCGGCGATCGAGCCGACGACGGGGCGCATCCTGGCGCTGGTGTCCACGCCGTCGTACGACCCTGCGGAGCTGTCCGGGAACGGGCCGGCGGTGGCGGCGGCGTGGGCGCGGCTGAACCACGATCCGGAGCAGCCGATGCTGAACCGGGCGGTGCGGCAGACGTATCCGCCGGGGTCGACGTTCAAGGTGGTCACCGCGGCGGCGGCGCTGGACGCGGGCGTGGTGACGGATCTGGACTCACGGACCGACTCGCCGGACCCCTACCGGCTGCCGGGCACCACCACGCGGCTGGTCAACGAGGCCGACGGCTGCGAGAACGCGTCCCTGCGGCATGCCTTCACGTGGTCGTGCAACACGGTGTTCGCGAAGCTGGGGGTGGACGTGGGGGTGGACGGCATGCGGGCCGCGGCGGAGGGGTTCGGCTTCAATGACGAGGGGTTGAGGGTCCCCTTCCCGGTGGCGCCCAGCACCTTCGACACGCACGTGGACCGGGCGCAGCTCGCGCTGTCGTCGATCGGGCAGTACAACACGCGGGCCACACCGCTGCAGATGGCGATGGTGGCGGCCGCGGTCGCCGGCGGCGGGCAGGCTCGGGCGCCGTACCTCGTGGAGCGCACGACACGCCGGAGCGGGGGCACGGTGTCCGCGGCCGGTTCCCGGCCGGTGCGGCAGGTGATGCGTCCGACGACCGCGGCGCGGCTGCGGGAGCTGATGACCGGCGTGGTCACCGACGGCACCGGCCGGAACGCGGCGATCCCCGGCGCCACCGTGGGCGGCAAGACCGGCACCGCCCAGCACGGCCTGGGCAACTCGGGTACGCCGTACGCCTGGTGCATCTCCTGGGCCCGGGCCGACGACGCCATGGAGCCGGGGGTCGCCGTCGCCGTGGTGGTGGAGGACGCGTCGGCACGGCGCGGCGACATCAGCGGAGGCGGCACGGCGGCGCCGATCGCGAGGGCGGTGATGACGGCGGTACTGCGTTCGCCGCCGGCGGGGTGAGGGCCGCGGGGACGCTAGCGGCGGCGGTTGACGGCGGTGAGGTCGATGTCGATGTCGAACGGAACCGCCAGCTTCAGGCGGTTCCGGTAGACCCCGTTGGGGATGTACGACCTGGTGACGGAGTCGAGCTCGTAGACATAGACGACGGGAAGGCCCTGCTCCTCCTCGACCCGCCAGTAGTGCGGGATTCCCGCCTCGGCGTACTTGCGGGGCTTGACCTCGCGGTCGCGCGCCACGGAATCCTCGGACACGACCTCGACGGCGATCACGACGTCCTCCGGCCGGTACCAGGTCTGCTTCGGGCCGGCGTCGGCGTCCGCACGGAACACCAGGACATCGGGCTCCGGCCGATTGCGCTTGTTGAGCTTGATGGTCATCTCCCGGATGACGTCCAGCTCATCCGGGACCTGATCCAGCAGGGTGTTGTCCAGCAAGCGAATGGCACGCGAGTGGAAGTTGGTCTGCGGACTCACGAAGACAAGGCTCCCGTCGATCAGCTCCGTGTGCGGAGGCAGGTTCGGGAGCCGGTCCAGGTCGTCCGCCGTCCAGCCGCCGGCCGGCGGACGGGGCCACTCGTAGTCCTCGTCCAGCCCGTACTCGCGTGCGGCGCTCATGATTACTCCCATGCGACGGAGTCTGCTGGTACGTCCAGCGTACCGAGGCGCATATGCCGACTCGTCCTCCGATCGAGTGTTCAACCGCCGAGACGTTGACCTTGCTCGATCGCCTCCTCCACCTCCGCCACCCGCTCCCGCTCCTCCGCCGCGAAGCGTTCCGCGTCCAGCTTCTCCGCGATCTCCTCGTCCTGGGCCATCAGCCGGTCCAGGTTGGAGTCGCCCATCTCGAAGACGCCCATGTCGACGTAGGCCTGCTGGAGGCGTTTGCCCCACAGGCCGATGTCCTTGACGCAGGGGACGATGCGGCTGAAGAGCAACCGGCGGAAGAGGTGCAGGAATTCGGAGCGTTCGCTCAGTTCTTCCGCCTCCGCCTTCGGGATGCCGAAGTTCTCCAGGACTTCGACGCCGCGCAGGCGGTCCCGCATCAGGTAGCAGCCCTCGATGACGAACTCCTCGCGTTCGCGCAGTTCGGCGTCGGTGAGCTGCTGGTAGTAGTCGCGCAGGGCCATGCGGCCGAAGGCCACGTGGCGGGCCTCGTCCTGCATGACGTAGGCGAGGATCTGCTTGGGCAGCGGCTTGTTCGTGGTGTCGCGGATCATGCCGAAGGCCGCCAGCGCCAGCCCCTCGATCAGGACCTGCATGCCCAGGTACGGCATGTCCCAGCGGCTGTCGCGCAGGGTGTCGCCGAGGAGTGACTGGAGGTTGTCGTTGATCGGGTAGACCATCCCGATCTTCTCGTGCAGGAAGCGGCCGTAGACCTCGGCGTGCCGGGCCTCGTCCATGGTCTGGGTCGCCGAGTAGAACTTGGCGTCCAGGTCGGGGACGGACTCCACGATCCGCGCGGCGCAGATCATCGCGCCCTGCTCACCGTGCAGGAACTGGCTGAACTGCCAGGACGCGAAGTGCCGGCGCAGCTCGCCCTTGTCCCGGTCGGTCATCCTCGCCCAGTACGGCGTGCCGTAGAGGGTCATCGCCTCCTCGGGGGTGCCGAGCGGGTCGTACGGGTCCACCTCCAGGTCCCAGTCGATCCGCTTCTGCCCGTCCCACTGCTTGTCCTTGCCCTTCTGGTAGAGGGCGAGGAGGCGTTCGCGGCCATCGTCGTACTCCCAGCTGAAGCGGGCGGCGCCGCTCGCGGGAACCTGCCAGTGCGGGTCCCCCGGGTTCCTGGCGTACAGGTCGTAGGTCGGCATACTTCGCAGGTTCACACGTAGACACCGAGTCAACAAGTCGTGTGCAAGGGATTGACGGGCTTGCTGACAGACAGTCTCATAAGGGTCGGAGAACCGATCCGGCCACATCCCGTGCGACGAGGTGGGGGACAGCCATGACGACCGTGACGGAAGCCGACGCGCTCGCCGGTGTGCGCGACGCGCTCGGCCTGCTCAAGGACCGGGAGCAGGTGGCCGAGCGGCTGCTCGACTCTTCCGCCAAGCACTCCTTCGACCCGGACGAGGAACTGGACTGGGACGCGCCCTTCGTGGAGGGCAAGTGGTTCTGGCCGCCGGAGCTGGTGTCGCTGTACGACACGCCGCTGTGGAAGCGGATGAGCGAGGAGCAGCGGATCCTGCTCTCCCAGCACGAGGCCGCCGCGCTCGCCTCGCTCGGCATCTGGTTCGAGCTCATCCTGATGCAGCTGCTCGTGCGGCACATCTACGACAAGGCGGCGACCAGCGCGCACGTGCGGTACGCGCTGACCGAGATCGAGGACGAGTGCCGTCACTCGAAGATGTTCGCCCGCGTGATCTCGCGCGGCGGCACGCCCTGGTACCCGGTGAGCCGGGTGCACCACAACCTCGGCCGGCTGTTCAAGACCGTCTCCACGACGCCCGGGTCCTTCACGGCGACCCTGCTCGGCGAGGAGGTCCTGGACTGGATGCAGCGGCTGACGTTCCCGGACGAGCGGGTGCAGCCGCTGATCCGGGGCGTGACGCGGATCCACGTGGTGGAGGAGGCGCGGCATGTGCGGTACGCCCGTGAGGAGCTGCGGCGGCAGATGGTGACCGCGCCGAAGTGGTCGCAGGAGTTCACCCGGATCACGTCGGGCGAGTTCGCCCGGGTGTTCTCCGTCGCCTTCATCAATCCCGAGGTCTACACGAACGTGGGGCTGGACAAGCGGCAGGCGATGGCCCAGGTGAAGGCGAGCGGGCATCGGCGGGAGGTCATGCAGACGGGGGCGAAGCGGCTGACGGACTTCCTGGACGACATCGGGGTGCTGCGGGGCGTCGGCCGACGGCTGTGGAAGTCGTCGGGGCTGCTGGCGTAACGAGCCACGGGCGGCACGGTTACGCTGCACGTCATGAGCCCTGCCGCCCCCACCCCCGCATACCGAAGGCTCAGTGTCGAGGAGCGGCGCGCCCAGCTGCTCGACGCGGCACTGTCCCTCTTCGCGCACCGGGTGCCCGAGGAGGTGTCGCTGGACGACGTGGCGGAGGCGGCCGGGGTGTCGCGGCCGCTGGTGTACCGGTACTTCCCCGGCGGCAAGCAGCAGCTGTACGAGGCCGCCCTGCGCTCCGCCGCCGAGGAGCTGCGGCACTGCTTCGACGAGCCGCACGAGGGCCCGCTGCTCCCCCGCCTCGCCCGCGCCCTGGACCGCTATCTGACCTTCGTCGACCAGCACGACGCCGGGTTCACCGCACTGCTCCAGGGCGGCAGCGTGGCGGAGACCTCCCGGACGACCGCCATCGTGGACGGGGTGCGCAGGGCCGCCTCCGAGCGCATCCTCAGCCACCTCCGGGTCACGGACCCCGGTCCACGGCTGCGCATGACCGTACGGATGTGGATCACCGCCGTGGAGGCCGCGTCCCTGATCTGGCTCGACGAGGGCAAGCAGCCGCCCGCCGAGGAGCTGCGGGACTGGCTGGTCGAGCAGTTCATGGCCGTGATGGGTGTGACCGCCGCCCGGGACGAACAGACCGCCGCCCTGGTGCGGCGCGTGCTGGCCTCCGAGGATGGCTGACACTGGTGCCGTGAAGAGCGAAGACACCCCGTTCGAGGGCGGGCCGATGGACGGGCGGGTCCTGCCCGTGCTGGTGGGGCCCACCGGGAACCCGCCGAAGACGTACCGCATCCCGGTGCCGGACGCCGCGGGCGGCCCGCCGACCGTGCTGGTCTACCGGCGGGTGCCGCGCGGGCACAGCAAGAGGCTGGGGCTGCCCCGGGGGTGGAAGTACGAGTTCGATCCCGAGGGAGGGGCGCGCGGCCGGCTGAAGTGGCCGTGGTCCAAGCCGGATCCCCGGGCCGTCCGCAAGCCGGGTGACACTCAGGGGTGACCTCGTTGCGCCATGTGGCGCAAGGGATGCGCACACAGTCGGTTCATACGTCTCATACGTCTAATCCTCACCGTGCGGAGCGGAAACGCCGCCCCGCACCGGAGGTGATGACGTGTCAGGAAGAGTGCCGCGTCTGCTGTGTTCGGCGGTGGTGGCGGCGCAGGCCGCCCTCGCACCGGTGACCGCCGTGGCCGTACCCGTCGTACCCACCGCACCCGCCGCACCCGCCGCACCCACCGTGCCCGCCGCACCCGCCGCACCCGCCGTGCCCGGCCCGTCCGCCGTCCCCGGCCCGCCCGCGCCCGGGCAGCGGTCCGTGGCCGAGCTGCTGACGGACCTCAGGACGCTGTACCGGCAGGCCGGGCAGGCCACCGAGACCTACAACGCCACCGAGGAGCAGCTGAAGAAGCAGCGCGCCGAGGTCGCCCGCCTCGACGCCGCCCTCGCCCGCGCCCGGCTCGCCCTGGACCGCAGCCGGGCGGAGGCGGGCCGGCTGGCCCGGCAGCAGTACCAGGACAGCACCACCGACCTGTCCTCGTACCTGCGGCTGCTGATGGCGCGCGACCCGCAGCAGGCCCTGGACCAGGGCCATGTGATCGGGCAGGCGGCGCGGGACCGGGTGGAGGCGGTCGACCGGCTGACCGCCGACGAGAAGAAGGCGGACTCCCTCGCCCGCGCCGCCCGCACGGCGTACGACGCCCAGCTCGCCCTCGCCCGGCGGCAGCAGCGGGCCCGGGACGACGTACGAGGGCGGCTGCACGACGTGGAGCGGCTGCTGGCCTCGCTCAGCGCCGAGCGGCTGGCGGCGCTCGCCGAGTTCGAGCGGAGCGGGATCGCCGGGGCCCAGCGGGCGTTCCTGGCCGACGGGGTGCTCAGCGGCCTGCGCACCCCGTCGCTCCAGGGCGAACAGGCCGTGCGCTATGCGGTGCGGCAGCTCGGCAAGCCGTACCAGTGGGGCGCGGCGGGCCCGCAGGCGTACGACTGCTCTGGCCTGACCTCGCAGGCCTGGGGCCACGCCGGGACGCCCATCCCGCGCACCAGCCAGGAGCAGTGGGCCCGACTGAAGCGCATTCCGCTGAGCGAACTGCGCCCCGGCGACCTGGTCGTCTACTTCCCCGAGGCCACCCACGTCGCCCTCTACCTCGGCGACGGCATGGTGGTGCAGGCGCCGCGGCCCGGCGCCAGGGTGAAGGTGTCGCCGGTCGCGGCCAACCCGGTCCTGGGGGCCGTACGGCCCGATCCGGGCGGGGCGCCGCTGCCGCGCTACGCGCCGCCGGAGATTCCGGCGAGCGCCCTGACCGGACCGGACGCGGGTCTCTACGCGGCGGACGCCCCGGCGACCTCGGCCAGGTAGGCCTGGGCCTTGTCGGGGTCGAAGAAGAAGTTCTCCAGGTCGGCCGGGTCGTCGAAGCAGTTGACGAAGCGGTCGGCGACCTGCTGGAACTCACCGCCCGCCCCGAGGAGGTTCAGGACGTGCTCGGGCGGCGGGGCCAGCATGGCGTTCGTCCACTTGGTGACGTGCTGGGCGGTGGCCCAGTAGCGGTCGAACGTCTGCTGCATCCACTCCTCGTCGAACGGCTTGTCGCCGTGTTCGAGGATCGCCGCCAGGTAGGTGGCGGCGCACTTGGAGGCCGAGTTGGAGCCCTGGCCGGTGATCGGGTCGTTGGCGACGACGACGTCCGCCACACCGAGGACCGCGCCGCCGCCGGGCAGGCGGCCGATCGGCTTGCGCACGGTCGGGGCGTAGCGGCCGGCCAGCGTGCCGTTCGCGTCCGTGAGCTCGACGCCGGCGGTCCGCGCGTGCTCCCAGGGCAGGAACGTCTTCATGAGGTCCAGCGTCAGCGCCAGGTGCTCGCCGGGGTCCTTGACCCCGCGGAAGGCGTCGAGCGGGCCGCCGGGGATGCCCTCCCAGAACAGGATGTCGGCGCGGCCGGAGAGAGTGTAGGTCGGCATGATGAACATCTCGCCGACACCGGGGACGATGTTGCAGCGGACCGCGTCGAAGTGCGGGTGCTCCGGGCGCGGGGCCAGGCCGTGCACGTACGCCACCGCCAGCGCGCGCTGCGGCTCGCGGTACGGGGAGCGGGAGGCGTCCCGCTCGAACATCGACACCAGCTCGCCCTTGCCCGCGGAGACGAGGACGAGGTCGTAGGCGCGGGAGAAGTAGTCCAGGTCGCCGACCGCGGCGCCGTGGATGACCAGCCGGCCGCCGCGCTGCTCGAACGTCTCCATCCAGCTGGCCATCTTCACCCGCTGGTCGACCGACTGCGCGTACCCGTCGAGCATGCCCACCCAGTCGATGGCGCGCTGCGTGGGGCCCGGGTCGTGGGAGCCGGGGGCGGCGACCGAGACCCCGAGTCCCTCGATGTTCGGCGCCTGGGATTCCCAGAAGGCCAGCTCCAGGTCGCGCTCGTGCTGGAGGGCGGTGTGGAACATGCACTGTGTCGACATGACCCGGCCGGTGCGGATCTCGTCCGCGGTCCGGTTCGACATCAGGGTGACCTCGTACCCGTGCGACTGGAGACCGAGGGCGAGCTGGAGACCGGACTGACCGGCCCCCACGACGAGTATTCTCCGCATGCGGGTGCTGCCTCCTACGGCTTCTGGGCTGCTCGCTGACTGACTGCTCGGGGCGGGTTCCGCGGGGCGGTCTCCGTGGGTTCCGCGGGCTCTGCCGGTTCTACTCGGGGGTCTCCTCGAGTGCGTGGGCCACGAGGGCCAGCAGGACCTCGATGGCCGAGATCCGCCGCCGGGCGTCCATGATCATGACAGGTATGTGCGCGGGGATCGTCAGCGCCTCCCGCACGTCCTCCGGCTCGAACACCTCGGTGTCGTCGAAGTGGTTGACGGCGACGACGTACGGCAGCCCGCAGCTCTCGAAGTAGTCCAGCGCCGGGAAGCAGTCCTTCAGGCGGCGGGTGTCGGCCATGACCACGGCACCGATCGCGCCCCGCACCAGGTCGTCCCACATGAACCAGAAACGCTGCTGGCCCGGCGTGCCGAACAGGTAGAGCACCAGGTCGTCGTCGAGCGTGATGCGGCCGTAGTCCATGGCGACCGTGGTGGTCACCTTGCTCGGCGTGGCGGTGAGGTCGTCGGTCTCCTCGCTCGCCTCGGTCATCAGCGCCTCGGTCTGCAGCGGCGTGATCTCCGAGACGGCGCCGACCAGCGTGGTCTTGCCCACGCCGAAGCCGCCGGCCACCACGATCTTGGTGGCGATCGGGGCGCGGGTGCGGTCCGTCTGCCAGGGCTTCAACTCCTCGTCGGGCTCGTCGACGAGCGGGGCGACGCCGGTGGCGTCGGTGACGGCGGTGGCGTCGGTGACGGCGGTGACGGCGGAGTCAGAGACGGCGGAGTCCACTCAGCACCCTTTCCAGCAGAACTCGGTCCGGCCGGCCCGTGCCGTGGCCGGTTCCGGTTCCGTACACACGGATCTTTCCCTGGTCCGCGAGGTCGCTCAGGAGCACGCGGACCACGCCGAGCGGCATCTTCAGCAGCGCGGCGATCTCGGCCACCGTGCGCATGCGGCGGCACAGTTCGACGATGGCCCGCATCTCCGGCATGACCCGGGTGGTGAGGGAGCCGTTCGCCAGTTCCTTGCGCTCCTCGGGCGCCTCCAGCGCGGCCACGAACGTCTCCACCAGGAGGACGTGACCGAAGCGGGTACGGCCGCCGGTGAGCGAGTAGGGACGGACCCGGGCAGGTTTGCGGTCGGCGCCGCGGACGGGGAGTTTCCTCTTCGGGGCGCTGCTCATCCGGCAGCTCCCTGGGGGCTCCCGTCGGCTTCGGACTCCAGGGATCTGCGCAGCTCGCTGCGGAGTTCCGGTGTCAGGACGTGTCCGGCGCGACCGACGAAGAGCGCCATGTGGTACGCGACGACGCTCATGTCGCACTCCGCGGAGCCGTGGACGCCGAGCAGCGAGCCGTCGCTGATCGACATGACGAACAGGCTGCCCTCGTCCATCGCGACCATGGTGTGCTTGACGGTGCCGGAGTCCATCAGCTTGGCGGCACCGACGGTGAGGCTGCCGATGCCGGAGACGATGGTGGCGAGGTCGGCGGCGGAGCCGCGGGGGCCGGTACGGGGCGCTTCGCGGGTCTGGCGGGCCTCGTCGTTCCTCCCTGGGTCGGAGGAGAGGAGCAGGAGGCCGTCGGAGGAGACCACGGCGACGGATTCGATGCCGGGGACCTCCTCCACGAGATTGGTCAGCAGCCAGTGCAGGTTGCGGGCCTCACTGCTCAGTCCGAAGGTGCTGGGCGCGGTCAACTGCTTGCCTCCTCGACTGTGCCCCCCGTTGTCCGGTCTGCGATCTCCGCCTCCACGTCGCGGTATCCCGCCTGTGCTCCCCGGTGGAAGCCGCCGAGGCGGCGGCGTAGCCCCTCGGCGTCGACGGAGGCGCTGCGCTGGCGGGGTGTCGCGGTGGGGGCGGTGATCCTCGGTGTGCGTTTGGGGAGGCCCTTGGCGGTGACGTGTTCTTCTGCTTCTTGGGTCTCGTCAGGGGTGCGCTGGTGCTCCGCCTCGACGGGTTCCTGCGGGAGCGGAGCGGGGGCGGCCGCCTCGGCTTCGCCGTCGGCCGGGTCGTTCTCCCCCGCACCGTCCGTGCGGGACTCGTCGTCGGCGGGGGCGGGCCGTGTCTGCGAGGGGTCTGCTCCGGCCGCCGGTCCCGCATGCGTCGGGTCCGGTTCCCCCGCCGGCGACGGGAGCAGGAGTTCCATCGTCATTTCGGCCGGGTGCTCCGGCACCGGCTGCTCCGCGGCGTCCACCGCCTTCTCCGCCAGGGCCACCAACGGGTCGGGGTCCTCGGCGCGGGCGGACAGGGCGTTGGAGTTGGCCTCGGCGTCGGCGCCCGGGAGGGACACGGTGGCCGTGTCGGCGGAGGGCGGGGCGGGTGCGGCGGAGGCGGAGGCGGACGTCAGGAGGGGCTGGGGGACGACCACGACCGCCGCGGTGCCGCCCTGCTTCTGTTCACGCAGTTGGACGCGCACGCCGTGGCGGTCGGCGAGGCGGGCGACGACGTACAGGCCGAGGCCCAGGCCTTCCTCGCCCTCCTGGTCGTAGGAGATCTCCGGGTCGAAGTCGGTGAGGCGGGCGTTGAGGCGGGTCAGCCGGTCGGCGGGCATGCCGATGCCCTCGTCCTGGACGGAGAGCATGACCTCGCCGCTCTCCAGGAGCCAGCCGGAGACCTCGACGGGCTGGTCGGGCGGGGAGAACGAGGTGGCGTTCTCCATGAGTTCGGCCAGCAGGTGGGACAGGTCGTCCGCGGCGAAGCCGGCCACGTGGGCGTGCGGCGGCAGGGCGGCGATGCGGACACGTTCGTAGCGCTCGATCTCGCTGACCGCGGCGCGGACGACGTCGACCAGCGGGACCGGTCCGGCAGTGTGCTGGACGTGCTCGGTGCCGGCCAGCACGAGGAGGTTCTCGCTGTGCCGGCGCATGACCGTGGCGAAGTGGTCGAGCTTGAACAGCGTGGACAGGCGGTCCGGGTCCTGCTCGCTGTCCTCCAGGCCCTCGATGACGGTGAGCTGCCGCTCGACCAGCCCGAGCGTGCGCAGCGCCAGGTTGACGAAGGTGCCGCCGATGCCGGCGCGCAGCCGCTCCAGCCGGTCGGTGGACTCCTTCAGCTCGGCCTGGAGTTCCTCGCGGGCGTCGGCCATCTTCTGGCGCTGGCCGACCAGGTGCTTGCGGTCGGTCTCCAGGGTGGCGACCCGCTCGGCGAGGGCGGCGGCCTGCGCGTGCAGGGCGTTGACGGAGCGGACCACCTGCGCGAACTCGTCGTTGCGGCCGGTGAACTTGACGGGTTCCTCGGCGGTCGGGTCGGCCGCGCCCGCCAGCCGGGCCGAGCCCAGGCGCAGCACCGCCAGCGGGCGGGTCAGCGTGCGGGCGAGCGCGGTGGCGACGCCGAGGGTGACCAGCAGCAGTCCGCCGAGCAGGGCGATGCGGATCTCCAGCGAGGTGACGTCGTCGTCGCGGAGCTTCGCCAGGTCCTTGGTGCGGCGGTCGTAGAGGGAGGACTCCGCGCCGCGCATCAGGTCGACGCGGGCGCTGAGCGCGTCGTCGACCCTCTTGACGCCGGTGAGCAGCTCGCTGTCGGAGAGCGTCGGCTGGTCGGTGAGGGAGGTGAGGTACTTCTCGGCGGTGTCGACCTCGGGCCCGGTCACGGTGGAGTCGTACGACGCCTTGGCGTCCTGGGGCGCGGTGTCGCGGAACGCGGCGAGGGCCGCGTCCGAGCGCAGCCGGGCCTGCTGGGCGGCGGCGCTGAGGGCGTCGCGCTGCTTGGTGTCGGCCTCGGACCAGGTGGCGGTCTGCGTGGGCAGGCCGGTGACCGGGTTGATGACGGTCTGCGTGGAGTACGGCACGTTCAGGGCGGCGAGCAGCAGTCCGCGGGCGGCGGCGGCCTGCTGGACGGCCGTGTCGAGCTCGGCGAGCGCGTACGCTCCGGAGCCGGCGCGCGCCGGCATCCGCTCGGCCAGTTGTTCGGCGAGCTTGTGCAGTTCGGCGATGGCGGTGGAGTACGCCTGGTGGGCCTGCAGGGCGGTGCTCTGCCCGGTCAGCGCGGCGCGGCGCACGGCGGCGATGCCGTCGAGGTCCTTGCGCAGCCGGGCGGGCGTGTCGGGGTCGGCGCGCAGCTCGTCGACCTGGCGGTCCACGCGGGTGCTGCGCTGCTCGGAGGGCGCCTCGTTCTTGGGGCGGCCGGCGGCGAGGTAGGAGGTGACCTCGTCGCGTTCGTCGGCGAGCGAGTGGGCGAGGGTGAGCGCGTCCTGGGTCTGCCCGGCGAGCGTCACCAGTTCCTGGGAGTCGCCCAGCTGCCCGGAGGCGGCGATCACCGAGGGGGCGCCGGCGCCCGCCACGGCGGCGGCCACGACGGCGACGGCTGCGATCAGGCGGTTGCGTACGTGGGTGGGACGGCCCCTGCCCACGGGAGCAGCGGCGGACGTGCCGGGGGTGCCGGGCTTCTTGGGCGTGCCGGGCGTCTGCTCCGGGTCTCCTGCCAAGGCCGTCTGCTTGCCTGTGCGCCGAAGCCGCGTCTTCTGCACCGGTGCTCGCATTCCTGTACTCGTGTACTCATGGGCCCGGGTGGTGCCCCCGTCAGCCGGCGCGGACAGGTGCGTACACCCTCCCCCGCGCTCTCGGCTCCGCTCGGGCCTCGAGCAGGGGGCATCGGTTCCCGACCTTCCCAAGTGCCGGTGGGCGGTGGTCCTGCATCGTCCGACCGGCCACCCGAAGGAGTGAACCCCGGAGGGGAGTTGGCGGGCAAGTTCCTCCGGCGTGTGCCGCGGCCGTGTGCGACGGGCCGGTTGGACGTCTGCGACAGGCTTTGGCAGGATTCGCCACCACACCTTCCCGGAGCGATCCATTCCCGCCCAAAACAGGCGTCTGATCTGCGTCGCCGGGTCATTTCCCGGCCGGTCGCCCCCCTTTCGCAAACCTTGTGAAGGCCTCGTGCAGACTGACTGGATGCGCACTGAGGTTGTTTCGGAGCCCGGCCATCGCGACTGCCCCAACGAGGACTTCGCGAGTGTCGGACTACCCGCGTTTGGACAGGGTGGCTGCCTTGTCGTCCTGGACGGAGTGACGCCCCCGAGGACCGGGACGGGGTGCTCACATTCGGTCCCGTGGTTCACCGCCCGGCTCGGCGGGGCACTGACCGAACTGACCGTTTCCTGCCCAGATCTGACGCTGCCGGAGATTCTTTCGCGCGCGATTCGCCGTACCGCCGAACCGCACGCCGCGACCTGTGACCTTTCTCACCCGCGCACTCCGCAGGCGACCGTCGTTCTGGCGCGCTGGTCGGCGGAGGCGGTCGACTACCTGGTGCTGTCCGACTCGGTGCTCCTGCTGGAGTCCGCCGACGGCTCGGTCACCCCCGTCCTGGACGACCGGCTGGCCCGTCTCCCCCGGGCCTCGCTCGCCACCGACGCGCTCATCGACGCCGTCGTCCGCAACAAGGAGGGCGGCTTCTTCACCGCGGCGGCGGACCCCTCGGTGGCGGAGCGGGCCGTGACGGGCAGCGTGCCGCGCCACGAGGTCCGCGCACTGGCCGCGCTGACGGACGGGGCGGCGCGCTGGGTGGAGAAGTTCCGCGAGGGCGACTGGACGCGGTGCGTCGATCTCCTGCGGAAGGAGGGGGCGCGGGCGCTGGTGCAGCGGGTACGGGCCCTGGAGACGGCCGACAAGGAGGAGCGGACGTATCTCCGGCGCAGCAAGACCCACGACGACGCGACGGTGATCTTCGTGGAGCCGTGAGAACGGGGCGACGAGCCGGGAACCGGAAGGCCTGGCCCCAGGACCGGGAGCCGGTGACAACGGAGCCAAAGAGCCAGGAGCCAAGGACCAGGAACCGGAAGACCGGAGCCGAGGGCCGGGGCCGGGAGGCCGAGGGCCGGGGCCGGGAGGCCGAGGGCCGGGGCCGGGAGGCCGAGGGCCGGGGCCGGGA
>NZ_QFDQ01000079.1 GCF_003270085.1 Streptomyces triticisoli | reverse complement strand
GGGTCGCCCGCGGCGGGCGGAGTGCCGGACGCGCCCGGGGACGCGGGCTGGGGTGCCGCGGGACCGGGGCCGGCGGACTGAGGCGTGGGGGTCCCGGCGGGCTGCGGTGTGGCGGGCGTGCTCATGAGCCGTCCGCCGGGGTGGTACGGCGGACCGTGGGGGCTGCCGGATCATGGTGGTGGACGTGTTTGTCGCCGCGAACGTAGTCACCGTCGACGCGCAGGTAGTCGCCGGACACCGCGACGTGGTCGCCGGATATCTCCAGATGGTCCCGGGCCACGTTCACCTGGTCGCCGCCGACGGCCGTGGCGCCGGCCCCCACCGCGATCTGGCTGTCCCGCACGTCTCCGACGGTCGGCGTGGGCGGCGGTGCCGGGCTCCCCGGATCGGCTCCGCCGCCCACTCCTCCCGCGTCGCCGCCGATGCCGGAGACTCCCCCGGGTCTGTTCCGGCCGGTCGGTGGCTCCCCCGATCGCGCGGGAAGTCCGGGCGGCGCCGGATAGCCGGGTACGGTGACCCAGCCCCGGCGCGGTTCGCCGTGCTTGGTGACGAAGTCGGCGGGCAGGTAGGCCGCGGGGTCGATACCGGGATAGCGGCCCTGCACCACCGACTTGTGGATCTCGTTCGACACGACCAGCACCAGATGGGCCCGCCCTGCACGGGCGAGCACCTGCTTGACCGGCCCGGCGTCCACCAGGCGTGCCAGGTCGTTGACGGCACTGCCGGTCCACCGCTCGCCGCGGCGGATGACCAGGCCTTGGTGCAGTCCGACCCTCAGCCGCATGCGGTGCTCGTCGTTGTACTTGCCGCGGTGCTCCACGAGCGCGTCCTCCAGACCGCGCACCAGTTCGCGCAGCAGCCTGGTGGGGCTGGTCCCGATCGGGACGAGCAGCAGCATGCCGTCGCCGCGGTCCTGCACGGCACAGGCGTCGAGGCCGAGCCCGGCGCGGGCCAGCGCGAACTCGACCACGTGGTATAGCTCCTCGTGCAGTGTTGCCTGGGCGGTCTCCGGGCGCAGACTGAAGTCCTCGATGTCGAGGAGAACGATCCAGTGGCTCTGCGGATCGGGCGCCACCATCGGCGACCTCCTTGCTCGTGGCTGGGGAGCACGTTCGCCCCGTGACTATCTGAATATGAGCAGTCGACGGCAGTGTCTACGCCAACTGGCGCAGAGCGCTGGCGAATCGTGGATTCACCCACGGACGAGACCAAATCGGCCAACAGAGCTGCCGCCTCGTCATATTCTGGGTACTACAAGTGAGTTCATGGGCCAGATTCGCCGGAGGGGGTCGGGTGCACGCGTTCCGCGTCCCGCCGGCGCTGCTGCTGGGCTTCGCGCTCGGTCTCGTGTTGGTCCTGTTCGCCCGCGCCTGCGCCGACGGCGGGGACACGGGCACGGCGTCGGCGCCGCCCGGCGACACCAGGGGAACGGCGGGCGGGTCCGACGCCGTCGGACCCGCTTTGCCCGCGCTGTGGCCGACGCCGCGCAGCGTACGACGGGACCGCGGCTCGGTGCGGATCGGCGCCGATGTGGTGGTGCGGACCGACTCCGGGACCGACCCCGCCACGCTGGACTCCGTGGTGCGCACCCTGCGCGCGGGCGGTGCCCGGCGGGTGAGCGTGGGTGCCGCCCCGGACACGGGCGAGCTGCTGGTCAGCGTGGTGACCGACGGGGCGGCCGAGGCCCTTGAGCCGTTCGGTGTCGAGCCTCCCGGCGGACTGGCCACCGGGGGGTACGTCCTCGTCGCCGGGTCCGACGACGGCGAGCCGCGCCTGGTCCTGGCCGGGGTGGACCGGGCGGGCACCTTCCACGCCGCTCAGACCCTCGCTCAGCTGGTCCGCCCCGTCGGCGCCGCCCGCGCCCGCGGCACGCTGCCGGCCGTACGCATCCGCGACTGGCCCGCCACCTCCATCCGGGGCGTCGTCGAGGGTTTCTACGGCAAGCCCTGGACCCACCGGGAGCGGCTGGAACAGCTGGACTTCGCGGCCCGCTTCAAACTCAACACCTATCTGTACACCCCCAAGGGCGACGCGTATCTGCGCGCCCGCTGGCGCGAGCCGTACCCCGCGGCGCCCCTCGCCCGGCTGGGCGAGCTGGTCCGGCGGGCGGAGCAGAACCACGTCTCGTTCGTGTACGCGCTCTCCCCCGGCCCGTCCGTGTGCTATTCCTCCGCGTCCGACCGGGACGCGCTGATCGGCAAGTTCCGCCAGTTGTGGGACGTCGGGGTGCGGGCCTTCGCCGTGCCGCTGGACGACATCGACATCACGGGCTGGAACTGCGCCCAGGACGCGGCGGCCTACGGCAGCGGGCGAGGCGCGGTCGGACGCGCCCAGGCGGAGCTGCTGAACGAGGTGCAACACGGTTTCCTCGACGCGCGTTCCGGCGCCGCTCCGCTGATCGCCGTGCCCACGGAGTACGACGGCACGCGGGCGAGCGCCTACAAGGCCTCCCTCGCCGCCGTCCTGGACCCCGATGTCACCGTGATGTGGACGGGCCCACTGGTCGTCTCCCCGGCCCTGCGCGCCGACCAGGCCCGCGAGGCCCGTCGGCTGTACGGCCATCGGCTGCTGGTGTGGGACAACTACCCGGCGAACGACTACACGGCAGGTCATCTGCTGCTCGGCCCGTACGAGGGACGGGAGCCCGGTCTGCCCGCCGCGGTCGAGGGCGTGACGGCCAACCCCATGAACCAGGCGGTCGCCTCGGACCCGGCCCTGTTCTCGCTCGCCGCCTACACCTGGAACCCGGACGCCTACCGCCCGGCCGCCGCGCTCGACGCCGGCCTCGCGGCACTCGCCGACGGAAACCCCGAGGCGCTCACCGCTCTGCGTGCCTTCGCCGACGTCAACCGCGCCTCTCGGATCAACGCCGTGCAGGCGCCTGCACTCACCGCGCTCACGAGGGCGTACTGGCGGGGCACTGCAGGGGCGGAGCGGGCCCTGCGCGAGCGCCTCACCGTGCTCGCCGGACTGCGGGACACCCTCCCGGACTCCTTCCGTGACTCCGTGTCCCCGTGGGTGGCGTGTGCGACCGACTGGGCCCGGGCCGCGCTCGCCGCGATCGAGTTGCGCGCGGGCACCGGTTCCCGGGCCGAGGTCCGGGCCCTGCGCGACACGGCCCGCTCCCGCACGGTCATCGATTGGCAGGGTCGTGGCCGCACGGTGGTGGTGGGAGAGGGCGTGCTCGACACGTTCGTGGCCCGCGCACTCGGCTGAGCGGGCGGACCGCCGCACGGAACCTGGCCCCGGAACTCCGGCTTGCGCTCCGGGGACGCCTCCGCCAGAGCTTTTGTCACCGCATCCGTGTCGCCGCACAGGCCGTAAGCTGCCGGCGCCAGGAGCCGCCGTGGACGCCCGCGTCGACCACGCCGTCTCCCGCGTGGACATCATCCCGCCCGTCGAAGCCGTCGCCCGCCACGCGGGCAAGCTCCTCGCCGCAGCCGGACTGCACGGCCACGAGTACGCCCTCGACGCCGTCGTGGCCGCCACCGCGCTCGCCTCACCCGCCCCTGTGGCCATCCTGACCTCGGCCCCCGAGGACCTCCGCATGCTGTGCGGCAACGGTATCCGTGTGATCAAGGCCTGAGGCGTCATCGCGTGCTGATGTGACCTCCGTTCCTCCAGGGGCTACCGCACAGTAACCACTTACCCCTACGCTGCCGCTCAACTCTGCGACAGCGAAGGGGAGTTGATCCATGCGCGCGGCAAGACGTACGGCGGCGTTACTGGGTGCCGCCGCGTTACTGTGGGCGGTGCCCGGAAACGCCGGTGCGGCTCAGGCACCGAAGTTCTCCGGGACGACGGCGATCGGTACGCACAACGCGTACGAGAAGGCCAAGTACACGTACTTCGCACAGGCGCTGGACTCCGGCGCCTCGTTGCTCGAAGTCGACGTCTACACCGACCCGTTGACCCGGCGCTGGCGGGTCAGTCACAGCAATCCGCTGGGCAACGACAACAACTGCGAGGCCGCGAAGACACCGGGCGAGCTGTACGGCAAGAGCCGCAACCAGGACCTCGGCAGCTGCCTGGACAACATCGCCGCCTGGCACCAACTGCACCCCGACCACCGGCCGATCGTCTTCAAGGTGGAGATGAAGAACGGCTTCAACCAGACCATCGGTCTCGGGCCGGCCGCCTTCGACACCCTGGTGCGGCAGAAGCTCGGCAGCATGGTCTACAAGCCCTCCGACCTGCTGGACGGAAAGTACCCGACGCTGGACGCGGCCGCGAGGGCCGGCGCCTGGCCGTCCCGGGACGACCTGACCGGCAAGGTCCTCTTCGAACTGATCCCGGGAACGGTGGAGCAGGCCAACCCCTTCGACCACTACTGGACCGACCAGGAGTACGGCGACCACCTGCGTGACCTGTACGCCGCCGGGAACATCGCCACGGCCCAGGCCTTCCCCGCCGTCCTCGGCGCGGCGGCCGGCGATCCGCGCGCCGCCCGCTACGACGCCTCGATCCGCCCCTGGTTCGTCTTCTTCGACGGGAACGCGGCGGCCTACGTCAACAACGGCTACGACACGTCGTTCTACTCGGCGAACCACTACATCCTGATCACCACGGACGCGGCCGGTGTCTCCCCGGCGATCTCCTCGACCAACCCCACGGACGCGGAGGTGGCCGCCCGCCTGTCCCTCCTGGCCGGGAAGCACGCCAGCGTGATCACCTCGGACTGGTCGGCCAAGTCGCCCGCCGTACTGGGTTCGGTGGTCGACCGGGGCTGATGTTCGAACACCCTGAGGGGGTCGCCCGCAGGGGAGACGGGGCAGAACTCACTCAACGACTCCTCCCCCCACGGCACCTTCAGGGAGTGTGCATGCTGCACGGCATCGACGTGAGCGCCTACCAGTCCTCCACCTACGGCACGAGCGGCTCCTCCTTCGTCTTCATCAAGGCGACGGAGGGCCGTTCGTACGTCAACTCCAAGCTGAGCGCCCAGACCAAGCACGGTCGCGACGCCGGTCTGGTCATCGGCTTCTACCACTTCCTGTGGCCCGGCAACATCACGGCCCAGGCCGAGTACTTCGTCTCCCACGCCCCCGAGAAGGCGGGCGACATCCTCGCCGTCGACTGGGAGACCACGGGCGGGGGCACCCATGCGAGCAACGCGGAGAAGGACCAGTTCATCCGCAAGGTCAAGGCCCTCCGCCCGCACCACCGGGTGATCCTCTACGCCAACCGCCACTTCTGGCTCGGCATCGACACCACCTCCTACGCGGGCGACGGCCTGTGGATCGCGGACTACGTCAAGGCCGGGCACCCCCGCATCAAGGCGAAGTGGCTCTTCCACCAGTACACCGACGACCCGCACGACAAGAACGTGGCGAACTTCAGCAGCAAGGCTGCGCTCAAGGCGTGGGCGAAGGGCGCCTGAGCCGGGCGGCGACGCGAAGGAAGCCCTACGCCCGGAAGTCCGCCGGGCGCTCCGGTGACGCCTCCCCCAGGGCCTCGGTGACGGCGTCGGCGCCTCCACGCATCCCGTACACCGGGGTGCCGGGCTGCTGACGCCAGGAGTCGTCGATGCCGCCGGTGTCCACCGTGTCGAAGCCGATCCCGTCGATGATCTGCCTGACCTTCGCCTTGGCCGCCTCGTCGTCACCGGCCACCGGGAGCGCCATGCGCTCGGGGTCCCCGGCCGGGCGGGGGCGTTCGAGGAGGTCCTGGGCGAAGGTGCCGTTGAACGCCTTGACCACGGGATGGCCGATCTGCCGCTCGGTCCAGCGGCTCTCGGTCAGCCCCTCGTCCTCGATCCCCGCGATCCTGCCGTCCCGCTCCCGCGGGTAGTAGTTGCCGGTGTCGATCACCACCACGTCCTCGGCCGCCCCGTCGAGCAGCCCGGACGGCAGCCCCGGGACCGCCTTCACGGGAACGGTGACCACGACCACCTCGGCGCCCCGCGCCGCCTCCTCGACCCGTACGGGGGTCGCGCCGGTCTCCTCGGCCAGCGCGGTGAGGGTCCGCGGCCCGCGCGAATTGGCGACGGAGACGTCATGACCGACGGCGGTGAACCGCCGGGTCAGGTTGCCGCCGATGTTCCCCGCACCAATGATGCCGATCTTCATCTCTGCTCGCCCTGCCTTCCCTGGGTCGGCCTCCGGCACAGCTCCTGCCGAACAGGAGGTAGTGACTCTCAGACCAACAAGCCAGAGCTGTGATCCATGCCACCCACTGCTCTGCGGCGCACTGGTGCAACCTTTGACGGATCTTGCAGGTCTGCTGAGTGAGTCGTCCCGTCCTGTCGGTGCGGGGCCACCTGTTTTCTCGCTCCTCACGAAGGACATCGCAGATCCATTATGGGTAGATCTCGCTACATCTGGGGTACGGCTGCCGTGGTCTCGGCAGGACTCGTCGGAGGGCTCGTCCTGAGCGGAGGCTCCGACCAGCCGGGCCGGAGCCCCGATCACGACGGCAGGCCCGGACCCGTCAGGAGCCAGGCCCACACCGCCGCGCTGCCGACGGCCGATCACGGCACCAGGGCCGCCCTGAAGCAGGAGCGGACCGAGCCGTTCAGCATGCTCGGGATCACCTGGAGCGACCCTGCGGCGCGGATCACGGGCACGATCGAGGCCCGTACCCGCGCGGCGGGATCCGGTCAGTGGTCCGACTGGCTGCGGCTGGACGGCAATGGCGGCCAGGGTGAGGCGGGCGCCCAGCGCGGGGGTACCGAACCGGCCTGGGTGGGGCCGTCCGACGGCGTGGAGGTGCGGGTCACGGCGGACGGACGTACCTCCGACCGGCTGCCTGCCGGGCTGCGTCTGGACATGATCGACCCGGGCAAGGGCGGCAGCGGCGGCGGAGCGATGGAACCGGCGGGCTACCGCGTCGACGGGCCCGCCGATCCGGCCGAGTCGCCCGACCCCACGGAAGGGGAACCGGCCGAGGACCCCGGTCCGACCGCGCCGGCCGACGACGAGGAGACCACCGCTCCCGTCGAGCCCGAGCCCGAGCCCCCGGCCGAGCCCACTCCTTCCAGCGAGGAGCCGACGCCCTCCGAGCCCGCCTCCCCGCCCCCGTCGGCAACTCCCAGCCCCAGCGCCAGTGCGACCGGGCCCACGGCTCCGCCGTCCACCGCGCCGCGCCCGGCGATCGTCTCGCGTGCCGGGTGGGGTGCAGACGAGTCGATCAGCCCCGAGGAGCCCGGTTACCTGCCCGGCGGGAAGATCAAGGCGGTGGTGGTCCACCACACCGCCGAGAGCAACAACTACACCTGCGCCGACGGACCCGCCGTCGTCCGGGGCATCTACGCGTACCACGTCAGGCAGCTGAAGTGGAAGGACCTCGGCTACAACTTCCTCGTCGACAAGTGCGGCAAGGTCTACGAGGGCCGCAAGGGCGGAGTGGACCTGCCCGTCATGGGCGCCCACGCCTTCGGCTTCAACTCCGAGACCACCGGCATCTCCATCCTGGGCACCTACACCGACGTCGCCCCCAGCAACGCCGCCCTGACCTCGGTGGCCCGGATCGCCGCCTGGAAGCTGGGGCAGTACGGCGTGAACCCGGCCGGCACGGTCACCCTCACCGCGGGTGACAGCGGCCGCAGCTACACCGGCACGACCTGGGCCAAGGGCGCGAAGATGAGCCTGCCCGCCCTCCACGGGCACCGTGACAACTACAACACCCAGTGCCCCGGCAACGCGTACTACGCCAAGCTGCCCACCCTCCGCAGCTGGGCCGCCGGCCCGGTCAAGGGCCTGACGATCAAGTCCGTCACCGGCGCCGGGCTGTCCGGCACGACGTACTACACCAAGGCCGCGATCACCGTGAACTGGGCGGCCACCACACCGTCCGCGCTGATCAGCAAGTACGAACTCCTCGTCGACGGCAAGCCCGTGGCCACCGCCGCGGGAACCGCCACCTCGGCCAAGGCCACCCTGGCACTGGGCAGCCACCAGATACAGGTCC
Organism: Streptomyces triticisoli; assembly: GCF_003270085.1. Taxonomy (GTDB): domain Bacteria; phylum Actinomycetota; class Actinomycetes; order Streptomycetales; family Streptomycetaceae; genus Streptomyces; species Streptomyces triticisoli. Next base: position 23,829 of record NZ_QFDQ01000079.1, on the reverse strand, counting down.
GCGCCACCCACCAGTCCGGGAAGACCGCCACCTCCGCGGCGGCCACGGTGGTCGCCGAGACGACCGCCCCCACCTTCCCCACCAAGCCGAAGGCGGCCCTGCGCACGGGCACGGTGAACACCACCGCCGTCCCCGTCACCCTGAGCTGGAAGGCGTCCGACGACGCCGCCCTGAAGGAGGTCAGGCTCACCGCCCCGACCACCGCCACCTACGGGCCGGCCACCACCAGCGCGAAGCTCACCGCCAAGTCCGGTACGGCGACCACCTGGTCCCTGACCGCCCGCGACCAGGCGGGCAACACCGGTACGGCCGCCGTGTCCGGCACCCCCGTCATCGTCCAGGAGACGTCCGCGACCAAGGCCGGCACCTGGACGAGCAAGTCCTCCACCAGCTACCTCGGCGGCAAGTCCCTCACCAGCTCGACGAAGAACGCCTCCCTGACCTGGACCTTCACCGGCCGCTCCGTGGCCTGGCTGGTCTCCCGGGCCGCCACCTCCGGCCAGGCCCACATCTACGTCGACGGCACCAAGACCGCCACGGTCGACCTGAAGTCGGCGACGACCAAGTACCGGGACGCGATCTGGACCAAGACCTGGTCCACCAGCGCGAAGCACACGATCAAGGTCGTGGTCGTCGGCACCTCGGGCCGCCCCGCCGTCACCACGGACGGCATCGTGTACCTCAAGTAGCACCGCACCGCCCGGCGCCCTGCGATCAGGGCGCCGGCACGCGGGCGCGCAGGGCGGCGATCACCCAGGCGAACTCCTCCTCGTGCGCCGGTGCGGGCGTTCCCTTGGGGGTCGCCGGCAGTTCGCGGTAGCGGGCGAGCGCGGGGTCGCCCTGGCCGTGGAAGGTGAGGGCGACGCGGGGCCGGTCGCACGGGCCGTGGGTGATCTGCGCGGGCTGCCGGGGGAAGGCGCGCGGGGCGGGCGCGGTCTGCGGGGACGCGGTGTCCGAGGGCCCGGAGGACGCTACGGAGGACGCGGCGGAGTGCGGGGCGGCGCCGGTGGAGGCACACCCGGCGGCGAGTGCGCCGCCGGCGACGAGTCCGGCACCGGCCCGCAGCACGCCGCGGCGGTCGGTCGTGGTCACCGCACCATTTAAGAGGCGCAGGGTGAGAAAACGGGCGATTCGCACGTACGGACACGGAAGTGAGCGTCGGTCAGGTGTGCGGGGCACCGCCCGTCAGCGGTCGCCCACCCGCATCTCGAACCACGTCGTCTTGCCGCGTGGCAGCAGGTCGACTCCCCAGCGGTCGGACAGCTTGTCGACGAGGAACAGGCCGCGTCCGCTGATGTCCAGCTCCTGCACCGGCATCAGACACGGCAGCCCGCGGGAGGGGTCGCGGACCTCGACACGGATCCAGCCGCGGCGGCGGCGCATCCGCAGGCCGAAGACGCGGGCGCCGGTGTGCCGTACGGCGTTGCCCACGAGTTCGGAGACGAGCAGGACGGTGTCCTCGGCCATCCGGGGCGACAGCCCCCACAGACGCAGGACGACGACCTGGGCGAGCCGGCGGGCGGTGGCGGCGGACTCGGGGCGGGACGGCAGCGGAACCTCCGCCTCCGTCGGATTGCCGAACAACTCCAGCGCCTTCTGCGCGCGTTCGTCCTCGACCGCGGGCGACCAGCGCGCCGCGGTCGCACGTGACTGTCCCCGCGGCTGTTCGATACCCTCCAGCCCCGCCATGCCCCCATGATGGCCGTCCGCGACCTCCTCCGGGGCCGTTACGGGTGAATACGCCCCCCGGGCGCCCCCTGTGCGCACCTTTCGAGCGGCATATGCCAACGGCACCTCGGGCCCTGGAACGGCCCGGCTGACCTGCGCGGACGGTTCGGCTGGCGGCAATCGACCGGCTCCCTCGACAAGACACGCTTAAGGCTGCGTTAAGGCTGCCATAAACCACCCTGTCGAGGGACCCGGATCAGACATCATGTCAATTGCAAGTCCCCGAACGAGGGAATCACTGGAACTTCGCCTTGCCGGGACCCTCTTCCACGAAGCTGCGCATGCCGCGCTCGCGGTCCTCCGTGGCGAACAGGCCGGCGAACCAGTTGCGCTCGACGGCGAGTCCGGTCTCGAGGTCGGTCTCCAGGCCGGTGTCGATCGACTCCTTGGCGGCGCGCAGCGCGATCGCCGGACCCTGGGCGAGCCTGGCGGCCCACGCGTATGCCTCGGCGTAGACCTGGTCGGGTGCCACCACGCGGTCCACCAGGCCCAGCGCGAGGGCCTCGTCGGCCTTGACCTGACGGCCGGTGAAGATGAGGTCCTTGGCCTTGGAGGGGCCGATCAGCCGGGACAGCCGCTGGGTGCCGCCCGCGCCGGGGATGAGGCCGAGCAGGATCTCCGGCTGGCCGAGCTTGGCGTTCTCCCCGGCGATGCGGTAGTCCGCGCAGAGCGCGAGTTCGCAGCCTCCGCCGAGCGCGTAGCCCGTGACGGCGGCGACCACCGGCTTGGGGATGCGGGCCACGGCGGTGAAGGAGTCCTGCAGGGCGCGGGCGCGCAGGACCATCGCCGCATGGTCCATCACCTGCATCTCCTTGATGTCCGCGCCGGCCGCGAACACCTTCTCGCCACCGTAGATCACCACGGCGCGCACGTCCTCGCGGCGGGTGATCTCCTCGGCGAGCTCCTTGAGCCGGTCCTGCGTGGCGACGTCGAGCGCGTTCATGGGCGGACGATCCAGGCGCAGGGTACCGACGCCTTCGGCGACTTCCAGAGATACGGTCATGGGAGCAGGTTAACGGGGGCTAACGGTGGCTGGGCCGGTGCGGTCGGTCACACACGGCCGGGGGGGCCGGGGGTCGCCCCCGGACAGGCACAGCACGGGGGCTGACGGTGGCCGGGCCGGTGCGGTCGGTCACACGCGGCCCGGGCCGTCGGCGGCGTGTGCTACGCCTTCCACTCGTCCCAGGACATGTTCCAGCCGTTGAACCCGTTGTCCGGGGCGACCGTCCGGTCGCGGGAGTTCTTGACGATCACCACGTCGCCGACCATCGAGCTGTTGAAGAACCAGGCGGCCGGCGTGGCTCCGTCGTAACCGCCGCGTACGTCGCGCAGGCCGATGCAGCCGTGGCTGGCGTTGTAGTTGCCGAAGGCGCCGCCGCTCCAGTAGTTGCCGTGGAGGAAGGTGCCGGAGTTGGTCAGGCGCATGGCGTGCGGGACGTCGGGGATGTCGTACTCGCCCTTGCCGTCGGAGTCGGTGAAGCCGACCGTCGCACCGTTCATGCGGGTCACCTTGAGCTTCTCGCTGACGACCATCTGGCCGTTCCAGGTGGCGGTGGACGGCGCGCCGGCGGTGATGGGAATGGTCCTGACGACCTTGCCCTCCCGCATGACCTTCATCGTGTGCGTCTTGGCGTCGACCACGGAGACCTGGTTGCGGCCGATGGTGAAGGAGACGGTCCTGCTCTGCTTGCCGTAGACGTCGGGGCGGCCCTCGACGCCGTCCAGGTCGAGCTTGACGGTGACCTTGGTGCCGGCCTTCCAGTAGTGCTCGGGGCGGAAGTCGAGGCGGTCGTTGCCGAACCAGTGGCCGGCGACCTCGACGGCCGGCTCGGTCTTGATCTCGATCGCCTTCTCGACGGCCTTCGGCTCCGTGATGCCCCGGGTGAAGCGGAGCGAGAACGGCATTCCGACGCCGACGGTGGAGCCGTCCTCGGGGGTGAAGTGGCCGATGAAGGTGTTCTGCGGGGTCAGCGTGGTGAAGCTGGAGTCCTCGGTCGCCTCGATGCCCTCGGAGTCCTTGGCCACCGCGTGCACCGTGTACGTGGTGGAGGCGGCCAGGTGCCTGCTCGGCGTCCAGGAGGTGCCGTCGCCGGACATCTCCCCGGGTATCCGCGTGCCCTTGGTGTCCTTGACGACGACCCGGGTGAGCTTGCCCTTGCTCACGCCGACCTTGAGGGTGTCGCTGGTGTCCACGGACTTGGCGCCGTCCTTGGGCGCGATGGTCACGACCGCCTGCGACTGCTTGCTCCGGGCCGTTTCGGAGCCCTTGCCCTCGCTCTCCCCGGACCCCTCGCCCGGGACGCCCCCGCCGCACGCGGTGACGGCGAGGAGCAGCACGCCGGACACCAGTGCCAGCACCCCCTTGCGCCCCCGTCGTCCCCGCGCATCCACCGATGTCCCCGATATCGGCCGCACGTTCAAGTTCGTCTCCCCTCCCCGGGCCGGTCGGACCCGCACCCCTCGCGCGTCTCCCGCGCCCTTTTCGCATAGTAACCAAAGGTCAGGGGCGAGTTGTCAGGCGATTGTCACTGTTCCGTCCCAACTTCAACGGCTTCCCGGCAGGCGGGCGCGGACGGGCCCCACCCCCTCGCCCCCGCCCGGTCACTTGACCGCGCTGCCCGCCTTCCACTGGTCCCAGTCCATGTTCCAGCCGCCGAGGCCGTTGTCGGGAGCGACCGTCTTGTCGTCGCCGTTGACGACCCGGACGATGTCGCCGACGAGGCTGCGGGCGAAGAACCAGGCGGCCGGCGTGCCGCTGTCGTGGCCGCCGCGTACGTCGCGCAGGCCGATGCAGCCGTGGCTGACGTTTTCGCGGCCGAACGTGTCCCGGGCCGACCAGTAGTTGCCGTGCAGGTAGGTACCGGAGGTGGTGAGCCGCAGGGCGTGCGGGACATCGGGGACGTCGTACTCCTCACCGAAGCCGACCGTGCGGCTGTCCATGCGGGTGACCTCGTGCATCTCCATCACCACCATCGTCCCGTTGTACGTGGCGTGCTTCCGCGTCCCGGCGGTGACGGGGAGCGTGGTCAGCAGTTGGCCGTCGCGGTGGACCTGCATGGTGTGGGCGGCGACGTCGACCAGGGAGACCTGGCTGCGGCCGATGGTGAAGGAGAAGGTCTTGGACTGCAGCCCGTAGACGCCGGGCGCCCCCTCGACGTCCTTCAGGCGCAGCTCGACGGTGACCCGGGTGCCCGGCTTCCAGAACTCCCGGGGACGGAAGTCGAGCCGGCTCCCGCCGAACCAGTGCGGGCGGACCTCGACCGCCGGCTCGGCGGTGACGCGGACGGCCCGCTCGACGGCGGCGCGGTGGGTGACCGGCCGGTTGAAGGACAGCGAGACGATCATTCCGGTGCCCACGACGGAGTGGTTCTCCGGGGTGACGTGGCCGATGAAGCGTTTGTCGGGGACGAGGGTGGTGAAGGTGGTGTGCCGGGCGGAGCGGTGCCCGGCCCCGTCGTCGGCCACCGCGTCGACGGTGTACTTGGCGGCGAGGGCGAGCCGGTCGTCGTCGGGCTGCCAGGTCCGGCGGTCGTGGGAGAAGTGCCCGGGCACCGGGGTGTTCTGCGCGTCCTGGGACTTGACGACCGTGACGGACTCCAGGTGCCCGGCGGTGACCCGCACCCGCAGCTTCTCGCCGGGCCGGACCCCCTTGCTGCCGTCGTCCGGCGAGACCTTGACGACGTCCTCGGGCGCCGGGGGGTCGCCGAAGACCCGGTCGAGCCCGCTGCCGCCGCCCGAGGTGCAGCCGGCGACCCCGGCCAGTAGTCCTGCCCATGTCAGTACGGCGGCCAGTGCGGCCCCCGCGCGCCGTGCGCGCCCAGTTGCATGCCTCACGCGCTGCCCAACGACCGGGGCCGCCCAGGGAAACGTGAGTGCGAGGCACCCCGTGGGCAGAACAGTGGGGAGGAACGCGCGACGGGGAGCCGCGCCCGGGGGGGCAGCCGCAGGGAGGGGCGGGCCGGAGGCGGACGAGCCACAAGGACCACAGGGCCACAAGGGCCGAAAGAGCCGCGAGAGCTGAAAAAAGGGGCCGACCAGGTGTCCAGCGCAGCCGAGCAGGAGACGGTGGCGGGCGGACGCGCCACCGGGAACGGGTGCGCCACCGGGAACGGGTGCGCCACCGGGAACGGGTGCGCCACCGAAGGCGTGCGGACCGCCCAGGAGGACCGCCCGTCCGCCGAGGGTCACCCGTCCGCCGCCGTGAACGGCGTCCGCCGCACCGCGCCGCCGCCCGGTGTGCCCGTGTGGCCGGGCGCGCCGACACCGCTGGGCGCCCGCTTCCGGGTCGGCCCGGACGGGGTGGCGGGCACCAACTTCGCGCTGTGGGCGGGCGGGGCGGAGGCGGTGGAGTTGTGCCTGTTCGACGAGTCGGGCAGGGAGACCCGCGCCCGGCTCACCGAACTGACGCACGAGATCTGGCACGGCTTCGTCCCCGGAGTGATGCCGGGTCAGCGCTACGGCTACCGGGTGCACGGCCGCTGGGACCCGTGGACCGGCGCCCGTTGGAACCCGGCCAAGCTGCTGCTCGACCCGTACGCGCGCGCGGTGGACGGCGCCAGGGGAAACGATTACAGCCGGCTGCCCCCCGAGGTGTACGGGCACGTCCGGGACTGGCCCGACCAGTCGGTGGCGGACACCGTGCGCGACGAGCGGGACTCGGCGCCGTACGTGCCCAAGGGAGTCGTCGTCCACGATGACGACGACTGGTCCGACGACCGCCGCCCCAAGACGCCGTGGGCCGACTCGGTGATCTACGAGCTGCACGTGCGCGGCTTCACCAGGCTGCACCCCGGAGTCCCGGAGGAACTGCGGGGCACGTACGCCGGACTGGCCCACCCCGCGGCGATCGAGCACCTGGTGAGGCTGGGGGTGACGGCGGTGGAGCTGCTGCCGGTGCACCAGTTCGCGCACGAGGACCACCTGCTGCGCCGCGGCCTGAGGAACTACTGGGGCTACAACTCCATCGGCTACTTCGCCCCGCACGCGGCGTACGCCGCCTCCGGCACCGCCGGTCAGCAGGTGGGCGAGTTCAAGCGGATGGTGCGCGCGCTGCACGCGGCCGGCATCGAGGTCATCCTCGACGTGGTCTACAACCACACGGCGGAGGCGAACGAGTACGGCCCCACGCTGTCCCTGAAGGGCATCGACAACCACCGCTACTACCGCCCGCAGCCGGACCCGCGCCGGTACGCCGACTACACCGGCTGCGGCAACACCCTGCACGTGGTCCAGCCGCACGTGCTGCGCCTGATCACCGACTCGCTGCGCTACTGGGTGAGCGAGATGGGCGTGGACGGCTTCCGCTTCGACCTGGCGGCGGCACTGGCCCGCTCCATGCATGACGTGGACATGCTCTCCCCGTTCCTCGCGGTCATCGCCCAGGACCCGGTGCTGCGCCGGGTGAAGCTGATCGCCGAGCCGTGGGACGTCGGCTCGGGCGGCTACCAGGTGGGCGCCTTCCCTCCCCTGTGGACGGAGTGGAACGACCGCTACCGCGACGCCGTACGGGACTTCTGGCGGCACGCCCTGCCGGACGTACGGGAGATGGGCTACCGCCTGTCCGGCTCCAGCGACCTGTACGCGTGGAACGGCCGCCTCCCCTACGCCTCCGTCAACTTCGTCACCGCACACGACGGTTTCACCCTCCGCGACCTGGTGTCCTACGACCGCAAGCACAACGAGGCCAACGGCGAGGACAACCGGGACGGCACCGACGACAACCGCTCCTGGAACTGCGGGGCGGAGGGCGAGACCGACGACGAGCCGATACGCGCGCTGCGGCGCCGGCAGCTGCGGAACCTGATGACCACGCTGCTGCTGTCGACGGGCGTGCCGATGCTGGTCGCCGGCGACGAGATGGGCCGCACCCAGCGCGGCAACAACAACGCCTACTGCCAGGACAACGAGATCGGCTGGCTGGACTGGAGCCTGCTGGACGACCCCGGGTGGCGGCCCCTGTTCGAGCTGACCTCCCGTCTGATCGCCCTGCGCCACCGGCACCCGGTCCTGCGCCGCCGCGCGTTCTTCTCCGGGCGCGCGCACTCGGCGGACGGACTGCGGGACCTGGCCTGGTTCACCGCGCACGGCACGGAGATGACGGAGGGCGACTGGTACGCCCCCGCCGCCACCCTGGGCATGTACCTGTCCGGCCGGGACATCCCGGGCCGCGACGAGCGCGGCGCCCCGATCGTCGACGACAGCTTCCTGGCCGTCCTGCACGCCGGGGACCACCCGGTGAGCTTCGTCCTGCCGGGACCGCCGTGGGCGGAGCGCTACGAGGTCATCGTGGACACCTCACGGGAGGAACAGACGGACGCGCCGGGCGCGCTGCACGTCTCGGGAGCGTCGATCACGGTGCCCGCCAGGTCGGTCCTGCTGCTCAAGGTCGCGGGCTAGCCGAGGATGCCGCGGTCGTACGCCACCGCGACCGCCGCCGCGCGGTCCTTGACGCCGAGCTTGGCGTACAGGTGGGTGAGGTGGGTCTTCACGGTGGCCTCGCTGATGAACAGCTCGCGGGCGATCTCCCGGTTGGAGGTGCCCTTGGCGACCAGGGCGAGGACCTCGCGCTCGCGGGCGGAGAGGGGCTCGTTGCCCGGGGTGGGCGCACGGACGGCGGAGACCAGCCGGGAGGCCACGGCCGGGGAGAGCACCGTACGTCCCTCCGCCGCGGCCCGGACGGCGGTGAACAGCTCGTCGCGCGGGGCGTCCTTGAGCAGGTAGCCGGTGGCGCCCGCCTCGATCGCGGGCAGGGTGTCGGAGTCGGTGTCGTACGTCGTCAGCACCAGCACCTTGGCGCGGGCGCCGCGGCGGGCCAGTTCCCGGATGGCGTCCACGCCCGAGCCGCCCGGCATGCGCAGGTCCATGAGGATCACGTCCGGGTCGAGGGCGGCGGCCTTCCCGACCGCCTCGACGCCGTTCGACGCCTCGTCGAGAACCGTGAATTCGATGATGGGCATGGCTCAAGGTTCGCGGCGGGCGGGGCCCGCGCACATCGCCCGTCACGCTCGATGCGATATCAGCCGATCGGTTGATGTCGCGGTCGTACCGCGCAGGTCGGGCGGGTGTTCGTACGGCCGTACGCGCAGGTCGTAGGACCAGCGGCGGAGTACGGTCCGGCCGAACCGCCGAAAACTCTGTGGGCGATGTCAGTGGCGGTCCGTAGGCTCGCCCCTGATGCCCAAGACACCTGCCTCCGCCGAGGACCCCGCCGACCGCACCGGCCCGACCGGTCGTTCGGCCGTGCGTACGCTGCTGCGCCTGTGGCCGTACGTGCGGCCGGTGCGGGTGCGGCTGTTCACCGCCGCGTTCATCGCGATCGTCGCCTCCTGCGTGGGGCTGGTGATCCCGCTCGTCCTGAAGTGGATGGTGGACGGGCCGGTCGCCGACCGGGACCCGCGCGGCGTGTGGCTCGGGGCGCTGTACCTGCTGCTGCTCGGGCTGGCGGAGGCGCTGCTGTTCGGGCTGCGGCGGTGGCTGGTGGCCCGGCCGCTGTCGCGCGTGGAGGCGGAGATGCGGGCGGGCCTCTACGGGCATCTGCAGCGGCTGCCGGTGGCCTTCCACGACCGGTGGGCGTCGGGCCAGTTGCTCTCCCGGGGCACGACGGATCTGATGCTGCTGCGCCTGTTCCTCGCCTTTCCGCTGACGTTCCTGCTGGTCAACGGCGTGACGATCGTGGTCGGCATGGTCATCATGCTGCTGCAGGACTGGACGCTGGGGCTGGTGATGCTCGGGCCGGCCGTGCCGCTGGTCGTCCTGAGCTCGGTCTTCGAGAAGAAGTACGCGCGCGCGGCTCGGCTGGCGCAGGACCAGGTCGGGGACCTGACGACGGTGGTCGAGGAGAGCGTGCTCGGCATCCGCATCATCAAGGGGTTCGGCCGGCACCGCAGCCAGGCGCGGGCGTTCCGCGAGCTGTCCCGGACCCTGCGGGGCACGGAGCTGCGCAAGGCCCGCCTGCTGGCCACCATCTGGGCGGTCATCATGACCCTGCCGGAGGTGGCCATCGGGGCGGCGCTGGTGGTGGGGGCGGTCCAGGTCGCGGACGGCTCGCTGTCGGCGGGGACGCTGGTCGCCTTCCTGTCCACGGCGCTGGCGCTGCGCTGGCCGGTGGAGTCGATCGGGTTCCTGCTGGCGATGAGCCAGGAGGCGGCGACGGCGACGGAACGGTACTTCGAGGTTCTGGACGCGGAGCCGGAGTCCGGGGAGCCGTTGGTTTCCGGTGAACGTGGGCTGGTGCCGGGGGGTGGGTCTCGCAGCCCGGCGGTGCGGGGTGCCTCCCCCAGGCGTTCAGCACTGGGGGAGGCACGACTGCCCGCAGCTTGCGACGGGCTGCGGTTCCACGGCGTCCGGTTCCGGTACCCCGACGCCCCGCCCGGCTCTCCGCCCCTGCTCGACCGTGTCGACCTGCACATCCGCCCCGGCGAGTCCATGGCCCTGGTCGGCGCGACCGGAAGCGGCAAGACGACCCTCACGGCGCTCATCCCCCGCCTCCACGAGGTGACGTCGGGGCGGATCACGCTCGACGGCGAGGACATCACCGCCATGCCCCGGGAGACGCTGCGCGCTCTCGTCGCCGTCGCCTTCGAGGAACCCACCCTCTTCTCGGCGAGCGTCGGCGACAACGTTCTCATGGGCGCCGACGGCACCGCTGGCGCCACCGAACTGAACCGCGCGCTCTCCATCGCGCAGGCCGACTTCGTGCACGCCCTCCCCCGGGGCACCGACACGCAGGTCGGCGAGCAGGGCCTCAACCTCTCCGGCGGCCAGCGGCAGCGCCTCGCGCTGGCCCGTGCCGTCGTGGGACGGCCCCGGTTCCTGGTCCTGGACGACCCGCTGTCCGCCCTGGACGTGCACACCGAGGCCGCCGTGGAGGCCGCCCTGCGCCAGGTCCTCGCCGACACCACCGCCCTGATCGTGGCCCACCGCCCCTCCACGGTCCTGCTGGCCGACCGCGTCGCCCTGCTGTCGGACGGCCGGATCGCCGCCGTGGGCACGCACCACGAACTGCTGCGCACCAACGCCGAGTACGCCCACCTAATGGCGGGCGGGCACTCGCTCGAAGAGGAGGACGACGAGCGTTGACTTCTTCCCTCTCCTGGAGGAGGGGATTCCTACGGCTCGCGCCGTGGGGTTTCCTGCTTCGTCGCCGACTGCCCGCCCGGAGTGCTCCGTTGAGGTCTTACACCGGCTCCACAGGCCGACACCGCCAGCCCGGCGGCCAGAAGGTTGTGCGCCGCGTTCACGTCGCGGTCATGGGTGACGCCGCAGCCCTCGCACGTCCAGGTACGGACGCTGAGCGGCATCTTGTCCTGCAGCCTTCCGCAATTCGAGCACAGTTTGGAGGAGGGAAACCAGCGGTCGACCGCGATTACCTCGCGCCCGTACCACTGGGCCTTGTACTCCAGCAGGCTCCGGAACTCGCTCCACGCCGCGTCACTGATGGCACGGGCGAGCCTGCCGTTCTTCAACAGGTTCCGAACGGTGAGGTCCTCGATCACGATCGTTTGGTTTTCACGAACGAGCCGAGTGGTGAGCTTGTGCAGGTGGTCACGCCTGCGGTCGGTGATGCGGGCGTGGACGCGGGCGACTTTACGGCGGGCCTTGGCCCGGTTCGCGGAGCCCTTGGCCTTGCGGGACAACTCTCGCTGGGCCTTGGCGAGGCGGGTGCGGTCGCGTCGCTCGTGCCGGGGGTTGGCGATCTTCTCCCCGGTGGACAGGGTGAGCAGGTGGTCGAGTCCGGCGTCCACGCCGACCGCGCTGCCGTTGCCGGGGAGCGGCTGCACGCCGGGGTCCTCCACCAGCAGGGACACGTACCAGCGGCCGGCCGCGTCCTGGGAGACGGTCACCGTGGACGGCTGCGCACCCCCCGGCAGCGGCCGGGACCACACGATGTCCAGCGGCTCCATCATCTTCGCCAGGGTCAGCCGGCCATCAGAAAAGCGGAACGCGCTGGTGGTGTACTCGGCAGACCTGCGGGACTTCTTCCGCGACTTGAACCGTGGGTACTTGGCCCGCTTGCCGAAGAAGTTCGTGAACGCCACCTGCAGATGACGCAGGGCCTGCTGGAGCGGGACGGAGGAGACCTCGTTGAGGTACGCGAGTTCCTCGGTCTTCTTCCACGCCGTGAGCATCGCGGAGGTGGCGTTGTAATTGATCCGCTCGGCTCGCAGCGTCCACGCCTCGGTGCGGGCCGCGAGCGCCAGGTTGTAGACCTTCCGCACGCACCCGAACGTGCGCGACAGCTCTGCTGCCTGCGCATCGGTCGGATAGAAGCGGTACTTGAACGCCCGCTTCACACGAATGGCCATGCCTCACAAAATACCGCATCAGCTTGTGACCCCCTGCAAGTCCGCGCAGGTGGACGTCGATCCGCCCTGGCAGCGAACCGGCTTTCCCTGCCCTGCTCCGCAGGAGCCCGATTTCTCCCCCGCCTGAAAGGCGGGGGTTTCCTCGGAGGATCCCGATGACGGCCCCCACTACGCCCGTCCCCACCCCCGTGGAGGAAGAGGACCTGCCCCACCCCAAGGACACCGACGACCCCTTCGACCACGACGCCCTGCCCGCTCCCCCGGGCGCCACGGCCGCCCTGCTGCGCTCCCTCCTCGCGCCCATGAAGGCCCGCGTGGCCGGCACCACGCTCGTACTGCTGCTCCAGCAGGCGGCGGTCCAGGCGGGCCCGCTGCTGGTGGCGTACGCGATCGACACCGCCGTACCGGCGTTCCGCGACCACGACCACGGGCCGCTGATCGCGGTGGCCGTCGGCTACCTGCTGTGCGCGCTCGCCTCCGGCGCACTGCAGTGGGTGTTCATCGCCGCCGCGGCGCGGGTCAACCAGGACGTGCTGCTGGACCTGCGCGGCCGTATCTTCCGCCACGCCCAGGCGCTCAGCGTCGACTTCCACGAGCGCTACACCTCCGGCCGGCTCATCTCCCGCTCCACCACGGACGTCGAGTCGCTGCGCGAGCTGCTCGACGAGGGCCTCCAGGAGCTGGTCACGGTCGTCCTGTCCTTCGTCTGCATCTCGGCGATGCTGCTGTGGCTGGACCTGGGCATGGGCGCGGTCGCGGTGGCCTCCTTCGTGCCGCTGTACCTGCTGGTCCGGCTCTACCGGCGGCGCGCGGGGCGGGTGTTCCGGGAGCGGTCCACGGCGATCGCCGCGGTGATCGTGAAGTTCGTGGAGACGATGAACGGCATCCGGCCGGTGCGCGCCTTCCGCCGCGAGGCCGCCAACGACGCCGACTTCCGTGTCCTCAACCGGCGCCACGAGCGGACGAACGGCGACGCGCTCCTGGAGATGGCCCGCTATGTCGTCGGCTCCCGCCTGGTGGCCAACACGGCGGTCGCGGGGATCGTGCTGTGGGGCGCCCACCGGGTGGCGGACGGCTCGCTGGAGCTGGGTGTGCTGGCGGCGGCCGTGCTGTATCTGCGCCGGCTGTACGACCCGATCGACCGGCTCGGCATGTTCCTCAACTCCTACCAGTCGGCGGCGGCCTCGCTGGAGAAGATCGCGGGTCTGCTGGCCCAGACCCCGTCGGTCCCGGAGCCGTCGAAGCCCCGGCAGCTCCCGGCACCCGAGTCGGACCTGCCCGGCCGCGAAGTGGTCTTCGACGACGTCCGCTTCGACTACCGCACGGGCGGCGAGGTGCTGCCCCGCTTCGACCTGACCCTCCAGGCCGGCCAGACCGTCGCCGTGGTCGGCTCCACCGGCGCGGGCAAGTCGACCCTGGCCAAGCTGCTGGCCCGCTTCTACGACCCGAGCGGCGGCCGTGTGCTGCTGGACGGCGTCGACCTGCGCGAGCTCGCCGTTCCCGAGCTGCGGCGCGGGGTCGTCATGGTGACGCAGGAGGCGTTCCTGTTCTCCGGCACGGTCGCCGAGAACATCGCCGTCGGCCGCCCGGACGCGACCCGCGAGGAGATCGAGCGGGCCGCGAAGGCGATCGGCGCCCACGACTTCATCAGTGCCCTGCCCGACGGCTACGACACGGACGTGCGCAAGCGGGGCGGCCGTATCTCCGCGGGCCAGCGCCAGCTGGTCTCCTTCGCCCGGGCGTTGCTCGCCGACCCGTCCGTGCTGATCCTCGACGAGGCCACCAGCTCGCTCGACATCCCGGGCGAACAGGCCGTGCAGCGCGCGATGGCCACGGTCCTGCGGGGCCGTACGGCCGTGGTGATCGCGCACCGGCTGTCCACGGTGGAGATCGCCGACCGGGTGCTGGTCATGGAGCACGGCCGGATCGTGGAGGACGGCCCACCGGCCGACCTCGTCGCCGGCACGGGCCGCTTCGCGAACCTGCACCGGGCGTGGCGGGACAGCCTGGCCTGACGACCGGACGGAAACGGGGAGAGCAGTGATCGACGCGTACGAGGACCCGGGCACGCCCGACCGCCGGGGCGGCTGGCGGTACCTGTGGTGGCTGGTGACGCGCCAGCCGGGCCGGTCCGCGGCCGGGGCGGTGCTGGCCAGCGTCTGGATGGTGCTGATGGCGGCGACGCCGTACCTGATGGCCCGGGCGATCGACGACGGCCTGCAGCCGGGGAACACGGCCGCGCTGGCGGGCTGGACCGCTGCCCTGGTGTCGGTCGGGGCGTTCAACGCCTGGGTGAGCGTCATGCGGCACCGCACGATGACCCGGCTGCGGATGGACGCCAACTTCCGCACGGTCAAGGTCGTCGTCGACCACGTGGTCCGCCTCGGCGCCGCGCTGCCCCGCCGGGTGGGGGCCGGTGAGGTCGTCACGATCGGCGTCGGCGACGTCCAGACCATCAGCCAGTGCCTGACCGTGGTCGGCCCGGGGGTGGGCGCGGTCGTCGTCTACGGGGTCGTGGCGGGGCTGCTGCTGTCGGTCTCGGTACCGCTGGCGGTCGTCGTCCTGCTGGGGGTGCCGCTGATCGCGGTGCTCGTCGGGCCGCTGATGCGCCGGCTGCAGGGCGCGGAGGGCGAGTACCGGGAGCGGCAGGGGGTGCTGACCGCGCGGATCGGTGACCTCGCGGGCGGGCTGCGCGTGCTCAACGGGCTGGGCGGGAAAGGGCTGTTCGCGGATGCCTTCCGCCGGGACTCGCAGCGGCTGCGGGCGCAGGGCTACAGGGTGGGCGCCGTGACCAGTTGGATGCAGGCGCTCGGGGTGGGGTTGCCGACGCTGTTCCTGGCCGTGGTGACCTGGCTGGCGGCGCGGCTGGCCGCCGAGGGGCGGATCACCGTGGGCGAGCTGGTGTCGGTGTACGGCTACGTGGCGGTCCTGGTCGGGCCGGTGGCGTTCTTCATCGAGTGCGGCTACCAGCTCAGCCGTGGCGTGGTGGCCGCCCGCCGGGTGGTGGGGCTGTTGCGGGTGGAGCCGGACGAGGACACCGGAGCGCGGGACGCCCCGGCCGGGCCCTCGGTGCTGTACGACCCCGAGTCCGGGGTCCGGGTGGCGCCGGGGCGGCTGACCGCGCTGGTGTGCGCCCGCCCCGCCGAGGCGGCGGCGGTGGTCGACCGTCTGGGCCGCTACGAGCCGTCGGCGGCCACGTGGGGCGGGGTCCGGCTGGACGAGATCGAGCTGTCCGCCGTACGGGAGCGGATCCTGGTCGCCGACAACGAGGCCGATCTGTTCGCCGGGACCCTGCGGGAGCTGGTGTGCGGGCGCCGGGACCGTGCGGACGCCGACGTGGCACGGGCGGTGCGCGCGGCCGTCGCCGACGACATCGTGCAGGGGCTGCCGGACGGGCTCGACTCGGCCGTGTCCGCGCAGGGCCGCAGCCTGTCCGGCGGTCAGCGGCAGCGGGTCCGGCTGGCGCGGGCGCTGCTGGCCGACCCGGAGGTGCTGCTGGCGGTGGAGCCGACCTCGGCGCTCGACGCGCACACCGAGGCCGCGGTCGCGGACCGGCTGCGCCGGGCGCGCGACGGCCGTACGACGGTCGTCACCACCACCTCCCCGCTGGTGCTGGCCCGCGCCGACACCGTCCACTACCTGGTCGACGGCAAGGTCGTGGCCGGCGGCAGCCACCGCGAACTCCTCGACGCCGAGCCGGGCTACCGGGCACTGGTGGCACGCGACACCGCGGACACCACGGACACCGTCCGGACCCTCACCGCAGAGGAGGCCGTGCGATGACCACTCAGGTTCCGGGGCGGCTGCCGGTCGCCGAACCCGCGGACGTACGACGAGCGGCGGTACGGCTGGTCCGGGCCGACGGGCGGGCCTTCACGGCCGTCCTGCTGCTGAACGTGCTCGCCGCGGGCGCCGGTCTGGCCGGTCCGTGGCTGCTCGGCCGGATCATCGACCACGTCCGGGCCGGGGGCGGGGTCGGTGCCGTGGACCGGATGGCGCTCGCCATCGTGGTGTGCGCGCTGGCGCAGTTGCTGCTGGAGCGCTGGGCGCGGTACGTGGGGCACCGTTTCGGCGAACGCACGCTGGCCCGGGTGCGCGAGAAGTTCGTCGACCGGGCGCTCGGGCTGCCCGCGTCGGTGGTGGAGCGGGCCGGCACCGGTGACCTGACCACGCGGGGCACCGCCGACGTGGCCACCGTGGGCACCACGCTGCGGGACGTGGGGCCCGAGTTCCTCGTGTGCGTGGTGCAGGCGCTGTTCGTGCTGGTCGCGGTGTTCGCGCTGGACCCGCTGCTCGGCGCCGTCGGGGTGCTCACGCTGACCCCGATCTGGTGGGCGCTGCGCTGGTACCTGCGCCGG
This sequence comes from Streptomyces triticisoli, assembly GCF_003270085.1. Lineage (GTDB taxonomy): Bacteria > Actinomycetota > Actinomycetes > Streptomycetales > Streptomycetaceae > Streptomyces > Streptomyces triticisoli. Next base: position 7,439 of record NZ_QFDQ01000079.1, on the reverse strand, counting down.
GCACGGGACGGCTACCTCGCCGAGGGCGCGGCCACCTCCGAGGTCGCCGAGATCCTCGCGGCGACCGCGTCCGGGGCCCGTACGGTCGAGGCGTTCCGCCTGTCCGGGCAGCGCGTCGCGGCGAGCCGGGACGCTCTGGACACCTCCCGGCGCACCCGTCTGTACACGCTGTTCCTGCGCAGTGTGTTCTTCCCGGCGGTCGAGGTGTCGTACATCCTCCCGGTGGCCGGGGTGCTGCTGGTGGGCGGCGTCCTGCACGCGCGGGGCGCGGTGAGTCTGGGTGCGGTGGTGGCCGCGGCGCTGTACCTGCGGCAGTTCACCGAGCCGCTGGACCAGATCCTGATGCACGTGGAGCAACTGCAGAGCAGCGGCGCGTCGTTCGCCCGCGTGGAAGGCCTGGTCCGCGCCCCGCGTTCCGCCCCGGCCGGCTCCCCCGCCTCCGCTCCCTCCCCCGCGGACGACCGCATCGACGTGACCGGGGTGCGTTACGCCTACGAGCGCGGCGGCGAGGTGCTGCGCGGGGTGGACCTGACCGTGCGGCCCGGCGAACGGCTGGCCGTGGTGGGCCCGTCCGGCGCCGGCAAGACGACGCTGAGCAGGCTCCTGGCGGGCGTCGACGCGCCGACCGCGGGCTCGGTCACGGTGGGCGGCGTGCCCGTGGCCGGCCTGGAGCCGGAGCGGCTGCGCCGCCAGGTCGTCCTGGTCACCCAGGAGCATCACGTGTTCCTCGGCACTGTCCGCGACAACCTGCGCATCGCCGATCCCACGGCCACGGACGAGCAGGTGTGGTCGGCGCTGGCGGCGGTCGGCGCCGACACCTGGGTACGGGACCTGCCGGACGCCCTGGACACCGAACTGGGCACCTCCGCCCACCGCACCGACGGCTCCCAGGCCCAGCAACTCGCCCTCGCCCGCGTGGTCCTGGCCGACCCGCACACCCTGATCCTGGACGAGGCCACGGCGCTACTCGACCCCACCACGGCCCGCCACACCGAACGCGCCCTCGCCGCCGTCCTCCAGGACCGCACGGTGATCGCCATCGCCCACCGCCTCCACACCGCCCATGACGCCGACCGCGTCGCCGTCATGGAGGACGGCCGCCTGACCGAACTCGGCACCCACGACGACCTGGTGGCGTCCAAAGGGGCGTACGCGGCGCTGTGGCACACGTGGCACGGGAACGGGAACGGGAACGGGACAGCACCTTCCGGCGGCGAACGACGGCCCTGAGCCTGCTGTCAACTTCGCCACTTTTCACCGGACTTGGCAGAAGATTCAGCACACCTGGCCCGTATATCGAACATGAACATCCGGACATCGAACGGTTTTCGGCCATTTTCTGACGCCTCCTGAAGGGGCGGCACTGGCGACGGCTCGCACGACACCGGCCTCGAGCCCTGAAAACAGCCCGCCCAAGTGCAGTCCCGGCGGTCCCGCGATCCCAGGACGGCATCCGCCCATGATCCCGAGATATTCGGCCGCCCGCCGGCTTTCGGCCAACATCACTTCGGGCGGCTGACATGTACGCGTCCTTGGTGCCACTCTTCCTCCACCCGCCGCACGAGCACAGCACCCTCACCACCGCTCCGGCCCGGCATCCCCACGCCGGCCGGACGCCCCCACATAAGGAGCTTGTGTGACTCCCCGCCTCTCGCGTCACAAGCGCACCACTCTGGCCCTCGCCACCGCTGTCGCGGCCGGAGCCCTCCTCAGCACTGCTCTGGGCACCAGTGCCTCGGCCCAGACCCCGGCCGACTCCACCGGCGTGGCACCCCTCGCCGCCGCCCCCGTCCTGCTCTCCGACACGGCCCGCGCCTCCCTGATCCAGCAGGCGCAGACCGACGCCTCCGACACGGCCCGGGAGATAGGCCTCGGCGCCCAGGAGAAGCTGGTCGTCAGAGACGTCGTCAAGGACGCCGACGGCACGGTGCACACCCGCTACGAGCGCACCTACGCCGGACTGCCCGTCCTCGGCGGCGACCTGGTCGTCCACACCTCCAAGGCCGGCAAGACCCAGGGCGTCACCAGAGCCACCAAGGCCACCCTCAAGGTGGCCACGCTCACGCCGAAGATCGCCGCCGCCAAGGCCGAGAAGCAGGCGCTGACCCTCGCCAAGGACGCCGGCTCGGAGAACACCGCCCCCGACCAGGCCCCGCGCAAGGTCATCTGGGCGGGCGACGGCAAGCCGGTCCTCGCCTACGAGACGGTCGTCGGCGGCCTCCAGGACGACGGCACCCCGAACGAGCTGCACGTCATCACCGACGCCGCCACCGGCGAGAAGCTCCACGAGTACCAGGGCGTGCACACCGGCACCGGCAGGACCCTGTACTCGGGCACCGTCAACCTCTCCACCACCCTGTCGGGGTCGACGTACCAGTTGTACGACACCACGCGCGGCGGCCACAGGACGTACAACCTGGCCCGCGGCACCTCCGGCACCGGCACGCTGTTCACCGACGCGGACGACGTGTGGGGCACCGGCACCGCCTCCAGCTCCAGCACCGACCAGACGGCCGCCGCCGACGCCGCCTACGGCGCCCAGGTCACCTGGGACTTCTACAAGAACACCTTCGGCCGCAACGGCATCAAGAACAACGGCGTGGCCGCCTACTCGCGGGTCCACTACGGCAACAACTACGTCAACGCCTTCTGGTCCGACAGCTGCTTCTGCATGACCTACGGCGACGGCGCGGGCAACGTCAAGCCGCTGACCTCCCTGGACGTGGCCGGCCACGAGATGAGCCACGGCCTCACCTCCAACACCGCGCGCCTGGTCTACTCGGGCGAGTCCGGCGGCCTCAACGAGGCCACCTCCGACATCTTCGGCACCGGCGCGGAGTTCTACGCCAACAACGCCAACGACCCCGGTGACTACCTCATCGGCGAGAAGATCGACATCCGCGGCAACGGCACCCCGCTGCGCTACATGGACCGGCCCAGCAAGGACGGCGTCTCCGTCGACTACTGGTCCTCCGGCGTGGGCAGCAAGGACGTGCACCACTCGTCCGGCATCGCGAACCACTTCTTCTTCCTCCTCGCGGAGGGCAGCGGCGCGAAGACGATCAACGGCGTCAGCTACAACTCGCCGACGTACAACGGCTCCACGATCACTGGCATCGGCCGCGCCAAGGCGCTGCAGATCTGGTACAAGGCGCTGACCACGTACATGACGTCCACCACCAACTACAAGGGCGCCCGCACGGCGACCCTGAACGCGGCGGCGGCGCTGTACGGCTCCGGCAGCACCGAGTACAGCAGGGTGGCGGCGGCCTGGGCCGCGGTCAACGTCAACTGAATGTCCGGTGGTTGACGGGCGCGGCCCCCGGGAGGAAGCCCCTCCCGGGGGCCGCCCTACGCTTGGGTCCATGTCTACGGAGGACTTCACCTACGCGGAGGTCGGCGCGACCCGCGAGCAGGGCCACTGCCCGCCCGGCTTCCGCTCCCTGCACATGCGCACACGCATCGGCGAGGGCGAGGAGGTGTTCCGACGGGCGTCCGAGGCGGTGCTGACGTGGGAGATGCACCGGGCTCTCGGCCTGGGCATCGAGGCGAGTGCCGAGCGTGCGGCGCCCGGTGTCGACGTCACCCTCAGTGTCGCCGGGATCGTCAGGGCACCGTGCCGGGTGGTCTGGACGACCGAGGAAGCGCGCCGCGTCGGCTGGGCCTACGGCACGCTGCCCGGCCATCCGGAGTCCGGTGAGGAGGCCTTCGTGGTGGACCGCACGGGGGACGGCACGGTGTGGCTGACGGTCACCGCGTTCAGCCGGCCGGCGAGGTGGTACACCCGGGCGGCGGGACCGGCCGCCCGGGGGTTCCAGCACGCGTACGTCCGCCGCTGCGGCGTGGTGCTGCGGAGGCTGTGCGCCGGTGTACCGGAGCCGTGACCGCGGGGTGGGCGCGGCTACCGCAGTAGTACGCCTGCTTCCTCTCCCGCTTCCTCCGACGGGACCGTCACCAGGCCCAGTTCCGTGGGGGAGGCCAGGAAGGGGTTGGCGGGGAGGACGCGGACCGTGTAGCCGTAGGGGCCGGTGCGGTCCAGGGAGAGGGGGCCCTCGTAGACCCAGCGGCCGTCGGGGGTGGGGGCGCCCGTGGATTTCAGGGGGACGGCGGTGGCGTCGGTGATGCGGTCCTCCTCGTCCACCCGGCCCGAGACCGCCTGCACCTCCACGTCGTCCGGGCCGAGGCTGCCCAGGCCCACGCGCACCCGCAGACCGAGGGTGGTGCCGAGCTCGGCGGTGGCCGTGAATGGAGGTCCCCCCGTGCGTTCAGCCACGGGGGAGGAGGTCTCCACGTGGTCCACCGTCACCTCGTGCCAGGCGCCGCGCACCCGCGCCTTCCACTCCGCGAGCTCGCGTGCCGCGTCCGGGGCCAGGGCTCGGTGGGCGTCGGCGGCGGGGGCGTAGAGCCGCTCGACGTACTCGCGGACCATGCGGCCCGCCAGAACCTTCGGGCCGAGCAGGGTCAGGGTCTGGCGGACCATCTCGATCCACCGGTCGGGCAGCCCGTCCCGGCCCTCCTCGTAGAAGCGGGGCGCGACCCGCTGCTCCAGCAGGTCGTACAGTGCGGCGGCCTCCAGGTCGTCGCGGTGGTCGGGGTCGTAGCCGGCACCGTCCGCGGTCGGGATGGCCCAGCCGAAGTCGGGCTGGTACCACTCGTCCCACCAGCCGTCCAGGACGGAGAGGTTGAGGCAGCCGTTGAGCGCGGCCTTCATGCCGGAGGTGCCGCACGCCTCCAGCGGCCGGAGCGGGTTGTTCAGCCAGACGTCGCAGCCGTGGTAGAGCTTCTGCGCCATCGCCATGCCGTAGTCCGGCAGGAAGACGATCCGGTGGCGGACCCGCGGGTCGTCGGCGAAGCGGACCAGCTCCTGGATGAGCCGCTTGCCCCCGTCGTCGGCCGGGTGCGCCTTGCCCGCGACCACGATCTGGACCGGCCGCTCGGGGTGCAGGAGGAGGTCCATCAGCCGGTCTCGGTCGCGCAGCATCAGCGTCAGACGCTTGTACGACGGCACCCGGCGCGCGAAGCCGATCGTCAGCACGTCGGGGTCGAGCACGCCGTCGATCCAGCCCAGCTCGGCCGCGCCCGCGCCGCGCTGCCGCCAGGAGGCCCGCAGCCGGCTGCGCACCTCGGTGACCAGCTGTTCGCGCAGGTCGCGGCGGAGGTCCCAGATGTCCTGGTCGGAGATGTCGGCGACGGCGTCCCAGCGTTCGGAGCCGCCCGTGGTCAGCGCGTCCTCGGTGCGGTGGGCGCCGATCTGCCGGGCACCGAGCCGGAAGACCTCGGGGGCCATCCAGGTCGGGGCGTGCACGCCGTTGGTGACGGAGGTGATCGGCACCTCCTCGGGGTCGAATCCCGGCCACAGTCCGGCGAACATCTCCCGGCTGACCGTTCCGTGCAGCAGCGAGACGCCGTTGGCGCGCTGGGCCAGCCTGAGGCCCATCACGGCCATGTTGAACAGGCTCGGCTCGCCGCCCGGGTACGTCTCCATGCCCAGCCGGAGAATCCGCTCGACGTCGATGCGCGGCAGCTCGGCGTCGGGCCCGAAGTGGCGGGCGACCAGCTCCCGGTCGAAGCGGTCGATGCCGGCCGGGACGGGTGTGTGCGTGGTGAAGACCGTGCCCGCGCGCACCGACTCCAGTGCCGCGTCGAAGTCCAGCCCCTGGTCGTCGCACAGCTCGGCGATGCGCTCCAGGCCGAGGAAGCCCGCGTGGCCCTCGTTGGTGTGGAACACCTCGGGGCCGGGGTGGCCGGTGAGCCCGCAGTACGTCCGTACCGCCCGCACCCCTCCTATGCCCAGCAGCATCTCCTGCAGCAGCCGGTGCTCGCTGCCGCCGCCGTAGAGCCGGTCGGTCACCCCGCGCTCGCCGAGGTCGTTCTCCTCGACGTCGGAGTCCAGCATCAGCAGCGGAATCCGGCCGACCTGGGCCACCCAGATCCGGGCGTGCAGGGCCCTGCCGCCGGGCAGCGCCAGCGAGACCCGCGCCGGGGTGCCGTCGGCCTCCTTCAGCGGGGTGACGGGCAGCTCGTTGGGGTCGAGGACCGGGTAGTGCTCCTGCTGCCAGCCGTCCCGGGACAGGCTCTGCCGGAAGTAGCCGTGCCGGTACAGCAGCCCGACCCCGATCAGGGGTACGCCGAGGTCGCTGGCCGCCTTCAGGTGGTCGCCGGCGAGGATGCCGAGGCCGCCGGAGTACTGCGGCAGCGCGGCCGTGACGCCGAACTCGGGTGAGAAGTACGCGATGGCGGCGGGCAGGCCCTCCGGCCGGCCCTGGTACCAGCGGTCGCCGGTCACGTAGTCGTGCAGGTCGTCGGCGACGGCGGTCAGCCGGCGCAGGAAGCGGCGGTCCTCGGCCAGCTCGGCCAGCCGCGCGGAACGTACGCTGCCGAGCAGGCGTACGGGGTCGCCGCCCGAGGAGGCCCAGCGCTCGGGGTCGACGGACTGGAAGAGGTCACGGGTCTCGGCGTGCCAGGACCAGCGCAGGTTGCGGGCCAGCTCACTGAGCGGGCGCAGGGGCTCGGGGAGAACGGGACGGACGGTGAACCGACGGATCGCCTTCACTTGCCACCTCGGCGCGTTCGCTGGATGGACGCACTGCGCTGTGCGCCCCGTCACTGAAAACCGTACCGGTCCGGGAGCGGGCCCCGCTGGGTGTGGACACCGCCGGGCGCCGCCGTGCCCGGAACGGATCGGGCCGGAGCCCGTAACGGACCGGTCCGCGCCCGCAACGGACCGGGCCGGGTCTTGTGTGTCGACATACGCGCGAGTAGTTAACAAAGTGCCGGATTGCTCACCCGAATAGGGTGGGAAGGCTCCTCCGGTACACCCGACAGGCAGACCACGCAGACAGACCACACAGACAGACCACACAGGTAGACCACGCAGGACCCACCTCCCCACAGACATCCGCCCACACCCTCGTTGACGCGGACAGGAGCGGTCATGCCCGCCAAGCACCACTCGGCAGCACCACCGACAACCAGTACGAGCAGCACAAGCGGGGCCCCCGGCAGGTCCGGCGCCGACGCGCCACCCGGGGACCGCCCCCACGCCCCCGGCCGACGGAGCGCACCGCCGTCGGAGCGGTCCTCCTGGAGCGGCACCACCGCCGTCGGCCGGATCCCCGTCCTCGACGTCCGCCCGGTCGTCCAGCACGGCCGCAGGCCCGCCAAGGCGGTGACCGGGGAGTCGTTCCAGATCTCGCACAGATCAAGATTCCCGCCGGGCAGGACACCGGTCTCGTCCTGGAGGAGGGCGCACGCCTGTACGAGCGGGCCGCCGCCGGGGTGCCGGAGGACGACGGCCGGGACGTGATCCTGGCCGCCGTGGCGGACCTGCGCGACGAGAACCAGTCGGCCGCCACCCGTCTGGCGGGGGCGTTGACGCCGGAGGTGGAGGCGGTGCTGGCCCGGCATCCGCTGCGGGAGCTGGTCACCGCCTCCGCGCC
>NZ_QFDQ01000078.1 GCF_003270085.1 Streptomyces triticisoli | reverse complement strand
GAACGTGATGTCGGCCTTCGCGGTCCGTTGTGGTCGGCCAGAGTCGGATCCGGGGTGTTCCATGGGCTGGGATCGAGCATGTTGTGCGGGCCCGGGTCGGGATGCCGTGGGTGTGGGGAGAGCTGGCGGGTGCTGTCCTGCGGCGGGGCCTGACTCTTGAGATCCGTGACCGGGGTGTCTTGCTCACGCTGTGTCGAGCGCTGGCCGGGGATGGTGCGTTGCTGGTACCGGGCCGGCCGGGTGTGTCTCGATGGGGGCTTGCCGACCAGGCGTCGTCACGGTTCTGACCGTCCGCGCGGTCCGGTGCCGGCTGCGCGATGCGCCGTCGGGTCGGAAGGTGAACGAGCATGACCGGTACGCCCCCTGCCCCGCGTATCCGCCGACGCCGGACGACGGGGGAGGTGGTCCTTGGAGTGGACACGCACCAAGACACTCATGTGGCTGCTGTGCTCTCTGGTGGGAGAAGTGATCGGCATCGAGGCGTTCCCGGCCACCGCGGCCGGATACCGCCAACTGCTGGAGTGGTCCAGAAGGCTGGGCACGGTGCGGTGCAGTGCCGACCCGAACCTGCGGGAAGAACTGGCCGGGCTGAGCAATGCAGAACTTCTCCGTACCTGCGCACGGCTCGCCGAGGACAGCAAGAACGACGAGGACTGTCGCGAATTCGGACAGATGCCGGTGACGGCTCGCACCGGGACTCGGGTGTGCTGATGAGCGAGACTGCGGTGGGTGCCTCTCGCGCGCAGTCGCCTGGCCGAGCGAGGGTGACACGTGACGCGCACGATCTACGACCACGACCACGAGTCGGTGGGCTGCCCGCAGGATGGTGAAGCTTCGGTCCAGGCCGCCGTGGAGCACGATCGTCGCCGACGAGGGCGAGGAACCAGCCGCTGCAGGAGGATCCAGCCCTGTGATACCGCCCATCCACCCCGACCCGTCGGTGTGGTCGGACGAGTCGTTCCAGGAGAAGGACTCCGCTGGGTTCCACATCATCGCCGCAGCCATCATCGAGCCCGACGTGACCGAGTCGGCGCGAGAGGCGACATGATCGCCAAGAAGTCAACCCGGTCCGGTTCATCAAGGAGGTGCGGGACGCCGTCCGCGAAGGGGAGTGAAGCACACGCACGGCCAAGGAGCGGGGCCTCGGTGAGCACCAGTACCCGCCCCTTTCCCCTGCCGCAACTTCCTGCTGTGCGGGCGGCCGAGCTCGTCCCGGCGACCGGGTGGTGCCCGCGGCCGTCTGTTCGGCGCCGTCGAGGCTGTGCGGTGCCCCCGTCGCGTGCGTACGGCCTCCGGTCCCTCAAAAATGGTCCGCCACGGTCACGTTAGGCTCATGGCCCGTCCACCCTTCCGAACTGGAACGCCATGCCCAACAGCCGTACGAGACGCGGTCCGCCGTCGGGCGAACTCACTTACGGGCCGGCCGGTGCGACCCGGCCCGCCGAAGAGCCCTGGCCGGTGGGGATCACAGGTCTGCGCCCCTACGCCCGTACCGTCGTCATCGGGCGCGGGGAGACCGACTGGCACGCCGCGGCGGACGCGGTGCTGCGCTGGGGCGTCAAGCGGCGCAGCGGCTTCACGGTGACGGGCCGCGACGGTGCCGGGGGCCGGGTCGTGGAGGGGGCCGAGTACCGCATCACCGCGGCGTTCGGTCCGTTTGCGGTGCGGGAGCCCGTCCGGGTCGTCGCCGTCGTCGACACCCCGGACCGCTGCGGCTTCGCCTACGGCACCCTGCCCGGCCATCCCGTGAGCGGCGAGGAGGCCTTCGTCGTCCACCGGTCCCCCGACGGCACGGTCGCGCTGACAATCCGCTCCCTGACCCGTGCCGCCCCGCACGGGCCGTGGCGCCTGGTGTTCCCGGTGCTGCTGGTCGCGCAGCGGTTCTTCCGGCGGCGTTATCTGCGCGCCCTGCTGCCTGCTCGTCGAGCGGGCGTGCGGTGACCCGTCGCCCCGCAGGGTGCGGGGCGGCGGGCCGGGGCCGGCCCGGTCAGTGGGCGGGCCGGCCGTCGAGGTGACGGTGCCGCCGTGCTGCTCCGCTTGGTCTTCGGAGAGGCGCTGGGTAGTGCGCTCGCTCCGTGGAGGACTGCGGACCGTGATTGTCGAGGGAGCCTTTGAGACGGGCACGCGATGGACCTGCTGCTCCGATGGTGGGGGCTGCGGTAGGAACACAGTCCTCTGAAGCTGCGCCCTGATGGTGGACAAGCAGGGGTCAAATGTCCTGAAATGGGCGACTGTCATGACTGGTGACGGCACGAGTGGAGGAAGACGTTCATGGACGTGCGCCCGAGTCGGCGTGGGGTTCTTGCCGGGGTCGCCGCGACGGCTCTCACCGTCGTTCTCCCCGCCGGGGGAGGGGCCTTCGCCCAGGGCATGGGCCGCAAGGAGATCACCGGACAATTGCGCAATCTTGAGCGCGCGCATTCCGCACGGCTCGGAGTTTTCGCCCAGGATCCGGCCACAGGCAGGACGGTGCTGTACCGGGCGAGGGAGTTGTTCCCGATGTGCTCGACGTTCAAGACGATCGCCGTGGCAGCGGTGCTGAGGGACCTCGATCGTGACGGCACGTTCCTTGCCGAGCTGATCCGCTACACCGACAAGGACGTCACCGAGTCCGGCTACGCGCCGATCACGGGACTGCCGGACAACCTCGCGGGCGGCATGACCGTCGCCGACCTTTGCGCGGCCGCCATCGACCACAGCGACAACGCGGCGGCGAACCTTCTGCTGCGTGAGCTCGGCGGCCCGAGCGCGGTCACCCGCTTCTGCCGTTCCATCGGCGACAGCGTGACCCGGCTGGACCGGTGGGAGCCCGATCTGAACTCGGCAGAGCCAGGGAGGGTGACCGACACCTCAAGCCCGCTCGCCCTCGGTCGGACCTACAGCCGGCTCATCCTCGGGGACGCCCTCGAAGAGGCGGACCGGGACCGGTTGACCCTGTGGCTGCTGAACAACACGACCAGCGGAAATCGCTTCCGCGCCGGGCTGCCCAAAGACTGGACGGTCGCGGACAAAACCGGCACCGGCAACTACGGCACCACCAACGACGTGGGCATCGCATGGCCGCCGGGCCAGGGCCCGGTCGTGCTGGCGGTCCTGTCCACGAAGCACGATTCCGCAGCGCCGGCGGACGAGTCGCTGGTCGCCGATACTGCCGCACTTGTGGCGGCAGCGCTCACCTGACTCCCGGGCGCACGGGACCATGATCGGGTTGCACCGGTGCCAATGCGCGCGCCCAGGCTGGGCGGCCGCATGTCAGCCGCCCAGCCACTGTACGTGGTCACTGTTGCGCTGCGGTCCGCCCGCCAGCCTTCTCGGGGGCGGCATCCAGCGTCGGATCGTACGCGGGTGAGGGTGTGTGAAGTTGGTCGATGGTGTAGTCGCCGAAGCGGAGCAGGTCGGCCTGGTGGCCAGCGGCACGGATGGTGGTGGCGAGCTGGAGCTTGAGCAGGCGGTGCTCCATGATCTCCTGGCCCAGTGAGCACTCGGGGCTGCCGGGGCGGGCTTCGTGCACTGCTGACAGCAGCCATTCGTCCACCGGTCGGGGAGGCGCTGGGAGATCCGAGCACGCGCCGATGTTCATGGAGAACGACGGCACTCCGGGGGCGCGAGTGCAGGGACGGCTGACTGCGGCTGCTTGGCGTCTGCCCGATGCGCTGCGTGCGGGCTGCGGCGATCAGTTGACGGCATCGGGTCCGCTGTCGGCGAACCCGCCCGGGTGCTCGGCGTCCGCGGCGCTTGGGTGTCGGGATGGAGGTCTTGGTTCTGGGCGGGACAGCATGGGTGGGCCGGGAACTGTCGCGGCAGGCGATTGAGCGCGGTCATCGGGTGACGTGCCTCGCCCGCGGCGAAAGCGGAGAAGTCGCGGACGGAGCGGTGCTGATGGCCGCCGGCCGACGTGATCCTCCGGCGTACGCACCTCTGCTCGACCGCGATTGGGATGCGGTCATCGAGGTGTCATGGCAGCCGGGCTTCGTTCGTGCAGCGCTCAACGCACTGGGCGGCAGGGCCGGGCACTGGGTCTGTGTCTCCTCCGGCAACGCATACGCCTCCCGTGCCACGCCGGACGCGGACGAGTCCACAGCCCTCCTTGCTCCCACCGACCGGAGCGAGGTCGACCGCACGTTGTACGGCGAGGCGAAGGTTGCCTGCGAACAGGCGTCACGGCCGCCGTGGGCGACCGTCTCCTCATCGCGCGCGCCGGTCTCGTCGGCGGCCCAGGCGATCACAGCGGGCGCTCCGGCGACCTCGACCCGGAGGCCGAGCCGACCACCCGCGACGCCCGCTGGCAGCTGCGGGCCGGCACCTCACTCGACCGCCCCGCCTGGTACGCCACCGCCAGCACCGACACCCCCGTCGCCCTCGTCCGGGCCGTCACCGAGTGCGTCTCCGACCCGGCCCCGCTACCCCGGTGACGAGAGGACACCCACAACTACGTCGAAGGAATGGCCCGCCTCACACCGATCATCCCACCGCCCCCACCGGCCCCGGCACCGCTCGACGTCCAGCGCGCCGCGGCCCGTCGCCCGGCCGCCCTCCCTGCCTCCAGCGTCCCGCGCCGGAGCAGCACCAGCCGCCCGGTCCTACCGGGACCCGCCGCTGACCAGCACCCGGATACCCACATGCCGATGTACGCACGGGAGTTCTTCGCCGAACTGAACCTTCCCTTCGCCGACGCGACCGTCGTCGGCAACACCTACCACGCCACCCCACGGCCGAGGGGCCGCCGCGGCTGCGGATCGACTTCAGCCCCACCATCCGCTCCGACGAGTACGACGGCCTGCGGCTCGCCACGATCCACCAGGACCGAGGCGAACTCGATGCCGTCCACCTGCGGTTCGCGGACCACAAGACTTTCGACCACCGCGATTCGACGTACGGCCGGACGCCAAGTACGTCCGGATACGCCGTGTTCAAGGAGCACAGGGACGCCCCTGACCGGGTGCCGTGGAAGGCGCCCACACCAACAGGCTGCGGGACGCCGTCGAGCAGTACGCCTCCGTCTGGTTCCCCGGCTCCTGGCCGCCGCCCGCGCCGGTCCGTGCTACCGCTCGGACCGCTTGCAAGGTTCCGTCTCCGCCGGTTCCCCGCAGCAGTCGGGCACGCTGATCCGCCAGCTCCCCACCGCTGCAATCTGCTTCCCTCACCACACCTGACCTGCATGGCCCACGCTGCCGGCCGCTCCACGGGCCACCTTTACAGAAGCCCCCCATCTCATCCGACGCCTTCAAGAATCTCGACCCCGAACACACCGTGAAGGTCCTGCCCCGCTACCCGGCAGGCTTCGGACGCATCGACGGAGCCGACGCCACCCTGTGGATCCTCGGCGGTGCCGGAGTCCTTGTCGTCGTGGGCATTGGTGCCGGCGTCATCGCCCGCCTCCGCGCTGCGCCCGAGCCCGAGCAGGAGGGCAACGACGGGACCGGCTGACTCACGATCACCTTCGAGCAGCGTGCCCCAGGAAATCCGGGGCCCGCCCCGTTCGCACTGTTCCGGACTCAGCCGCTCCACCGAGGCCGACCCTTCGAGCGCAGTGCGTCCGCACCGCCCTTTTCCCACATTCGCCGCCAGCGCCGCACCGATCGTGACGTCACCCGAAGGTCTCCCGCGACGGCCTCGGTCTTCTCACCACGAACGAACTGCCTCCAGACGTGCCCGCTCTCGCTTCCCCTGTTCCCTGGGCGTCGGCCCGCCCCCATGCGCGTATCGCACGACGACGTCGTACCGCAGCGATCAAGAACCGTCACGAGCCGACGGATTCCATGAGTCCAACCTGAATACCCGCGAGGATGTACGACGTCGGCCGCAAGGTATCCCTGCTGGACCTGCCACGTCCGGCAACATTGTCTGCCGGTATGATGACAATCAGTGCAAAAGTATCAGCATCCGCATCGGCAACGGCACGGCCATCAATGTCCCTCGCACCAGCGAGAGCAGTTGAGGGCACCCAGGTGAGCTGCATGCCGTTCTACACCGCTACAAGGCCGTAAGTGCCGCAAGCCGTACATAGCAAGGAAGTTCTGTGACTGCACGTTCGGCCACCCGTACTCTGATCACTGCTGCGGGTACTGCCCTCGCTTCCCTGGTCCTCGCCGCCTGCGGAAACGGGTCATCCGGCGCGGGACGGTCGCCCGGGGTGTCTGCGGCGCCGGAGGCTCTTTCCCACGTGCACGGGCTGGGCGTCGACCCGGCCGACGGCCGTGTGTATGTCGCTACCCACGACGGCTTGTATACGGTCGCCGAAGGCCAGAAGCCGAGGCTCGTCGGCGACCGCAAGGACGACTTCATGGGCTTCACCGTGACCGGGAAGAGCACGTTCGTCGCCAGCGGACACGGCGCCCCGGGCAGCGGCCGCCCGGGCAACCTGGGCCTGATCGAGACCAAGGACGCCGGACGCACCTGGACGTCCCGATCCCTGTCAGGAGAGGCCGACTTCCATTCCCTGGACTCGGCCAAGGGCACTGTCTATGGATACGAGAGCGGCCGGATCCGGGTCAGCACCGACCTCAAGAACTGGGACGACCGGGCGACGTTGGAGGCTCTCGACCTCGCGGTGAGCCCCGCCGGCGACAAGTTGCTGGCCACCACTGCCGAGGGTGTCGTCATCAGCACCGACAGTGGCCGCACCTTCGGCAAGGGCTCCGGTCAGGTCCAGGCGTTCCTGTCCTGGCCCGCGGAGAACTCCCTCTTCGGTATCGACGTCTCCGGGAAGCTGAGCAGCAGCGCCGATGGCGGCAAGACGTGGAAGGAGCTCACGACCGTGCCCGGTGGACAGCCCCAGGCGCTGACCGCCGTGAACGCCGACCACATCCTCGCCGCTACGATGACCGGCGTGTACGAGTCACGCGACGGTGGCAAGACCTTCACCGAACTCGCGCCCCTCGCTTCCTGAGTCGTTCCACGACGGGACGAACCGCCGGTGCCGGAGTGCTCTGTTGTGATGAGGGGCTCGGCCCGGCAGCGGCACAGCCGATCCGCTCTACTACCCGCATCCACCGTCGCTCCGCCCTTCAACGCGAAGGGCGCGCTCGGGAAGTAGGACGAGCATCTCGCGATGCGTGAGGGGCCTGGCGCTCAAGTCCGTCCACCGCAACCTGCTCTCCACAGGGCATCTCGCACATCGGGGTGCAGACGTGGCCGTGCAGCCTCGGCAGGGTGCGCGGCTTCCAGGCCCGGGTCGCTTCCGACGAGAGCGGCACGAAGGCCGGACGGACGAACGGCCAGTGAGGGGCGACCAGTGTTCGCTGTATCCCTCTCCAACAGGAAGTTGGCCATGAGGGACCGAACGGAGGCGTGCGGCCGTGGGCTGCCGGATGGCAGGGCGGTGTCAGCGGGCCGTCACGCCGGCTGCCGAGCCGCCCCCTCTGTGGCAGCGAGCCGCTCGCGTGCTCGGGATTCATGCTGCCCACGCCACCCGTAACGGGTCAGCCCCTTCGGCTTGTACACCGACAGCGTCACCGCCACGATCAGTACGAGCAGGGCCGCGGCGGCGTCGGCCAGCAGCTGGACCCTCATCCCCACGAGATCGCCACTGGCGAGGGTCGCCCGGGCCGCAGCCCCGGCGACATGCCCGACCACCTGCATGTGCACCAGCAGCAGTACGGTCGCAACCACGTTGATCAGCAGCTTGAACACGACCCAGTAGTGGCGGAACAGCCCCCAGGCGGTCCCCAGAGCCTGCACGAGCCCGGTCAGCAACGAGGCGAAGCTCAGCGGGACCAGGATGAACCAGGCGGTCAACTCCATCGCGAGGTAGGCGCTGCGCACGGTGTCGGCATTGTCGCCGGCCAGCCCCACGGTGGCGAGGACGACGAAGACGGCAACCGCGCCGAGCCAGCCGACCGAGAAGGTGATGTGCGCGGTGAGGGCGAGCCTGCGGAGGCGGGGGTTCATGGCCATGGCGATCAGTGGCCGCCCATCCCGCCGCCGATCGTGTGCATGAGCACGAACGCCACCAGCAGGGCGGATCCGGCGACGATCCCGAACACCTTCACCCAACGCGGCATCCCCGGATGCGCCACGGGCCCGGGCCCCAAGTCGGTGGCGTCGAAGCGAGACGGGGAGTCGGCCATGTGCGAGCCCTTCCTTGCGGGTCGGTTGTCGCCCGGTCGACGACATCCGAATTTTACGAGACACACTGTCTGCGATGTCAACCAGCATGTATCGACACCGTCAGTGCATACACTGATGGGGTGCCGAAGCTGTGGAACGAGACCATCGAGGCGCACCGCCGCGCGGTGCGCGACGCGATTCTGAACACCACGGCGGAACTGGCCGCCGAGCACGGCGTGCGGTCGGTGACGATGTCGCAGATCGCCGAGCAGGCCGGCATCGGCCGGGCCACGCTGTACAAGTACTTCCCGGACGTCGAGGCGATCCTGCTTGCCTGGCACGACCGCCAGATCACCGATCACCTGGGACAGCTGGCAGAGGTCCGGGACCAGACCGACGAAGCCGGCGAGCGGCTGGAGGCGGTCCTGAGAGCGTTCGCTCACATCTCGCGCCGGTCACGCGGCCACCACGGCACCGAACTCGCGGCGTTCCTTCATCGGGACGAGCGGGTCGCCCGAGCGCAGCAGCAGCTCCACGGCATGATCCGGGACCTGCTGGCCGAGGGCGCGAGGACCGGCGACTTCCGTGGTGATGTCGCGCCCGACGAGCTCGCGACGTACTGCCTCCACGCCCTCACAGGGGCTGCCGCCCTGCCCTCCGACGCGGCGGCCGAACGGCTTGTCACGGTCATCATGTCCGGGTTGCGCGACGCGGAACCCGCGCCGACCGGCCGGAGGCCGACGAGTCGGCACGAGTCCCACGGTCACCACTCATCAGGAGACTCTGAGCACTGAGCCGGTTTCCGTTTCCCCGCGGTCCTGCTGATCGCCGCCGCCACGCTCGGCGTCTGGCTCGGCGTCACCGGCGACGTGACCGCCGCCTTCACCGCCGCCGTGGCCGTCCTGATCACCGCCTGCCCCTGCGCGCTCGGGCCGGCCACGCCGACCGCGCCGATGGCCGGCACCGGCCGCGGCGCCCAGCTCGGCATCCTCATCAAGGGCCCGAGGTCCTGGAGACCACCCGCCGTGTCGACACCGTCGTCCTGGACAAGACCGGCACAGTGACCACCGGCCGGATGCAGCTCCAGGACGTGTTCACGGCACCGGACGTGGACGAGGGCGAACTGCTGAGCCTGGCAGGCGCATTGGAGCACGCCTCGGAGCACCCGATCGCGCAGGCCATCGCAGCGGGCGCAGCCGACCGGGCCGGGAGCCTGCCCGTACCGGAGAACTTCGAGAACGTCGCCGGCCTCGGCGTCCAGGGCGTCGTCGACGGCCACGCCGTACTCGTCGGGCGCGAGAAGCTCTTGCACGAGTGGGCCATCGAGCTGCCCCGCGAACTGGCCAAGGCCAAGGCCGCGGCGGAGGCCGAGGGGCGTACGGCAGTCGTCGTCGCCTGGGACGGCGAGGCGCGCGGCGTCCTCACCGTCGCCGACGCCATCCAGGAGAACAGCGCCGAAGCCGTGGCCGAACTGCGCAGGCTCGGCCTGTCGCCGGTCCTGCTGACCGGCGACAACCGGCTCGCCGCCGAGTCTGTGGCCCGGGCCGTGGGCATCGACCAAGTGATCGCCGAAGTCCTGCCGCAGGGCAAGGTCGACGTGGTGTGGTCGAGCGGCTGCGGGCCGAGGGCCGTACGGTCGCCATGGTCGGCGACGGCGTCAACGACGCGGCCGCCCTCGCCACCGCCGACCTGGGCCTGGCCATGGGCACCGGCACCGACGCGGCGACCGAGGCCGGCGACCTCACCCTCGTCCGCGGTGACCTGCGAGTGGCGGCCGACGCCATCCGCCTCTCCCGCAAGACCCTGGCCACCATCAAGGGCAACCTCTTCTGGGCCTTCGGCTGCGACGTCGCCGCCCTGCCCCTCGCCGCCGCCGGCATGCTCACCCCGATGATCGCCGGCGCTGCGATGGCCTTCTCCTCGGTCTTCGTCGTCACCAACAGCCTGCGTCTACGGTCGTTCAAGTAAGCACGCGGCAGCGCTGCCGACCGGGGCGTCCGCGGAATTCGCCGAGGAAGCGCTGACGGGTCGGCCGAAGCACTCAGCATCGAGGCACCGCTCCACGGACTTCCGCGGAGCAGCACTACCACTACCGTCTCCGGTAGCTACTGAGCATCACCGCGAGGAGAAGTAATCATGACCAGTCGCGAGCACCACCACGACCACCAGCGCGGGCTCCTCGACGATGCGCCGTCGGCCGTTTCCGCTGCCCACGCCGGACACGGGGAGCACGGCATGACCGGGCACGACGGGCATCACGGGTCCGATCACGCCGGCCACGCGGGGCATGCGCACCACACGGGTGGCGGCGCCCACGGTGATCATGTCGGGCAGTTCCGGCGGCTGTTCTGGGTGATGCTGGTGCTGGCCGTGCCCGTCGTGGCGTTCTCCGGCATGTTCGCCTCGCTGCTGGGCTACCGGCTGCCGCAGGCCGACTGGGTGACCTGGATCTCGCCGCTGCTGGGTACCGTGATGTACCTGTGGGGTGGCCGGCCGTTCCTCACCGGCGGCGCGTCCGAGATACGCTCTCGCCGGCCGGGAATGATGCTGCTGATCACGCTGGCCATCACGGTGGCTTTCGTCGCCTCCTGGGGCGCCAGCCTGGGCATCCTCGGCCACCACCTGGACTTCTGGTGGGAGCTGGCCCTGCTCATCGTCATCATGCTGCTCGGGCACTGGATCGAGATGCGCTCGCTCGCCCGGACGACCTCGGCCCTGGACTCCCTGGCCGCGCTGCTGCCCGACGAGGCCGAACGGCTCGACGGCGACCAGGTCGTCACCGTGCACCCGGGTGAGCTGCGGGTGGGCGACACCGTCCTGATCCGGCCCGGTGGCAGCGTCCCCGCGGACGGCCGGATCGTCGACGGTACGGCCGAGATGGACGAGTCGATGGTCACCGGCGAGTCCCGGACCGTACGCCGCGGCGTCGGCGACCACGTGGTGGCCGGCACCGTCGCCACCGACTCCGGCCTGCGCATCGAGGTCACCGCCACCGGCGAGGACACCGCGCTCGCCGGTATCAGGCGCCTCGTGGCCGAGGCGCAGAACTCATCCTCACGCGCGCAGCGGCTGGCCGACGTCGCCGCGGGGTGGCTGTTCTGGTTCGCCCTCGGCGCGGCCGTCGTCACGGTCCTGGTGTGGGCCCTGCTGCTCGACCGGTCCGACGACGCGGTCACCCGCACGATCACGGTGCTCGTGATCGCCTGCCCGCACGCGCTCGGGCTTGCGATACCGCTGGTGGTGTCCATCGCCACCGAACGCGCCGCCCGCGGCGGAGTCCTGATCAAGGACCGGCTCGCGCTGGAGAGCATGCGCACCGTCACCGCGGTCCTGTTCGACAAGACCGGCACCCTCACCAAGGGCGAGCCGACCCTGGCCGCCGTCGAACCGGCCTCCGGCCTCACCGGCGACGAGGTGCTCGCGCTGGCCGCCGCGGCCGAAGCCGACAGCGAACACCCGCTGGCCAAGGCCATCGTCCGCGCGGCCCGCGAGCGCGACCTCGACATCCCCCGGGCGAGCGGCTTCACCTCGGCACCCGCCCTCGGCGTCACCGCCACCATCGATGACCGGACCGTCCGGGTCGGCGGCCCGATGCTGCTGGACGAGGAGCACCAGCAGGAACTCGAGGCAGCCGAGCAGTGGCGGGAAGAGGGCGCCATCATCCTGCACGCGCTGCGCGACGGCGTGGTGATCGGAGCACTGAAACTGGCCGACGAGATCCGGCCGGAATCCCGCCAGGCCGTCGACGCGCTGCACCGACGAGGCATCGAGGTCGTCATGATCACCGGCGACGCCCGGGCGGTCGCCGAATCGGTCGGCAACCACCTCGGCATCGACCGGGTGTTCGCCGGCGTCCGCCCCGAGGACAAGGCAGCCACCGTCAAGGCGCTGCAGGGCGAGGGCAAAACGGTGGCCATGGTCGGCGACGGTGTCAACGACGCCCCCGCGCTGGCCCAGGCCGACATCGGCATCGCCATCGGCGCCGGCACCGACGTGGCCATCGCCTCCGCCGGGGTCATCCTGGCCAGCGACGACCCCCGCTCCGTCCTGTCGGTGATCGACCTGTCGCAGGCCGGCTACCGCAAGATGAAGCAGAACCTGTGGTGGGCCACCGGCTACAACCTGATCTCCGTGCCCCTCGCCGCCGGCGTCCTGGCCCCGATCGGATTCGTCCTCCCCATGTCGGTCGGCGCCGTCCTCATGTCACTGTCCACCATCGTCGTCGCCCTCAACGCCCAGCTGCTGCGCAAGCTCGACCTGCGGCCAGGCGCCACACGCGGGTGATCGGGACACGGCAACGCCGTTGAGCAACGATCCTCCCGAGCACCAGCCCCCGCGGGGAGTCCGGAGTCACGGGATGCACACCCTGGACGGGCACCTCGGCCCGGATGCGGCCAGGGCGTTCGACCTCGCCAGGAGGAGGGGGCGCCCAACACCGTACGGCTCCAGTGGTCGGCGGATCTGCAGGCTGGTGCCGTCGACGGTGAGGTCGGCCGTGGCATGGGGCGGCATCGCCGCGGTCACGCGCGGGTCGATGGGGATGGTGGCGTTGTGGTCCAGGTGGACCGGCCGACCGACCGGTCCCGGGTGCGACGGAAGGCTGTGGGTCATGCAGGCTCCCCGGTGGCGACGGGCAGGTCGGCCAGGCGCCACTCCAGCATGCCGTCGTTCAGCCGCAGCGCGCGCCGTCCGCGGTCGGCCAGCAGCCGTACCGCGTCGTAGGCGAGCACGCAGTACGCGCCGCGACAGTAGACGACGATCTCGGTGTCTTCGGGCAGTTCGGTGATCCGTCCGGCAAGCTCCTGCACCGGGATGGAGATCGCGCCGGGGATGTGCCCGGCCAGGTACTCCTCCTCCGGCCGCACATCCAGCACCACCACCTCCCCGGCCTGGGCGCGGGCGCGCAGCTCCTCGCGGGTGACTTCCTGCCCGTCGTCGGGGCCGAGGTAGGCGTCCCGGGCGGCGGGGACCGCGGCTTGGTGGACTTCGGCGACGTTGCGCAGCAGCGCATACAGGGCGGCGACGTCGTCGCCGGCGAGCCGGTAGTGGATGCGGGTGCCCTGGCGGCGGGTGGCTACCAGCCCGGCCCGCTTGAGGGTCTGCAGGTGCGCGGAGGCGGTCGTCAGACCCAGCCCGGCCGCTTTGGCGAGGGCGTCCACGGTGCGTTCACCCTGGGCCAGCAGGTCCAGCAGTTCCAGGCGCTTGCCGTTGGACAGCGCCTTGCCGGTGGTGGCGAGCGCCTCGAACAGGGCGGCCTTGCGGGCGTGGTCTCCCATGGACTCCTCCATAGATCCGTGGAATATTGTATGAGTAGCGGGATGGTGTCCGCCACCCTGGCCCGGCCTGCCATGGGAGGACGCCGTGGCCTTCGCCGAAGAGCACCTGATACCCCTGGTCGACGAGGGACTGGGTAACAGCGCCTACCTCGCCGACCTCGGCGACGGCCGCGCCCTGGCCGTCGATGCCTCCCTGGACCTGCGCGCCCTGCGCGAGGCCGCCGCCAAGCGCGGTTTGACCGTGGCGTATGCGGCCGACACCCACCTGCACGCCGACTTCCTCACCGGCGCCCTCCAGCTCGCCCACGATGACGGCGCCACCGTGCTGGCCTCCGCCGCCGGGCACCGCACCTTCGATCACACCCCGCTGTCCGACGGCGATGAGGTCGACCTGGGCGGGCTCACCCTGCGGGCCCTGGCCACGCCCGGCCACACCGACGAGCACCTGTCCTACCTGCTTCTGGACGACCGGCGGGAGCTGGGGGTGTTCACCGGCGGTTCCCTGATCGTCGGCTCGGCCGCCCGCACCGACCTGCTCGGCCCCGACCGCGCCGAGGAGCTGGCCCGCGCCCAGTACCGCTCCCTGCACCGCCTGGCCATCCTGCCGGACGCCACCGCGGTGTGGCCCACCCACGGGGCCGGCTCCTTCTGCTCCGCCCCGCCCGGGGCGCAGCGCACCACCACCATCGGCGCGCAGAAGCAGACCAACCCCTTGCTTGCCGCACGGGATGAGGACACCTTCGCCCGCCGGCTGCTGGCCGGTCTCGGCTCCTACCCCGCCTACTTCGACCGCCTCGCGCAGGTCAACCGGCGCGGACCGGCCCTCCTGCCCGTCGCCCGGGGCCTGGCGCCGCTGGATGCGGCGGCGGTTCGGGGGCTGCTGGCCCAGGGTGGACAGTTGGTCGATGTTCGACCGGTTGAGCAGTTCGCCGCCGGGCACGTTCCCGGGGCCGTCTCGATCCCGCTTCGGGAGGCGTTCGCGACCTGGCTGGGCTGGCTGCTGCCGCCCGAGATTCCGCTGGTGTTCGTGTTCGGCCCCGGCCAGGACGCCATGGAGGTCGTCCGGCAGGCGGCGAAGATCGGATACGACCGCCTCGCCGGACAGCTCGCGGGCGGCATGGACGCCTGGCGGGCAGGTGGCGGAGGTGTGCGGGCTCTGGAGCTCGTGACGCCGGACCGGATCGGTGGCCGCCCCGTTCTCGACGTCCGCCAGCAGGCCGAGTATGCGGCCGGGCACATCCCCGGCGCCTTCCATGCCGAACTCGGCACCCTGCGCCGGCAATCCCGGGCAGCACCGAAGGGGGCGGTGGTGATGTGCGGGCATGGCGAGCGCGCCATCACGGCCGCCAGCCTGCTGGTCCGTACCGGCGCCGACGACCTGGCCGTGCTCGTCGGCGGCCCCGACGACTGGGCACGTGCCACCGGCCGCGTACTGCAGGAGGGGCAGTGACCCGGCCCGGCACCACCAGCACGCCCGATGCCGCCGACGGCATCCGGCTCGGGCTGCGCGCCAACCTCGCCCAGTTCGTGCTGCTCGCGATCGTCAACGTGTTCGTCGGCGGCATGGCCGGCCTGGAGCGCACCGTCACCCCACTGGTGGGGGCCCGCGAGTTCCACTCGGACGAGGCAGGACCTGCCGGATGGCAAGCATGGGCAGAGCCCGAGGTGGGCGCGCCCTTCCTGTGGGCCGTGTCCTTCGGCGCCGGCGTGCCGCACGACCTCGTCGCCGCCTTCGCTGCCTCCCTCAGCTCCACCGCGCCGGTCCTGCGCCGGGTACTGCCGGAGAGCACGCGGGACCGACTCCTGCGCGTCCCGGCCAGCTGAGTACCGATGCGCCGTTCGCATACGAAAGCCCGGTCTCTCGATTCGGGAGGCCGGGCATTTGCGTTGCACCGTCTTCTGCCCCCGCCTCCTTACTGACAGTGATACGTACGCCGACTCAGCCACAATCCCCCTTGTTCACAAGGAAGATCATGGCAGGTGCATCTGATGACGGCGGCTGTGGCACGGCGGTTGACAATCTGACAAGCACAGCTGTGGCTCGTACTCTCCTCTCCCTCTGGGAGACCAGCGCCGGCCCCGTAAGTTCGGTACGGCGCGCAGCCATCGTGGGAGGGCGCTTGATTACCCGCAGCTGCTCACTCCGCGCGCCGTGATCGACTTCCGGCAGAAGGCCGCCTGCCCCATCCCACGCTCGGAGCATCGGCCGATGACGCCTCGAACGACGAAGTCACCGCCACCACCGCCCAGGAGTGGCTAAGCGCCGTTCCCGGAGGGCCTGACACGCCACGGCGCTCCTGACCGTTCGCATGGCCGGGCACGCCGTGGCGTGCGGAGGTACGTCAGCGGATTGTTGTCACCTTGGCGAGAGCCTTGTCGAGGTACCGGTCGACGAGGCCAGGTGAGCCAGGGACGATCAGCAGCATGTTCCCGTTACGGATCGCGATCTGCTTGACGATGCTGTTCCGCCCGCCGGCGGAGAAGATGAGGGGCTGGCTCCACTGCTCGTCTCCGAGCTGGGGCGTGGCCGTCTTCTGCGTGGTGACGTCGGAAGCGCGCGAGTCCGCGGATTCCTGGAGTGGCGAAACGGCGAACCCGCTCGCCGGACCGCCATTGGAAGCCGGTTCGGGAGCGGGTTCGCATCGTCGAGGACTGCCCGTCAGCCGGATAGCTGGACCGCCCTGTTGGCAGAAGAAGTCGCTGTCCAGGGCGTAATGAGTGCGGCGGCGAAGGAGATGACGGTCAGGAGACCGAAGAGGTGCGGATAGCCGCCGAGGAGGGGCGCGAGGGCGGCGCCCGCGGAGGGAGTGAGTGCGGCGGCGGTGGTTGCAGGGGCTGCGAGAAGGTCGGAGAGGCGGCCGTAGTGGGTGGTGCCCCAGCGGTCGGTGATGGCGGTGGCCTGAAGCAGGGTGAGGTTGCCGCGCACCATGCCGGCGGCCGGTAAGGAGTGGACGGATGACGGCGCTGTGCACGAGATCCACTCCCTGAAACGGCGAGCGGCCGAGGCCACGCGGCCCGTGCCGATCCCTCCAGTGCTCGTCCGCATGTTGCGCGGACACATCCGACGCTTCGGAGTTGCACCCGATGGGCGCCTGTTCCGCAACGCAGCGGGGAACTACATCGACGCCTCGGCGTACGGCATCACTCGGGGGCGAGCACGTGAGGCTGCTCTCACCCTTGACGAGCACGCTCTTGAGCTGGCGAAGCGCCCCTACGACCTGCGCCACGCCGGCATCTCGTTCTGGCTGGCCTCCGGCGTCGACCTCGCGGAGCGCGCACGCCGAGCCGGGCAGAGCACCCAGGTCCTCTTCCGCTACTACGCCAAGTTCCTGGCCGAAGCACGCAACCATGCCAACAGCTTGATCGAGGAGTCCATGCGGCGGTGGGAGGAGCCGACGGACGATGCGGAGGGTGCGTCGGAGGACACCCTGGCCCGGAAATGCCCCGGAACTGCTGGTCGAGGCCGGGATACCGGTGGGAGATATCGGGAGTAAGACAGTACTCCGACCCGCTGCTCAGGTGTGCGCCGAGAAGGGCGCCTGACGGGCATCTTCCCTGGTCAGGCGCCCTTTTCCTGTGTCTAGAAGAAGCCGAGCCTCTTCGGCGAGTACGACACCAGGAGGTTCTTCGTCTGCTGGTAGTGGTCCAGCATCATCCTGTGGGTCTCGCGGCCGATTCCGGACTGCTTGTAGCCCCCGAAGGCGCTGTGCGCCGGGTACTGGTGGTAGCAGTTCGTCCAGACGCGGCCCGCCTGGATCGCGCGGCCGGCGCGGTAGGCGGTGTTCATGTCCCGGGTCCATACGCCGGCGCCGAGGCCGTACAGCGTGTCGTTGGCGATCTTGATGGCGTCGTCGAAGTCGTCGAAGGACGTCACCGAGACGACCGGGCCGAAGATCTCCTCCTGGAAGATCCGCATCCGGTTGTCGCCCTCGAAGATGGTCGGCTGGACGTAGTAACCGCCCTTCAACTCGCCGTCGTACTCGATCCGTTCACCGCCGGTCAGGACCCGCGCGCCCTCCTGCCGGCCGATGTCCAGGTAGGAGAGGATCTTCTCCAGCTGGTCGTTGGAGGCCTGGGCGCCGATCATCGTGTCGGTGTCCAGGGGGTGGCCGGGCGTGATGAGCTCGGTGCGGGCGACGGCGGCCTGGACGAAGTCGGCGTAGTGGCCGCGCTGGATCAGAGCCCGGGACGGGCAGGTGCACACCTCGCCCTGGTTGAGTGCGAACATCGTGAAGCCCTCGAGCGCCTTGTCGCGGAAGTCGTCGTGCGCCGCCGAGACGTCGTCGAAGAAGATGTTCGGCGACTTGCCGCCGAGCTCCAGCGTGACCGGCTTGATGTTCTCCGAGGCGTACTGCATGATCAGCCGCCCCGTCGTCGTCTCGCCGGTGAACGCCACCTTCGCCACCCGCGGGCTGGAGGCGAGCGGCTTGCCCGCCTCCACGCCGAAGCCGTTGACGATGTTCACCACGCCGGGCGGCAGCAGGTCGGCGACCAGGCTCATCCAGTAGTGGATGGAGGCCGGGGTCTGCTCGGCCGGCTTGAGGACGACCGCGTTGCCCGCGGCCAGCGCGGGCGCCAGCTTCCAGGCCGCCATCAGAATCGGGAAGTTCCACGGGATGATCTGCGCGACCACGCCGAGCGGCTCGTGGAAGTGGTACGCCACCGTGTCGTCGTCGATCTCGCCGAGCGAACCCTCCTGCGCCCGGATCGCGCCCGCGAAGTAGCGGAAGTGGTCGATGGCCAGCGGGATGTCGGCGGCCAGCGTCTCGCGGACCGGCTTGCCGTTCTCCCAGCTCTCGGCGACCGCCAGGGGTTCGAGGCAGGCCTCCATACGGTCGGCGATCTTCAGCAGGATGCCGGCGCGCTCACCCACCGACGTCCGGCCCCAGCCCGGGGCGGCCGCGTGCGCCGCGTCCAGCGCCCGCTCGACATCCTCCGCGGTTCCGCGTGCCACCTCCGTGAACGGCTGCCCGTTCACCGGCGACGGGTTCTCGAAGTACTGCCCGCGGGCCGGTGGCACGTACTCGCCGCCGATGAAGTGGTCGTAGCGCGCCTGGTAGGAGACGATCGCGCCCTCGGTGCCGGGCGCCGCGTAACGGGTCATCCTGGTCTGCCTCCCTCAGCAGCGCTGCCCGTCGTTGGGCAGCTCTCGGCGCGAGGCTAGGGACGCCGACGTTGCAACGACGTTGCGCCGGGGCGGCTGAGGCCGGGCCGTCAGCGGGATGCGGGGCGGGACCATCCGGGCGGTGCCGCCAGTTCCGCCTCGAGCGCGGCGAGCCGGGCCCGGGCCGTCGCGCTCGGCCGTACGGCGACGAGAGCCCGCCACACATCCAGGTCGTCCTCGCCCCACGGCGCGTGCGCCCAGTCGGCCAGCAGGTCGGGGTCACGGCGGGCGATCAGCGCGCCGCGCAGCCCGTCGGCGAGGCGCTGCCGCAGCCGCACCACCGCCGGGGCCTGCGAGGCGGGCAGCAGCGGGCCGGCGTAGGCGGCCGCGGCCGTCGAGACCGCCCCTGTCCCCAGCCGCCGTTCCACCACCGCCATGTCCGACCCCGTCGGAACGGTGAGCCGGTACGGGCGCGAGGCGAGCAGACCTGGACCGAGTACCCGGCGCAGCCTGGCCAGCTCGGCCCGCAGCGTCACCGGAGTGACCGACTCGTCCTCGTACAGCGCGCACAGCAGCTCGTCCCCGGTCAGGCCCTCCGGGTGACGGGCCAGCAGCACCATGATCTCGCTGTGCCGACGGCTCAGCCGTATGCCACGACCGCCCACCGTGAGCCGCGCCTCGTCGCGGCCCAGCGCGGCCAGCTCGGGCGCGCCGGCGGCGGCGCTGCGGGGGCCGAGCAGCGCCAGCTGGGACTCGGCGGCCCGCGCCACCGCCTGTACGAAACCGAGGCTGTGCGGGTGCGCGAGCCCGTCCCCGCCGGTGATGTCCACGGCGCCGAGGACCTGCCCGGTGCGCGGATCGTGCACCGGGGCCGCCGCGCAGGTCCAGGGCTGGACGCGCCGGATGTAGTGCTCGGCTGCGAACACCTGCACCGGCCGGCCCACGGCGACCGCGGTGCCCGGCGCGTTCGTCCCGACGGCGGACTCCGCCCAGCGCGCTCCGGGCACGAAGTTCATCCGGTCGGCCTTCCGCCGTGTCGCCGGATGGCCCTCCACCCACAGCAGCCTGCCGTGCGCGTCGCACACTGCGAGCAGGTGCTCCCCGTCGGCGGCGAACGAGCCCAGCAGTTCCCGGAACAGCGGCATCACGGGAGCCAACGGGTGCTCCGCCCGGTAGGCGCCGAGCGCCCCGTCCGTCAGTTCCACACGCGCGGTGCCGTCCGGCCCGACGCCGGCCCGCGCGGAACGCCGCCACGAGGCGGCCACCACCGGACGCACCGGGCGCGGCACCGTGCCCACCTCGGTGAACGTCTCGTGCGCCCGGCGCAGCGCCCGAGCGCGCTCGGCAGGGTCCGTTCCCGGCTCCAGAGCCACCCACGGATCGGTCAACTCGGCCTCCCCGGAAGACGATGCGGCTGGTGCCATCGTCACCCTCGGTGTGCGCCCGGACAACCTCTTCGACAGGGCCGGCCGTCAGGCGAAGTTGACCAGTCTGATGTAGCACACCCAGTCCCAGTAGGGCCCGGGATCGGTGTGGTCGGTACCCGGCACCTCGTGGTGCCCGATGATGTGCGCGCGGTCCTCGGGGATGCCGTGTCTGCCGCAGACCGCCGCGGTGAGTCTGGCCGACTGCTCGTACAGGGCGTTGGTGAAGTAGGCGGGCTTGTCCCCCCAAGCCCTCGTGCTCTATGCCGATGCCGCGGGTGTTGTGGTCCCAGTTCCCCGCGTGCCAGGCGATGTCCGACTCGCGGACGCACTGCGCGACGTGTCCGTCGGCGGACCGGACGACGTAGTGGGCGGACACCTTCTTCTGCGGGTTCTGGAAGATGGCCGGGGTGCCGGTGTACGTCTCCTGCGTGACGTGGATGATCACCCGGTCGAGCGTGTGGGTCGTGGGCCGGTTGGACGCCGTGTGGTTGGAGCCGCTCGCCGGCCGCCACTCGACGGGCGGGTAGTCGACGGCCTGCGCCCGCGCGCCGGCCCGCGGGGTGGGGAGTAACGCGGAGGGGACGGCGGCGAGGGCGGTGGCCTTGAGCAGCCGTCGTCTGCTGGGGAGGAGGCGGGCCAGGTCCATGGCGGTGGCCTTTCTGTGTGGGGGAGCCGGGCGGTTCTGCGGGGAGGGGCGTCGGATGGCGCGGGAGGCTTGTGAGGGTGCCGGTGGGGCCTGCGGGGACGGTCGTCGGCGAGCGGCACGCACTTGGCGCCGTCGGCGTCGTACAGGCCGGCCAGGCCGGCGGAGGGGGGCTCGGCGGCCTTTTGCCCCGTCGCTTCCCGTGGCGTGCGCGTCCCTCGTCCACCGGAAACACCTGCCGTCGACCGGTACGACGGCAGCGCCTCGCGTGAATCACGGTACGGAACTTGCGGGTTGGGCAGAAGGGCGCGACGGGAATCGGTGGACGACCGGGGGATTGTGGAAAACTCGGCCACTCGAACGGGTGAAACGGGCCTGGAATCAGGCGCGTTCGGCCACCGCCGCGGGGTCGTCGAGGACGCCTCGCACCACCGCGTGCGCGGCACCCAGCAGGGGACCCTCGGGGCCCAGCCGGGAGACGGACACCGGGCAGGCCCGTCCCGCGCTCCGGCTCGCCAGCTCGGTCTCCAGGGAAGGCAGGAGCCAGGGCGCGAGCCCGGACAGCGCGCCGCCCAGCACGACACTGCCGGGGTCGAGCAGATTGACGGCGCCGGTCAGCGCGACGCCCAGCGCTGTGCCGGCGTCGCGCAGGGCCCGCCGTACGTTCTCGTCGCCCGCGGCGGCGCGAGCGGCGAGCAGCCCGACCCGGTCCTCGCCCGGTTCCAGGCCTGCTGCCCGCAGCACGGCTTCCTCTCCGGCGTACTGCTCCAGGCAGCCGCGCCCGCCGCACGGGCAGGCGGGCCCCTCCGGTGCGACGGGTACATGCCCCAACTCGCCCGCGAAGCCGCGCGTTCCACGCAGCAGACGTCCGTCGACGACCACCGCGGCACCGATGCCGATCTCCGCCGACACGTGCAGGAAGTCACGCGGCACGCCCTCGCCGAGCCAGAGTTCCGCGAGCCCGCCGAAGTTGGCCTCGTTGTCCACGGTCAGGGGGAGGCCGCCGGGCAGCAGGGCGCCGAGGTCGGTGTCGTGCCAGCCGAGGTTGGGCGCCCGCACGACCGTACGGCCGTCCTGTGAGACCAGGCCGGGCACGGCGACCGACAGTCCCGCCGCCCACAGGTCCTGCCGCTCCGCCTCGGCGACGACCCGACGTATCAGCGCGGTGAGGTCCTTCGTCACCGGTTCGGGGGAGCGGCCCCGGTTCGTTCCATGGCGCACCGCCCGTGCCCGTACCTGCCCGCGCAGGTCGACCACGCAGGCCGCGAGGTGGTCGACCCCGACCTCCGCACCGACCCCGGCGGGACCGCGCCCGCTGACGGCGAGGGCCGAGCCGGGGCGGCCCACGCGGCCGGGCCGCTCGGGACCCAGCTCCTGAAGCAGTCCGGTCCGGATGAGCTCGTCGACGAGGGTCGACACCGCGGCACGGGTCAGTCCGATGCGCGAGGCGACCGCCGCCCGCGACAGCGGTCCCTCGGCGCTGACGGTGTGCATGACCCGGGCGAGGTTGCGGCGGCGCATGCCCTGCTGGGTGTTGTCGGGCAGCGTGCGTCCGGGACCGGCCGGGCGGGCCTGGTGCAGCGGTGCGGTCATGCCTTCGTCGTCCTGGGTCGGTGTCCGTCGTCGGTGCGGTGCGGGCGGTGGCCGCCGACAGGCGTCCGTCAGCCGGTCCGGATGCCCCGATCCAGCAGCGAAGCCGCATCGGAGAGTACCCCGGAGATCCTGGTCAGGGTCGCCTCGTCCCGTTCCACCGGCTCCAGCACGGGGCCGTCGGCCGTCTTCCAGCGGCGGGCGACGGCGGCCGGGTCCTCGCCGGTCAGCAGCCCCGCCGCCTGAGCCGCGGCGCCCAGCGCGACCAGCTCCTTGGCCTCGGGTACCTGGACGGGCCGCCCCGACAGCCGCCGTACGGTCTGCTGCCAGGCCGTGCCCCGGGCGCCGCCGCCGATCAGCAGCAGCGGGGTGGTGCGGTCGGCGTCCTGGTCGAGGACCAGGTCCAGCGCGCCCAGCAGGGCGTGCACGGCGCCGTCGTAGGCGGCCTGCAGCAGCTGCCCGGGCGTGGTGTCGTGGCGCAGCCCGTGGAGCAGGCCGGAGGCGTTCGGCAGGTTCGGGGTGCGTTCGCCGTCGAGGTAGGGGAGCAGGGTGACGGCGGTGCCGGGCGCGACGGCCTCGCGGTCCAGACCCAGCAGGGCGGCCACGCGGTCGACGGCGAGCGTGCAGTTGAGGGTGCAGGCCAGCGGCAGCCAGTCGCCGCGCGCGTCGGCGAAGCCCGCCACCGTTCCGGACGGGTCGGCCGGGCGGTGCCGGGACACCGCGTACACCGTGCCGGAGGTGCCGAGGCTCAGCACCGGTGTTCCGGGCCGCAGCCCGAGGCCCAGCGCGGCGGCGGCGTTGTCGCCGGTGCCGGGAGCGACCAGGGTGCCCTTGGAGAACGGCAGGTCGTGGCTGTCGCGCACGGTCCCCGACACCTCTCCGGGCCGCACCACGCGGGGCAGCAGCGCCGGATCGAGCCCCACGTGGGCGAGGATCTCCTCGTCGTACTCCTCGGTCGTGGACGCCCACCAGCCCGTACCCGAGGCGTCCCCCCGGTCGGTCGTGCCCAGGCCGGTCAGGCGTTCGGTGAGGTAGTCGTGGGGCAGGCGCACCGCCGCCGCCGACCGGGCCGCCTCCGGTTCGTGCTCGGCCAGCCAGGCCCACTTCGTGACGGTGAAGGAGGCGCCGGGCACGCTGCCGGTCCGCTCCGCCCAGGTCTTCGGACCGCCCAGCTGCTCGACGAGACGGCGGGCCTGCGGGGCCGAGCGCACGTCGTTCCACAACAGGGCCGGCCGTACCGGGTCTCCCTGGGCGTCCAGGGTGACCAGTCCGTGCTGCTGGCCGGCGATCGACACGGCGGCAGCCTCGTGCGCCGCCTCCCCGCACTGGCGCAGTGCCGCGCACAGGGCGTCCCACCACTGGCGCGGGTCGCTCTCGCGGCCGGCCCCGGAGGAGACGGTGTGCGGCGCCTGGCCGCTCGCCGCGACCCGTCCGGTGGCCGCGTCGACGACGAGCACCTTGGTGGACTGTGTGGACGAGTCCACACCGACGACGAGCGGACCCTCGGCTGCTGGCATCGCCCTCTCCTCTTTTCGGTCCGGGCCTTCCTGTGCCTTCCCAGGAAGGCACAGGCATACTAATTTGTAAACCGCCATGACGAAATAGTCGCAAGCGAGCAAGGAGTCGCGGCATGAGCTACCAGCCCACCCCCGAGGACAGGTTCACCTTCGGCCTGTGGACCGTCGGCTGGCAGGGACGGGACCCGTTCGGCGACGCCACCCGCCGCGCCCTCGACCCGGTCGAGACGGTGCGGCGCCTGGCCGAACTCGGCGCCCACGGAGTGACTTTCCACGACGACGACCTGATCCCCTTCGGGTCCTCCGACACCGAGCGCGAGTCGCACATCAAGCGCTTCCGGCAGGCGCTCGACGCGACCGGCATGACCGTGCCGATGGCCACCACCAACCTCTTCACCCACCCCGTCTTCAAGGACGGCGCGTTCACCACCAACGACCGCGACGTGCGCCGCTACGCGCTGCGCAAGACGATCCGCAACATCGACCTGGCGGCCGAACTGGGCGCGAAGACGTACGTTGCCTGGGGCGGCCGTGAGGGCGCCGAGTCCGGCGCCGCCAAGGACGTGCGCGCCGCGCTCGACCGCATGAAGGAGGCCTTCGACCTCCTCGGCGAGTACGTCACCTCCCAGGGCTACGACCTCCGCTTCGCCATCGAGCCCAAGCCGAACGAGCCGCGCGGCGACATCCTGCTGCCCACCGTCGGCCACGCGCTCGCGTTCATCGAGCGCCTGGAGCGCCCGGAGCTGTACGGCGTGAACCCCGAGGTCGGCCACGAGCAGATGGCCGGGCTCAACTTCCCGCACGGCATCGCCCAGGCCCTGTGGGCGGGCAAGCTCTTCCACATCGACCTCAACGGCCAGTCCGGCATCAAGTACGACCAGGACCTGCGCTTCGGCGCCGGTGACCTGCGCGCCGCCTTCTGGCTCGTCGACCTGCTGGAGAGCGCCGGCTACGACGGCCCGCGCCACTTCGACTTCAAGCCGCCGCGGACCGAGGACCTGGACGGCGTGTGGGCCTCGGCCGCCGGCTGCATGCGCAACTACCTCATCCTCAAGGAGCGCTCGGCCGCCTTCCGCGCCGACCCGGAGGTCCAGGAGGCCCTGCGCGCCTCGCGGCTGGACCAGCTGGCGCAGCCCACGGCGGAGGACGGCCTGCAGGCGCTGCTCGCGGACCGTTCGGCCTTCGAGGAGTTCGACGTGGAGGCGGCAGCCGCGCGCGGGATGGCCTTCGAACGGCTCGACCAGCTGGCGATGGACCACCTGCTGGGGGCACGCGGCTGACACCGCGGGAGCCCGTGCCGGGACACGCACGCGCGCGTGCGTGTCCCGGCACGGGCACGCCACGCGTGCGTCTGTTCCGGGCGGCACTCACGGGAACCGCTGACGCCTGATCTCCGTGCGGAATGCCTCGGAACCGTGCGGTCCATGCCGTGAGTCCGTACCGACTACCGCGCGCGGACCGCGCGTTGCCCGATGCTCGGCGACGATGGGCGGTATGGCCGTTCCACCCGTACCGCCTCGCCCACCCGAGCCGCCCAGGCGCAGGAACCCGCTCCTCGTCCTCCTCACCGTGCTCGTGGCCGCCGGTGCGGTCGCCGGGGTACTGGTGCCGGCCCTCTCGAAGAGCGGCTCGGAGAACGGCGGGCCGCCCGCGAGCAGCAGCCCGAGCACGAGTCCCTCGCCCCGCCCCACCCCGAGCCTGCCCACCGAGCTGCCGAGCCGGCTGCCCAGCTCCCTGCCGTCCGGCTTCCCCGGCTCACTGCCCCCGGGCTTCCCGAGCAGCCTGCCGAGCGACATCCCGAGCGACCTGCGACCGCTGATCCCCTCCCTGGACGACGAGTTGCCGTGATGACGGCAGGTCAGGCTCGGCAGGGCAGCCGTACGCGGCTCACTCCTCCCGTCCCGGATCGCGTTCCGTCGCGGCCATCGCCGTCGCCGGGTCCCGGGCCGCGCCACCGGCCGGCACCCAGTGGCCCTGCTCCTTCCGACAGGGCCACCAGCGGCCGTCCCGCCCGAGGCGGAGCTGGCGGTCCTCACCGACGACGGTCCAGCGGTTGCCCTCGGCCCGCAGCGACGGCCGTTCGTCCTCCTCCCAGGCCGACTCGACAGCGGCCCACGCGCGTGCGTGGGCCTCGCCGTCGGGCGTCCACTCCTCCTCGAGCGCGGACAGGCCGGCCGCACCTCCGAACCGCCAGGCGAGCACGGCCCGTGCCAGCTCCTGCCTGCCACGCCCCGAACCCTCGGCGAGCCGGTCCAGCACGGCGCCGTCGGAGACGCCCGCTGCCAGGCGTACGGCGTCCTGGGCGACGGCCGGCTCTGCGGCCGGCGCGTGCTCCCCGGCCGGTGTGTGTTCCCCGGTCGCGATCTTCAGCGTCTCGCCGAGCCGCAGGTGCGCCGCCACAGCGGTCTGCGCGGCCAGGAGCTCCAGCGAGGCCGGGTCGACCCCGGGTGCCGGTGGGGTCTCGGTGTCCAGGGACGGCGGCAGGCCCGGCGCCGCGGGCGGTTCGGGCAGGGGCGGCAGAGGAGGCAGTACGAACGCCGCCGCGTAGGCCTCCGCGGCGTCCACGCCGTCCGGCGCGGGCGGCCCGTCGTCGTCCGCGCTGTCACGGGCCCGAAGCTCGGCGAAAAGGGCTTGTTCGTCCCGACCGCGCATCAGCAGCAGGACGAACGGGTCCTGGTCCAGCAGCCGCGCCACCAGGTGGCAGAGCGCCGCGGTGTGCCCGCAGTGGTCCCAGGCACCGCAGTCGCACTCCGGTTCCAGATCGCCGATCCCGGGCAGCAGTCCGATCCCCGCGGCCGCCGCGTCCTCCACGAGGTGCGGCGGCAGAGCGCGGTCGAGCAGCGCCGCCAGGTGCCCGGACCGTTCGACGGCCACGTCCAGGAACCGGGCCCACTCGTTGTCGGACAGCTCCTCCAGCAGGACGTCCGCGCGGTGCGCCGTACGGTCGCGGTCGTGCACCACGGCCGTGATCCGGCCCGGACGCACCGACACCGCGCCCACCGCTCCCGCGCGGGCGAGCCTGCGGCCGGCCCTCACCTGCTCGGCGTCGAGAGCCGTGTCCTCGAACGCCTTCAGCCAGGCATGGCCCCACCACGTGCCGGCGAAACCGCGCCCGCGCGGGGGCGCCGGCGCGGCGAACGTGCGCTCCGGGTCTGTGCGGTGCTCCGTCATCGCCATCCTCCTCGCAGCTCCACCAGGTCGGCCAGCTCCTTGTCCGTCAGTTCGGTGAGCGCGGCCTCGCCCGAACCCAGGACCGAGTCGGCCAGTTCCCGCTTGCGGTGCAACAGGTCGGCGATACGGTCCTCGACCGTGCCCTCGGCGATCAGCCGGTGCACCTGCACGGGCCTGTCCTGCCCGATCCGGTACGCCCGGTCGGTGGCCTGCGCCTCGACGGCGGGATTCCACCAGCGGTCGTAGTGCACGACGTGCTCCGCGCGCGTGAGGTTCAGCCCGGTACCCGCGGCCTTCAACGACAGCAGGAACACCGGGACTTCGCCGGCCTGGAAACACCGGACCATGGCCTCCCGCTCGGTGACGGGCGTGCCGCCGTGCAGGAACTGCGAGCGCACGCCGCGTGCCGCCAGGTGCCGCTCGATCAGGCGCGCCATCTGCACGTACTGGGTGAAGACCAGCACGCTTGCCCCCTCGGCGAGGATGGTGCCGAGCAGTTCGTCCAGCAGTTCCAGCTTCCCGGAGCGGCTGGCGATCCTCGGGCGGTCCTCCTTGAGGAACTGCGCCGGATGGTTGCAGATCTGTTTCAGGCCGGTCAGCAGCTTCACGATCAGGCCGCGCCGCGCCATGCCCTCGGCGCCGGAGAGCTCCACGAGCGTCTCGCGGACCAGGGCCTCGTACAGACCCGTCTGTTCCGCGGTGAGCGACACCGCACGGTCGGTCTCGGTCTTCGGCGGCAGTTCGGGGGCGATCCCTGGATCCGACTTGCGGCGCCGCAGCAGGAACGGGCCGACGAGCCGGGCCAGCCGCTCGGCGGCGGCCGGATCCCGGCCGCTCTCGACGGCTTGCGCGTAGCGGGTGCGGAAGGTGCCGAGCCGGCCCAGCAGCCCGGGTGTCGTCCAGTCGAGGATCGCCCACAGCTCGGACAGGTTGTTCTCCACCGGGGTACCGGTGAGCGCCACGCGTGCGCGTGCGCCGATGGAGCGCAGCCGCCGGGCCGTGGCGGAGTACGGGTTCTTCACGTGCTGGGCCTCGTCCGCCACGACCATGCCCCACGCCACCTCGGCCAGGCGCCGCGCGTCCAGGCGCATGGTGCCGTACGTGGTGAGGACGAACTCCCCGTCGGCCAGGTTCTCCAGGTCGCGCCGGGAGCCGTGGAAGCGCCGTACGGGCGTGCCGGGCGCGAACCTTTCGATCTCCCGTTGCCAGTTGCCCATCAGCGACGTCGGGCACACCACGAGGGTCGGTCCGGCAGCCGCCGGGTCGCCGCGGCGGTGCAAGTGCAGCGCGATCAGCGTGATCGTCTTGCCGAGGCCCATGTCGTCGGCCAGGCAGCAGCCCAGTCCCAGTGACGTCATCCGTGCCAGCCAGCCGAGTCCGCGCAGCTGGTAGTCGCGCAGGCGGGCGGCGAGCGCGGCCGGCTGCCCGACCGGCTCCTGTACCTCCGGGTCGGCGAGCCGGTCCCGGAGGGTCGCCAGCCATCCCGTGGGCCGGACCTCGATCCGGCGGCCGTCGACCTCCGTGGAGCCGGTCAGGGCGGCGCCCAGCGCCTCCACGGGCGTGATTCTGCGGTCCTGCCGGGCACGGGCGCGGCGCAACTCCTCGGGGTCCACCAGAACCCAGTGGTCGCGCAGCCGCACGAGGGGCCGCTCGGCCTCCGCCAGGCGGTCCAGCTCCTCCCGGGTGAGCCGCTGGTCGCCCAGTGCGAACCACCAGTCGAAGGCGAGCAGGGCGTCGGCGGACAGGACCGTGCGGGAATCCGGCAACGCGCCCCTGGAACCGCCGTCGTCGTCCGGGGGCCCGACCGTGGCTCCGGACAGCAGTCCGCGGACCAGCCCCGTGGGCCAGTGCACGTCCACCCCGGCCCCGGCGAGGGCCCGGGCGCCCTCGCCGAGGAGCTCGGTGACCTCCTCGTCGGCGAGCTCGACGGCATCCGGTACGGCCGCCGACAGCAGCGGCGTCAGCGCGGGCCACGAACGGGCCGCGCGGCGCAGCGCGAGCAGGACGTCCATCCGCACGCGCGGGCCGAACACCTCGCCGGCGCGGACCGGTCCGGCCCAGATCTCGGCGGCGTCGGCGACCCGCGCGGGATCGCTGACGCTGTGCACCTGCAGCACTGCGCGGAACCGCGGCTCCGTTGTGGGCTGCCCGGCGGACTCGAGCCCGGACACCTCGACGCGCAGCGAGATCCTCGCGCCCGCGTCGAAGCCTGCGGCGACGTCGGCGGCCCAGGCCCGCTGCTCCGGGATGTGCCGCGCCTCCAGTGCCGCGTAGGCCGCACCTCCTGTGACGAGGGGCGCGGCGGGGGAGCGGGGCAGGGTGTCGGCCACCGCGTCGAGGAAGGCCCGCAGCAGTCGCTCGGGGTCGGGCAGCCGCAGCGGCTCGGCGCCGTAGACCGGGACGGCGTGCGCCTCGGGTGGCATCGAGGCGGCAAGCGTGCGGACGTCCTCCGCGTCCTGGCCGCGCAGCGGAACCGCACGCCAGGCGTCGTGGTCGCCGGCGGACAGCCCCGGCAACAGCAGGCCCCGCGCCACGAGGTGCAGGCCCAGTACGGCCGCCGCGCCCCAGAACACGCCGGCGCGGTGTCCCCGCTCGGTGGCACGCACGTGCGTGAGGACCGGCAGGGCCGTACGCAGGGGAAGTACGGCAGCCGGCACGGTCACCGCCTCCACACCGCTGCCACGGGGGACGACGACCGTGATCTCCTCCACTGCTGTGGAGGCCGTGGCCGGGGGAGCGGAGCCGTCGGGGAACCAGAAGGCGACCCGGCCGGCGCGGGCGGGGTCCGCCGGAACGAACACCGCACAGCAGCGGGCCAGTTCGGAAATCTCGGACGGTGTTGCCGCGGAAGTCCTCTGCACAGCGATGCTGACTCCTCAAATTTGACTACTTGGGTCGGGGTCGCCGACGGTACAGCACACCGGTGGCCCACCGGGAACGGCTCGGCGGTGATGTGAATCACCGCGTCGGCGGGGGTGCCGTCACCCCTCGTGGGTGTCGTCATCCCCCCTGACCACGCAGGGTTGTCCCCCGTACGCATACGGGGGCTGGCGCCATGGTCGCCGCAGGGCCCTGATTCGTACGTTTCCTCAGGTCAGGCCGTTTCCCGAGAGAGCCGGAGACCAGCCATGCCCCAGCCTGCCGCCCCCGTCGCCGACGACCCCGAGGACACCTTTGGCAGGTCGTCCGCCGGCAGCGAGTTCGCGCCCCTGCTGCGTACCGTCAAGGGCCAAGGCCTTCTCGGGCCGCGGTACGCCTGGTACGCGCGCGCCATCACAGGCAACGCACTCGCCCTGGCCGGCGCCGTGACCGGACTCGTGCTGACCGGCGACTCCTGGTGGGCGCTGCTCCTGGCCCCGCCGCTCGCCGTGCTCTTCGCCCGCACGGCGTTCCTCGGGCACGACGCCGGTCACGCACAGATCACCGGGAACAAGGCCGTCAGCCGACTCGTGGGGCTGATCCACGGCAATCTGCTGCTCGGCCTGAGCTACTCGTGGTGGAACGCCAAGCACAACCGCCATCACGCCAACCCCAACCACGTCGACAAGGATCCGGATGTCGCCGCGGACGTCCTGGTCTTCACCGGTGGACAGGCCGGGGACCGGACGGGCCTCAGGCGCTGGCTCACCCGCAACCAGGCCTGGCTGTTCTTCCCGCTCACCCTCCTGGAGGGCGTCGCCCTCAAGGTCCACAGCTTCACGGACCTGCGCCGCCAGTCTCCCCGGGAGCGGTGCCTGGAGGGTGCGCTGCTCGTGGCCCACACCGGTGCCTACGCGGCGCTGCTGCTCGCCACCCTGTCACCCGGCAAGGCGCTGGCATTCGCCGTCCTTCACCAGGCGTTGTTCGGTCTGCACCTGGGGCTGGCCTTCGCGCCCAACCACAAGGGCATGGAGATGCCCGACCCGCGCGGCGAGCGCTGGGGTCACCTGCGCCGCCAGGTGCTCACCTCCCGCAACGTCCGTGGCGGAGCCCTGACGGACTGGTTCCTGGGCGGCCTCAACTACCAGATCGAGCACCACCTGTTCCCGAGCATGCCGCGCCCGCACCTGCGGCTCGCCCAGCCGCTCGTGCGCGCCCACTGCCGGGGACTGGGCATCCCCTACGCGGAGACCGGCCTCGTCGATTCCTACCGACAGGCCCTGCGTCACCTGCACGAGGTGGGCGAACCCCTCAGGGCGGAGTAGACAAGGCCGGAAGTGGACGACGGCGAAGGGACAGAGGTGTCGCGCCGGGCCTGCGAGAGCGGCCCCGCACGACCAGTAGGGGACGCGTCTCGGGGATGTCTCAGGGTCGCGGTCCGGAACCGTCGGGAGCGCGGGCCCGTTGTCACGGCAGAGAGCGGCAGTGGCCGCGAAGGAGGCGACAGATGTCGAAGAACGCGAAGATCGCCGCGGGAGGAGTGGCGGTCGGGCTCATCCTGCTGATCTGGCTGCCCTGGTGGGCCGCCCTCTTGATAGTCCTGGGAGTCCCGGCCGCCGCGTACCTCGCGCTGGACCCCTCCCAGCGGCGCCGGCTACGCCGCGTCACGCGTAAGGAACTCGGCCGCTGAAGCGCTACCGCCCCGGAGCGTCATTGCAGCCCAGGGCGCAGGAGTCGACCACATCGCCGCTCGCGGGCCTGCCGACGGCCCGGTCCGCGGGCGGCCGGACACCGCGCTCCACCCCCGCCACCAGCGTGTCGAACGCCGACCGGTAGCAGGGCAGGATCGGCCGCAGCCGGTCGGGGTAGGTGTCGTACAGCCCGTCGAGGTGCGTGCCGCCCTGGACCGTGCAATACCGGTGCAGCCCGCCCTGTCCGCTCGCCTCGGCCATGCGCGCGCACACGTCCGAGTCCGCCGCCTCGGGCAGCGAGGAAGGGGTGTAGGGAGACGGGAAATCAGAGGGGGCGCACCGCCAGCTTGTCGAGGGCCTCCAGCAGACCGGGCAGCTCCGGGCCCCGACCGACCGGCAGCACCTCGCCGGGCTCGTCGTCGAGGAGTACGAAGGCGATGTCGTCGGTGCGGGCCACCATCGACCAGCCGGGACCGTCGGCCCGCAGGATACGCGCGTCGCCGGTCGCGAAGGACGACCGGACGCGGCCCAGCGGCGGCGGCGAGTCCACGTATGAGCGGGCCTCCGCCAGGACACGGCGGAGGCCGCTGTGACGCGGAGACGCCTCCTCACCGGTGCCGTCCGACGGCTCACCGCCGCCGTCCGCCGCACCGTCCTTCCCCGTCCCGTCGCCCGGGTCCCGGAAGTCGGCGTCGTCGATCTGCTCGCGCCACACCGCCCACTGCAGCGCGATCTCGTCGGCGCCCAGCCGGCGCTGGGCGGGTCCCCAGGTGCTGGTGTCCGGAGGGGACAGCACAGGCGCGTCCGTGAGCCCCGGGTCCGGGTCGTGCGGCGCGGGCACGCCGGGAGCGGCCACGGCGACGGCGAGGGGCCAGCCCGGCAGCGCGGCGACGACCGTGCGCTCGTCGGGCGACAGGTCGTACTCCATGCCGCAGTCCCAGGACGCGATGGCCACGGCGACCAGCGACACGTCGTCGATGACCACGGTCCACCGCGCCCCGTCGCCGTCCTGACCGAGCACCAGGCCGTACCCGTCGGCGAGGGGAGCGAGGCCGAGCGCCGTGCAGGCCTCCGGATAGTCGTCGCCCAGCACGCTCGGGAACTGCGCCGGTGTCAGCAGTACCGCCGTGAGCACATAGAGCGCGTCGTCCGCGGCGGCGATGGCGTCCTCGTCCGTTCCGGCCATCCCGGCCTCCCCATCGGTTCGTCCAACGGCGCGCACCCTAGTGCGGGTGGGAGGCGGTTGTCACGACCCCTGTGCACTCCCGGACCTGCGGTTCTCCACCCGGAGGCGGGCGAACCGACCCTCGCCCGTCCGCCGCCGCAGGCCGCCGGAAGCCCCAGCAGCACCCGGGCCACCGTTCCGGGTGGCTCGACCTGCTCCCGCGCCAGGGCGACCAGGGCCCGGCACTCCACTCGCTCCCGGCGACGGATTTGCGGATCCTGTCGAGCATGCGGACACCTTCTCCCTGTGCGGCTTCCGGCACCGAGCATTCATGAGCTCGCTGGCCTCGTGTGCGGCTGTGCCGCCCTGTACGGTTTCGGTGGACTTCTCGGGGTTGTTGTCCGGGACGCCCCAGGACGACCGTGTGGGTCGCTTCCTCACCAAGGCCGAGACCGGCAGCTTCACCAGGAAGCAGGAGCCGACCGAAACCCGCGACCGACGCCCTTGCCTCACCCTCCCCAAGAAACGGACATCACCTCACGAACCGCCCCCTTGGGGACGGTCGGTGTCGAGGCCGTCGATCAGGCGGTTGAGGAACCGGGTAAAAGTGGTTTCGGGGGTGAGGGGGTGCCCGGGGGCGGAAAGAGGCCGCCGACGGCCGGGCCACGGTGTCCTGGCTGCGCGAGCGCCCCTGGTTCAACGGAACACTGGGGACCATCGGCCCCAGTTACCTGGGCTACGTGCCATGGGCCCTCGCCCTGGACCCGCCGCCGGAGCTGAAGGCAATGGTGGTGCAGGTGGGCCTGCACGATCCCTATGCCCTGTTCCACGCGGACGGTGCGCTGCGCCTGGAGAACGCCCTCGCCGTCGGCGCACGTCCCGCAGGCCGCCGAACTGGCCGACGCCAAGCGCGAACACGAGTGGCTGCGCGCCGCACCCTCGCACATCCTCCAGCAGACCCTGAAGGACCTCGACAAGGCATACCGGACCCACGGCACGTTCAAAGTCCGATGGCGCTCCAAGGTGTGCTGGAACCCGTCCTTCAGGTTCCCCGCCGGGAACCTCATCACCATCGAGCGGCTGAACCGCAAGTGCGGCCGCGCCAAGCTGCCCAAGCTGGGCTGGGCCGCCTTCCGCTGGTCCCGCTACCCCGGCGGCGAGATCCGCTCCGCCACCGTCTCCCGCAAGGCCGGGCACTGGTACATCTCCTTCCTCTTCGAAGACGGCGCCCGCACCCCGGACACCACACCGGGACACCGGTCGGCGTCGACCGGGGCGTGAAGACCGCCGCCGTGACGAGCACCGGCGACTTCTACGACCGCGAGTTCGCCGCCGGGGAGAAGACCCGCTACCGGCGCCTTCAGCAGCGCCTCGCCCGGTCGAAGAAGGGCTCGGCGAACCGCCGCAAGA
Organism: Streptomyces triticisoli; assembly: GCF_003270085.1. Taxonomy (GTDB): domain Bacteria; phylum Actinomycetota; class Actinomycetes; order Streptomycetales; family Streptomycetaceae; genus Streptomyces; species Streptomyces triticisoli. The sequence continues at coordinate 4,105 of NZ_QFDQ01000078.1, read as the reverse complement.
CCCTCGGAGCCGGATCACGGGCCGGGTCGCCGACCGGCGCGCCGACTTCACCGCGCAGACGGCGAACCGGCTCACCACCCGGCACAACGTGGTCGTGCTGGAGGACCTGCGCACCAGGAACATGACCGCCTCCGCCAAGGGCACGATGGAACAGCCCGGACGGAACGTGCGTCAGAAAGCCGGCCCGAACCGGGCGATCCCCGACAAGGGGTGGAACCGCATGGAGCTGGCCATCCGCAGCGCAGCACACTCGACAGGCACCGAGGTGGTGCTGGTCAACCACGCTCACACGTCGCAGACGCGCAACCGGTGCAAGCACGTGGACGCGGAGAGCCGCGAGAGCCAGGCGGTCTTCGTACGCACGGCCTGCGGCCGCCGGGACCACGCCGACGTGAACGCGGCCAAGAACATTCTCAGCGCCGCAGGACATGCGGTGCCAGCCTGTGGAGACCTCGCCGTTGGGCGGTCGGTGAAGCAGGAACTCCCGGGACCCCGCGAGGCAGTACCGGTCCAGCCGGCCTTCGAGCTGGTTGGAATCCCCAGGCTTCAGCCGTGGGGAGGAAGTCAACCATGGTCTCCGAGCACTTTGACGCCCCGGGCGGCGAGACGGCCACCCTGGCGCTGAAGATACTGGTCGCCGGCGGGTTCGGCGTGGGCATAACCACCCTGGTGGGCGCGGTCAGCGAGATCCGGCCGCTGCGCACCGAGGAACTACTGAGCCAGGCCGGTCAGTTGGTCGACGACACCGACGGTGTGGACCAGAAGGTCACCACGACCGTCGCCATGGACTTCGGACGCATCACCATCCGGTCCGGGCTCTCCCTCTACCTCTTCGCCACGCCGGGCCAGGACCGCTTCTGGTTCCTGTGGGACGAACTATCGCAGGGCGCCCTCGGCGCCGTGGTCGTCGCCGACACGCGGCGGCTGGAGGACTGCTTCCCGGCGGTGGACTACTTCGAGCACCGGCACATCCCGTCCGTGGTGGCCGTCAACTGCTTCCCGGGCGCCCGCACCTACGGCGCCGATGACGTCTCCCGCGCCCTCGACCTCGACCGGGGCACACCCGTGGTGCTGTGCGACGCCCGCGAACGCGACTCCGGGAAGGAGGTGCTGATCCGGCTCGTCGAGTACGCCGGGCGGATGCACACCGCCCGGCTGCTCGAATCCGTGAGCTGACGCAACGGCTCGCGACCGGCCGGGCGGGAACACGCGGAGGCCGGCCGGCCTCAGTCCGCGAGATCCTTCACCGCCACGACCTTGTCGACCGCGAACCGAACCAGCAGTTCGCCCGGGACGCCGTTGCGTGCGCCGAACTCCTCACCGCGCTCCTCACCCATGTACCGGGAGCCGATGCGCGTGGCCCACTGCCGGACACCGTCCAGATCCTCCGACAGCCGGGCGTGGCCCTGCAGCACCACGAAGCTGAATGGCGGCCGGTCGTCGTCCACGCACAGGGCGACCCGGCCGTCGCGGGCCAGATTGCGCCCCTTCACGGTTTCCTTCCCGGTGTTGAACACGATGTCGTTCCCGTCGAGCAGAAACCAGATAGGCGCGACATGCGGACTCCCGTCGGCCCGTACGGTCGACAGCTTGCCGGTGCGGGTGCCGTACGACACGAACGCCCGCCACTCGTCGTCGGTCATCTTCTGTGCCATGTCCCCATACTCCTTGCCGGGACAGCGGCGGTGGGGAAGGCTGGCGGGAGATCCTTCGACCACGGGGAAGACATCACACGGGGAGACCGCATCATGGCGCAGAACCAGACACTGGGCTGGCTGCTCGACGACCTGACCCAACGGATGGAACACGTACGGCACGCCCTGGTCCTGTCCAACGACGGGCTGGTGACGGGCGCGAGCACGGGACTGCGACGCGAGGACGCCGAGCATCTCGCGGCTGTGTCGTCCGGGCTGCACAGCCTGGCCAAGGGCTCGGGCCGCCACTTCGGCGCGGGTGGGGTACGCCAGACGATGGTCGAGTTCGACGACGCGGTGCTGTTCGTTACGGCGGCCGGCGCGGGCAGCTGCCTGTGCGTCCTCAGCGGTGCGGAGGCCGACATCGGTCAGATCGCCTACGAGATGACCCTGCTCGTCAACCGAGTCGGTGAGCACCTCGACGTGAACGCCCGCCAATCGGAGCGGATTTCTACAACAGACCTCTGACCTGCGTGTTCGTCCTCCCTCGTGGAGTTATCCACAGGCTCGCACCGAGATTCGCGGCAACGGCTACGGTTTTTCCAGGCGAGCGCAGCCGGCGCGAGCCCCACACTCCACGGGGGAGACGACCATGTCCGGCGACACCATCACGCATGTCATCACACCCACCGCCGAAACGGCCGACGCAAAACGGCAGACACCCTTCTCCCGGAGCAGAGCGGCCCGCGAACTGGGTCTCAAACGCAGCGAGTTCGACCTGGCCGTCCATCTCGGTCACATTCGCACCCTGCCCGACGAAGGAGGCGGCGGCCGGCGCGTCGGCCGAGCCGAGATCGAGCGGCTGCGCGCCCAGGAGGGTTTCCCGGAGGCGCTGCGCAGGCGGGTCGAAGCCGTGGGCACCAGGGACGGCGCGGCGCTCATGGAAGTGACCGCCGCCCGGTTCACGCGTCTGGCCCGCCTGGGCCTGGTGACTCCGGTCAAGTTCTACCTCAACCGCTACCGGGCCGTGGTCTGGTTGTATCTGGCCGACGAACTGCTGGAGTTCGCCGCCGACCCGAAGAGCGCGGCGCTGCTGAACCGGCCGCTGCCCGAGGCACTCCGGTCCCAGCTGGACACCGGCCTGGACCTCCGCGCCCGCAACTGGCGCGGACGGCAACTCGGCTTCCTGCTGCGCCAGGCCGGCGACCCGTGGGAGCGGGCGGGTGCCGTGGCATCGATGCTCGACCAGGTTCAGGTCTCGGAGATCGTCAGGGACCCCTACGAACGCGCGTATCTGAACCGCTTCCGGCCGCAGCCGTCCGCCCACGGCGCACCGGGCACGCCCGCCGCCCATCTCACCGAGCGGATCGCGACGGCGCAGGATCCGGACGAGATCGAATGGCTCCGGGCGGACCTGGCACGGGCGGTGGATGAGGCACGCACCCACCGGCCCGCACCCCGCCCGGCCCGGCGGCGCACCGACCGGTACCCGGCGGCGCATGAGCATCCGGCAGAGCACCGGCACCCGTTGGTCCAGCACCGGCACCCAGCACATCACCGGCTTCCGCCCACGCCGGAGCGGCCCGAACGACCCCAGCAACCCGAGCGATCCCAGCGGTGCGAACCGGCGAAGCGGTGCGAGCGCTCACGCCGCCTGCTGGGCAGGTTCTTCCGCAGAGACCCCTGAACGGCCACCTGGCGGACCCCGGGCCGGCCGACGGACCCGCCACGGAGGGCGACTGCCTACACCGCGCGGAACAGGCCCTCCTGGACGACCGACACGAGCAGGCGCCCCTTCGCGTCGTAGGTGCGCCCGCGGGCCAGACCCCGGCCGCCCGTCGCGATCGGCGACTCCTGGTCGTACAGGAACCACTCATCCGCACGGAACGGCCGGCGGAACCACATGGCGTGGGCGGAGATGGAAGCCACGAGTGCTCGACGACCTGCATGTTTCTGGTGTAGAGAGCGCTTGGACGCATGCCCAGCACACCATGCGCACAATCGTGCGATGGGTGGTAGTCAGTCCATCTGACAAGTTGCTGTAGGCGTGCTGAGCGAATGCCGCAGGTTTCCTGCGCGGAGGGGCGCCAGCAGGTTCTTCGTCTGCTGGTGGTACATGAGTGTGATACCCGCTGACGTGGAGGAATGGAGGTTGAAGCTTCCCCTTGATCGTGGACACCTGGAGACTGGGACGTGAGGTTCCAGAGGAAGTAGTGCCAGGTGGGAAGAGTCGGCCCGTGAGCAGGCCGAGACGATCGAGGTGCTGCGAAAAGCGGCGGTCTTCTTCGCGAAGGAGAGCGATCGATGAGCGAGGTGTACGCGTTCATCGAGGCGGAGAAGACCACCCACAACGTCGCTCTGTCGTGCCGGCTGCTGAAGGTGGCCCGCTCCTCCTTCTACGCGTGGCCGGCCGGCGAGACGGCGCGCTCGGCGAGGAAGGCCGCCGATGACGCCCTGGCCCACGAGATCAC
>NZ_QFDQ01000077.1 GCF_003270085.1 Streptomyces triticisoli | reverse complement strand
GGGTTCAGCCTCGACCCGGCACCCACGGTGGGCCCGGTGCCGGGCCCTGGGGGCGTTACGACCCCTGGGCCCAGGGGCAGGTTGTCGCGCCGTTGCAGCACAGCGGGGCCGGGGTGCTCAGTGTGGAGCAGCGGCATCGGCGGGTGACGCGGGCACTGGTGGGCGGGGCCGTGGTGCTCGCACTGGTGTCCGGCGGGCTCGGCGGGCTGGCCGGGGCGTACTTCGAGCGCAACGGCGGGGTGGGGACCGTGGAGCTGCCGCAGGCCGGGAAGGAGCCCGCCGGGCGCGCCCCGGACAGCGTTGCCGGGATCGCCGCCCGGGCCCTGCCCAGCGTGGTGACACTGCACGTCAGAGGCTCCGGAGAGCAGGGCACCGGCACCGGGTTCGTACTCGACCGCCTCGGCCACATCCTCACCAACAACCACGTCGTGGAGAACGCCGCCTCCGGCGGGGACATATCGGTGACCTTCAGCGGCGGCCAGACCGCCAAGGCCAGGATCATCGGTCGGGACGCCGGCTACGACCTCGCCGTCGTCCAGGTCCGCGGCGTACGCGGCCTGACCCCGCTCCCCCTCGGCAACTCCGACAACGTGCGGGTGGGCGACCCGGTCGTCGCCATCGGCGCACCCTTCGACCTCGCCAACACCGTCACCGCCGGCATCATCAGCGCCAAGGAGCGCCCCATCACGGCCGGCGGCGAGAAGGGCGACGGCAGTGACGTGTCGTACGTCGACGCCCTGCAGACCGACGCCCCGATCAACCCCGGCAACTCCGGCGGCCCCCTCCTCGACGCCCGGGGCCGGGTCGTCGGCATCAACTCCGCCATCCGCTCCGCCGACACCGGCTCCGACCTGCAGACCGGCCGGGCCGGCTCCATCGGCCTCGGCTTCGCCATCCCCGTGAACCAGGCCAAGCGGGTCGCCGAGGAACTGATCAGGACGGGCAAGGCCAGCCACCCGGTGATCGGCGTGACCCTCGACATGAACTACACCGGCGACGGCGCGCGGGTGAACACCAAGGGCCGTGACGGCGGTCCCCCGGTCACCCCCGGCGGTCCCGGCGCCAGGGCCGGCATCAAGGCCGGTGACGTCATCACCGCGGTGAACGGCCGGCGCGTCCACTCGGGCGAGGAGCTGATCGTCAAGACCCGCGCCCACCGCCCCGGCGACCGCCTGGAGCTGACCGTCGTGCACAACGGAAGGGAGCGGACGGTCTCCCTCGTACTCGGGTCCTCCAGCGGCAACTGACCGAATCGGGGCAAACCCCGCGGCAAACCCGTCGTGTACACACAGTCCGACACCTCGGGGCGGTACCGGTCGGACACCTGCTCCGGGTACCGTGGTTCCGGCCCGGACCACGGAAGAGACCCGCACAGACCGGACCGCCCGAGGGCCGAGGACCGAGGACATCGCAAGGAGCTTCAGGTGTTCAACGACATAGGACCGCTCGAGCTGGTGACGATCATCATCGTGGCCGTGCTCGTGTTCGGTCCGGACAAGCTCCCGAAGGTCATCCAGGACGTGACACGCACGATCCGGAAGATCCGTGATTTCTCCGAGAGCGCCAAGCAGGACATCCGCAACGAGCTCGGTCCGGAGTTCAAGGACTTCGAGTTCGAGGACCTCAACCCCAAGACGTTCCTCCGCAAGCAGCTGGACAACGAGGAACTGGGGCTGAAGGAGCTCCGCAACGGCTTCGACCTGAAGAAGGAGATGGCCGACCTCACGGACACGGTGCACGGCCGCGAGTCCGGGTCCTCGGCGTCCTCGGCGTCCTCCTCGGGTGCGGCCGGCGGCCGGATCGACATGACCAAGAAGCCCGAGGTCCTGGGCCGCGACGAGCGCCCGCCCTTCGACGCGGACGCCACCTGAGCCGTCGTCCCCCGCGCACCCGCGCACCCGCGCACCCGCGTACCCGCGACCCACGCGCCGGGCGGTTTCCCGGCTGCCCGAAGCGGGATCGATCCGGGTACATGAAGACGACGAGTCGGGCAGGCGCGCAGGCGCCGGCCGCGGAGGGCGGACAACGGTTCCCCTTCGCCCGGCGCACGGTCGACGGCTACCTGCTGGCGCCCTTCCCGTGGTACGGCCTCGACGAGGCGTTCACGGGGCCGCGCTGGCTGATGCAGGTCGGCACCTCGGCCGACGGTTCCGTGGAACACGGCTCCACCGGGCACGGCGACGAGCCCTCCGTACGCAATGAGCAGGTGTCCGGGGAGGAGCCCAAGGAGAAGTTCGCGGTCGTCGTCACCGTCGCCGCCCACCCCGTACGGCGCCTCGCCGACGGCACGGGCCAGCTGGATGCCACCTCCGTTTCCTCGGCGGCCTGGCTGGCCGGGGTCGGGCTGCTGTCCGTCACCTGGCCCACCCAGATGGACCACACCCTGCGGGACGACTGGCTGGAGCAGCAGACGGAGACCGCGTGGGTGCTCGCCGACGACCTGACGAGCTCGGCCTGGTCGACACTCGCCCTGCCCGTGGACGGCGTCCCGACGCCCTTCCACTACCGCGAGTCGGAGTTCGGCTGGGTGCTCGCCGGCTCGACCCGGGAGGGCGTTCATGTGGGCGCGTACGGCAGAGGCATGAGCGCGTACGGACTCGGCTTCGCCATGATCAAGGACATCAACGCGTACGCCTGACCGGCGGGGCCGGGCCGAAGAAGGGGCACCCCAGGAGCGGCGCCCGTTGACGTGGGGCGCCGGACCGCTGAACGGTCAGCGGCCCCCGCACGGCGCGGCCACGTGCCCAACCGGCTCCGCTGCTCCCTGGACCTTGTGGCCGGAGGTCTGCCGGCTCCGCCTGGTGCGGCGTCGGGTGCCGTGCGGCCGGTCTGCTGGGCGGTCAGCGGGTCCTGTGTGGCGTGCCGCGTCCGCGTGGTGCGGGCAGGTGCTCAACACGGTCCCGTGTCCCTCGGGCCTGTGCCCGTGGACCTTGTGGCCGGAGGTCTGCCGGCTCCGCCTGGTGCGGCGTCGGGTGCCGTGCGGCCGGTCTGCTGGGCGGTCAGCGGGGCGTGGGGTGGTGTGCTATGCCCGCGTGGTGGGGGCGCGTGGGTGACACCGGCCGTGCTTCCTGGGCCCTGTCGTGGCAGGTCCGTCGGCTCTGCCCGGCCGGTGTCGGGCGTGTGTCGTGCCCGGTGGTGGGGCCGTGTGCGACACGGCCCTGTTCCGTGCTCGGCTACTGGCACGAACGCCCGTCGGCCCCGCTCGACGCGGCCGACGGGCGTCGGAGCATGTTCAGAACTTGTTCTTCGGGGTGATCCCGAGCGACAGCCCCGCCAGGCCCCGCTGGCGGCCCCCCAGCTTGCCGGCGATCGCACGCAGGGCCGAGCCCGCCAGGGAGTCCGGATCGGTCAGGACGACCGGCTTGCCCTCGTCGCCGCCCTCGCGCAGGCGGACGTCGATCGGGATGGAGCCGAGGACCGGGACCGTCGCACCCGTGGTGCGGGTCAGGCCGTCGGCGACCCGCTGGCCGCCGCCCGTGCCGAAGACGTCGACCATCTCGTCGCAGTGCGGGCAGGGCAGCCCGGACATGTTCTCGACCACGCCGACGATCTTCTGGTGGGTCTGCACGGCGATGGAGCCCGCCCGCTCGGCCACCTCGGCCGCCGCCTGCTGAGGCGTCGTCACGACCAGGATCTCGGCGTTCGGGATCAGCTGGGCCACGGAGATCGCGATGTCACCGGTGCCGGGCGGCAGGTCCAGCAGGAGCACGTCCAGGTCGCCCCAGTACACGTCCGCGAGGAACTGCTGCAGCGCCCGGTGCAGCATCGGGCCGCGCCAGACGACCGGCGCGTTGCCCGGGGTGAACATGCCGATGGAGATGACCTTCACGCCGTTCGCCGACGGCGGCATGATCATGTTCTCGACCTGGGTCGGACGGCCGTCCGCGCCCAGCATCCGCGGCACGCTGTGACCGTAGATGTCGGCGTCGACCACACCCACCTTCAGACCGTCGGCCGCCATCGCCGCCGCCAGGTTCACCGTCACCGAGGACTTGCCGACGCCGCCCTTGCCGGAGGCGACCGCGTACACCCGGGTGAGGTTGCCGGCCTTGGCGAAGGGGATCTCGCGCTCGGCCTGGCCGCCGCGCAGGGCCGCCGCCAGCTCACGGCGCTGTTCGTCGCTCATCACGTCCAGCGAGACGTCGACACGGGTGACGCCCTCGACGCGCGAGACCGCGTCGGTCACCCGCTGCGTGATCGTCTCACGCATCGGACAGCCGGAAATCGTCAGGTACACGGTGACCGCGACCGCACCGTCCGCCCCGATCTCCACCGATTTGACCATGCCGAGCTCGGTGATGGGCCGGTGGATCTCGGGATCGTCAACCGTCGCCAGCGCTTCGCGCACCGCGTCTTCCGTAACCATAATCACGATGGTACGGCGACCGGCCGGGGAACAGCGCCCCCGTCAGCGGTCGTCCATGTCACGTCCGCCCGGGTGTTCTGCCGGGAATACCCCGGGACGGTGCCCGTCGGCGCTCCTCACCTCCAGCTCCTTGGCGAGGTCCTGCAGCTCCGAGCGGATCCAGTCCCGGGTCGCCACCTCGCCCAGACCCATGCGCAGCGCGGCGATCTCCCGGGTCAGGTACTCGGTGTCGGCGATCGACCGCTCGTTCTGCTTGCGGTCCTGTTCGAGGTTGACCCGGTCCCGGTCGTCCTGCCGGTTCTGCGCCAGCAGGATCAGCGGAGCGGCGTAGGAGGCCTGCAGGGACAGCGCCAGGGTCAGGAAGATGAACGGGTACTCGTCGAACCGCAGGTGCCGTGGCGCGGCCACGTTCCACACGATCCAGAGGATGATCACCACGGTCATCCAGACGATGAACCGTCCGGTGCCCAGGAAGCGCGCGATGCGCTCCGACAGCCGCCCGAAGGCGTCCGGGTCCCACTCCGGCAGCAGCCGGCGCCGCGGCGGACGCGGCTGGTCCAGCCGGCCGGCCCGCGGCCGCCCGGCGGCGGTGG
>NZ_QFDQ01000076.1 GCF_003270085.1 Streptomyces triticisoli | reverse complement strand
AGTAGTTTCCTGCCGCCGCGCACCACGCGCACCCGCCCGGCCTCCCAGTCGGCCCGTACCTGCGCCAGCCGGTCCTGCAGCACCCGCAGCCGCCGCGCCTTGGCGAACCACTCCCGCCGCGAGCGGTAACCGCCCGGCGCCCCCTGGGAGCCCTTGGCCCCGAGGGGCTGCACAAGCCGGTGCGTGACCGTGGTGACGCCCGCCTGGAGGCTCTGGAGGTGGGCGAACTGCCCGCGCCGGGCCAAAGCCCACTGGTCGTGGGTGGCCTTGGTGATGCTGCCCGCCCACCGCGCGGACGACTCACCCGTCAGCGCCCGCTTGCGCCGCGCCCACTGCTCGCTGTCATGCTCCGGCCCGGCCGCGCAGCGCGCCTGCAGGTCGCCGGCGGCCAGCGAGCCGAGCAGAGCGCCGACCCGGCGCAGCACCGTCTCGTCCTGCCCGGTCAGCCCCTTGAGGCCGGCGCGGACCGCCACCCCGGACGGGCCGGGCACCACGAACGGCGCCGCCACCTGGCGCAGCCCGCCCACACCCCCACCCCCGCCCGACACTCGAAGAAGTCCTCACCGCACCCAACGAGCGTCCCGGTCAAAGGTCACGCATTCGAAACCAGAACCCCCGTCGCCCTGCCGGCTGCTGCGTGTCCCACGCCGCACACCGCAGCCGGGACGCTCACTCATGCACACCAGAACACACTCAACCAGCGTCAACCGCCAGCAGTTCACAACCCCTGGCGAGCTGTGTTGCTGTTGGCGGAAGGATCATCCTCGGACCAACTGCCCCTCCTTCCGGGCCCGCAACTCGGCCAGCCGGCCCATGCCGATGACGAGCAGCGCACAGGACAGTGCGAGAGACAGACTCGTCCAGTTCATCCACACGTAGCCGGGGTTACTGGAGTAGACGGTGCCGTCGTCGAGGACGCAGTCGAAGCGCAGGGGCAGGTACGAGGACTGGTGGTGGGAGAGGTGCTGGACCGTCTCCTCGGGGAAGCCGTCACGGCAAGCGGGAGCCGGCACCGAGTTCGCGCCGTTGTTGTACTGATGCTCGGACCAGGCGACAACGGAGAGCCCCCGCGTATAGACGGCCGCGGCCGAGAGACCGGCCAACAACGCGGTCCGGCGCGTCAGGTGCACCGGCCAGGGCTGGGGCCGCCCCGGCAACACCACCGCGAGAACCCCGAACAAGGCGACCACCGCCGCGACGGCACATGCCAGGGAAACGGCAAAACCCGCGATCATGACCCCACCCCTCAGGCGTACGAACCGGTGCGCGGTGAACCCGACGTGCACGCGACAACCCCACCAGGGTCAGGCCCCGTCAAGCTGTGACGAACGCCACTCATTCAGTCACGGCAGCGTCACAGGAGCGGCGGACCCGCGTACGGAGGCAAACCCGGCGTGCGACCGGCACGGTCCAGGCTGCCACGTGTGCACTCGCTGACCCGCGCGCTCTCCGCAACCGCGCGCCCGCGAGCCGACGCCACAGCTGACGGGAGCGCTGCAGTGGGAGCGGTTCCCTTGAGAAAAGGGGGAGTTGGTGTCCGGTAATGACGTGCTCAGGATGCGACCCGTGAGTAGGTTGGGGGTGATCCCGGCCGCAACCAGGCCACGGGGGTCTGCTGGAGAAGCCGGGGTCAGGAAGGGCCGAAATGACCAAACGGTCCGATGTGGTGGATCTGGCCTGTCCATACCGGCGCACAGGGCACAATCCGGAGTGCGGGGTGTGGAGGCTGGAGAGCCTGACCGGACGGGAGCGGGAAGTGCTTCTGCTGCTCGGAACAGGCTTGGGTAACCGGGAACTGGCCCGGGAGTTGGGGATCGCGGAGCGCACGGTGAAGGCGCACATCGCGAACATCGTGGACAAGACCGGTCAACGGACGCGGACGCAGGCTGCGATCGTCGGTGCTCTGGCCCATGACGCGCTGTGCTCGGACCCGGCGTGTACGCGGCGCCTGGCGAAGGTCCCGGTTCCGGGGGAGAGGCGGAAGCCCTCTGCCGCTTAGCCGCACAGACCGGCTCTGTGCCTGCCACAGGGCGGGCACAGAGCCGGTCACTCCGCCGCGAGGCAGTGGGACGCCGTCTGGAGAGGGGCGACGAGCCGGGAGAGTGCCACCAGGGCGGCGTCGGTCTTCCCCGCGCCGCTGAAGATGACCTGGGTGGCCGGGGTGCGGCCGTAGGTGACGACGACTTTTCTGCTGCTGGACGACTGGGCCAGGTCAATGACCCAGTCCACGCCGTCGACCGCGAAACACGGGTCGCCAGTGGGCCCGGGAGGGGTGACTCCGCAGCGCAGCACGATGTCGCGGTCTCCCCAGACGGCGATGCCGGGAAGACCGCTGTCGCGGCGAGGGAAGCCGCCGAGGGCCGTGGGGGCGGCATCGGTGATGCGGTGGCAGTGCGGGGAGCCGGAGTCCTTGGCGGGACGCACACCGGCGTCAATGTCGGTGAGGGCGTAGGAGGTGAGGGCGGCGCCGGCGGCAACGACGCACACCCCTGCGATCAGGGCGGGCCGGGACCGGCGGGTTGAGGGCATGCTCGGGGTCGTCTTCCCAGGCGGGGCGAATGGGTCGGGCAGAACGTTAGGGCACCGGGACGGGCGCGGTGGAGGCGGCCCGGGTTCACGTCCTTTTGGGCATTGCCTCTTTGGACACTTCCCCAACAGACGTGGTGGAGACGGTAGTTCGCGTCTACGTTCGGTTGCGCAAGCAGATCGACCGTTCAGGGGGAAGCAATGCGTAAGGCAGTCAGTTCGTTAGCGCTCGCCGCGGTGGCGGCCGGGACGATGGTCGTGGCGTCGGCTCCGGCCCAGGCCGCGCCACAGGCGAAGGACCCGTACGCCCACACCCGGCTGGAGCGGGTGTGGGCGCCGAACACGTGCCTGTCGATGGGCGGCAGCACGAAGAACAACGCGCGGCTGATCGTCGCCAAGTGCGCCAAGAGCGACAAGACACAGCGGTGGACGCTGAAGCGGCTGAACCGCAACCAGTCGGTGTTCACCATCAAGAACGACAAGTCCGGCAAGTGTCTGGCGGTGGGCTCCAAGAGCCGCATCGTCCAGTACACCTGCAAAGCCTCGTCGAAGAACCACCAGTGGGTGCTCTCCGGTTCGCGCATCATCAGCCGGTCGAAGAACAAGGCGATCGCCTCGAACTCCACCCGGAAGGGCTCGAAACCGTACCTGGAGGCGTGGCACTCCGGCCCTTCGGACAAGGAGCGGGTGCGACAGGAGTGGGGCCTGTCTTGAACCGAGGGGGTGCTTTCACGCAGTGGCGGCGTTCCGTGCCGCGTGCAGTGGTGGTGACGGCCGTTCCCGCCGTGCTTCTGGCGTCTTCGCTGACGCCCGCCTCCGGGCAGGAGGCGTCCGGAAGGTCCGGGGGGTCGAGGGCGTCTGCGGGCAAGGCCGCCGTGTTCGTACTCGATGCCGACAGTGGCCGGTTCGGCGGAGCGAAGCCGGGTCTGGCCGCGTCGTCGGCCCGGGTGACGCCGGTCGAGACGTACGTCGGCAAGGCGGCCGACACGCAGATCCTCGCGGCCGGCGGCCAGAAGGTGATAGCCGACATCACGCTCGCGTCCTCCCCGGTGAAGGCGGAGCGGGCGGCCTGGGCTGCCTCGTCACGGTTCGTCGACCTGTCCTGGCCCGACCTGGGCGCGGTCCGGTACACGGTGTATCGCAACGGCGTGAAGATCGCCGACACACCTGGTCACAGCCTGCGCGACGGGGGTGTGTCAGCCGGGAGCCAGGTCGACTACAGGATCACGGGTGAGGTCGGTGGACTCGGGCACACCTGGGGTCTGGCGGCGACGGTGCCGCCGGCCGATGATGCCGCGACGCTTGCCCGGACGGCGCGGCAGATCGAGGCGAAAGCGAAGAGTTACGTCAAGACGGCGGTGGTGTGGCGGTCGTTCATCCGGCAGAAGTGGGCGACCGTGCCGAGCAAGCTCGGCTCGCTGTCGGGCTGCAAGTACACCAAGGGCTACAAGTACGCGGGTGACAACCGCGGCTTCTCCAGCAAGGTCACCGGCCCGTCGTTCCGTGCGGGCCTGCGCGGGACCGTGTACTGGACGAAGTCTCCGTACGACTTGTTCCCGGAGACCGGCTGGACGAAGGTGTACAGCGCCAAGACGGGCAAGCTGGTGGACAAGCGGAAGGCGTCAACGAAGAAGATCGACTTCCGGACGAAGACGCGCCACAACGGCAAGACCCGTGCCGTGCACGGACAGATCGAGGCCACGGACCCGTTCTGCCCGTCGTCCGGGCCGAAACGGGCAGGCATCGGAGCGTTCTACGATGCGAGGCTGGCCCGCAACGGCGACTTCTACGTATCGGGCAAGTACCGGCGAGCCCCAGACCACGAGATGTACCTCTACGGGTACACCAGCGGCGGCAAGCACTCCACGAAGGCCGTGCACCAGTCGAAGATGAGCAGCCTGCTGTGCCTGTCCCAGCCGATGTGCGAGCTCGGCACGATCGGCAACAACGGCAGTTACTGACCCCCGGACCCGGGCAGCCGGGACGTGGGGAGGACAATGATCGGTGAAGCGGGCCGCCGCCAGGCGGCCCGCGACCAAAGGGGGATTGACGTGACTGTCACCTGGCGCAGCGCCGTCTCCTACGCGTTCACCGTCGTGGTCCTGTCCTGGCTGACCGGAGCGGCTGTGGATGTGGCGTGGACGGCCGCTTCCGACGGCCCCGGGGGGTGGCTCTCCCCCTGGGTGAAGGACCCGTGGAACGCGGTCTTCGTGGCGGCTGCCGTCGCGTCGTTGACGCTGGCCCGGCGTTTCCTGTCCGCGCTGCCGCGCTGGCGCGTGGTCCTGGTCGACGGGTTCGTCTATTTGGTGGTGCTGCTGGTCTGCTCGGGGGTTTCGGCCTGGGCCGACGGCGACGACGTTCCGGCGGACGCCGCGTTCATGATGGCGATCTTCGCGCTGTTCACGCTTCAGCTCCCCGCGGCGTGGCTGCTGTGCGCGTGGCGGACGGGGCACCTGGAGGTCGTTCTCAGCCGAGGCGGGGCGAGTGGGAAGTACAGGGATCAGGCCGGGCGATGACGACGACTCGACGCCCGTACGCGGCCGTGGCCGTGGCCGTGGCCTGCGTGATGCTCGCGGGCTGCTCGACCACGGACCTGGTCGGCGACACCACCCCCGGCGAACCGCTCACCAGAACCCTGGAGGAGGGCGAGCGCCCCGCTGCTCCGGACTTCACCGGGACCACGTTGGAGGGCGACGAGGTTCACCTGTCCGACTACCGCGGCAAGGTTGTGCTGGTCAACGTGTGGGCTTCCTGGTGCGGTCCCTGCCGGGCGGAGGCACCCGAGCTGAAGAGGACCCAGGAGAAGTGGGCAGCCCGCGGTGTTCACGTACTGGGCATCGACAACGACAACAGCCGGGCCGACGGGCTGGCCTTCCAGAAGGAGTTCCAACTGGGCTACCCGTCCCTGTACGACCCAGCGGGAAAGCAGGCCTTGAGGCTGCCGCACGGCCTGGTGAACACGCAGTCGCTTCCGTTCACGATCGTCATCGACCCGGCGGGCAAGGTGGCGGCGACTCACATGGGAGCGGTGACGGAGCCGCAGATGGCGAAGGTCATCACCCCGCTGCTGGCCGCTGCCGGGCAGAAACCCGGCAAGCGGAGCCGCTGAGGGCACCGGGTGCGGCCATGGACAGGGCCCGGCAGCCCGATCCTGTGATTTCCAGGAGATGTCATGGACTTGCTTGCGGTCCTGGATGAGGCGGTGGCCGCTCTCAAGGTTCCTCCGGGGGACGAGGACCGGGAGCAAAGCTGAACCGACGATCTCCGAGCAGAAGTTCGGGAGAAGATCCTGGACGCCAGGAGCACGGCACAGGAACGCCCGAAGCGGAATACTCGCGGTGAGGCGGTGAGGCGGTGAGCTAGGCGGCCTGCTGCGAGGCGGCGGCGTCGGGGCTCAGGTCGTCGAGGGTGAGCTGTTGTGCCGGGGGCTCGGGCAGGACGACGCGGCGGGTGGTGCGCAGGTCGGAGCCGACGTGGAGCAGTTCGCCCGCCTCCATCGGGCGCCAGTGCGGGTTGTCGTCCATGGGCTCGCTGGCCACGACGACGGCCGGGCGGTCGGCCAGACCGGCGGAGTGCACGCGCATCCGCCCGTGGCTGCCGCTGTGGTCGAGATGCCGGGTCCCGTGCTGACCGCCCGCCGGGCGCTCGAGGACGTACAGCTCGTGCGTGCCGGGGTAGCGCAGCGCCCATAGCTGCTCGGGGGTGGTGAGGACGAGGTTGAGGGCGTACACGGGCAGGTTCCGGGCGATCCACCGTGCGGCGTGCGCGACACCGGCGCCGACGTCACCGCCGTGGTGACGGGTTTCCCGGGTGACGAGGGCGAAGAGCCGCTCCGAGTCGGTGTCGCCCTTCACCAGTGAACGGTCCTCGCCCAGGTGATCGTCGAGCGTGCCGAGCCCCTCGATGACCCCGTTGTGCGCGAACAGCCGCCCGTCCTGCTCGAAGGGGTGCGTGTTCCGGACGTCCAGACTGCCGGTCGAGGCGAACCGTACATGGGCGAGGAAGGTGGCCGACTCCACCTCCCGCGCGTCCTCGGCGAACGCCCGGTCCTCGTAGGCGGCGATCGGCGCCTTGTCGACGTGCGGGGTGCCGTCCGCCGCGTAGTACCCCAGCCCGGTGCCGTCGGGGTCCTGGTGGCTCTGCCGGCTGAGACTGTCGGGGGCCTCCAGCAGCCAGAAGGTGGCGTAGGTGCGCCGAGGGGCGCTGCTGAGTCCGAACAGGCGGCACATCGGACACCTCCGTGGGTTTCGGGCGCCGCGGGCCGCTGGCGGCCCGCTCGCGACCGGAGACGGCTCGCACTCAGCGACACCGCACTGCTCGACGGGATGTGTTCCGGAGTTCCCTGTCTTCCGGAGTTCCCCGTCGCGAGGTCGCGAACCGGGCGGACCGGAGCCCGTCCGGGCCTCGTTCCGGCCCGTTCCGGCAACGACGAGCGTCGCACGTCGCCGCCCCAGCCGGTCACGTCACCGGTCGGTGCGCCGATACGGCGTGTGCGCCCTGGTCTATGGTGGGCACGGCCGGAAGAAGCGGAGGTACGGCGATGCGCGGGAAGCGGCACGGTGCCATGGGCGCCGCCCTTGCGCTGCTGACCCTGCTGGCCGCGCTGTTCTGCGCCACGTCGGGCCGCTCGGTGTCCTCCGTCGCCTCGGCCCCCTCCACCCCCTCCGCGCTCTCCGTCACCTCGGCAGCGGAACGTTCCTCTCCCGCGACCGCCGCCGTCTCCTCCGTGACGGTCCCGACCCCGGACACCGCCGATCACGGCGATTCCGCCGTGGCGGGCGCTCCGTGTTCGAAGAAGGTGGTCCCGGAACAGCCGCAGGTGCGAGCCGACGCGACGCTGATCAGCAGCCTGCCCGCGGGAGCCGGTGAGACGGCGTGGGCCCGCGGGTCCCCACACGCGGTTTCCCGCCACTGCGGCCCGGCCCCCTCTCCTCCCGACCTCACTGAACTCTCCGTACGACGCGTATAGGCCCGCGCACCGAGTCCGCGTGCTCCTGTCGGCCCGTACAACCGCGCAATCGCGCGACCGTGCAATCGGAGGGTTTCTCGTTGTCCCCGTCGTCCCCGTCGTCTTCGTTGTCTTCGTTGTCTTCGTTGTCCTCTTCCCGTTCCCGCTCGCCCCGAGCGGCATGGGCCGCCCTGCGCCGCTGGCCCCGTGGCCGGTGGATCGCCGTGGTGGCCGCCACGCCGCTGGTGATCCTCGCCCTCGGTGTGCCCACGGCCCTGGTGCCGAATCCGTTCTTCTCCCGCTCGGTGCCCCCGGTCTGGTGGAACCACATCGTGCTGGTGCTCACCGCCCTGCTGTCGGCCGTCGTACTCGCCACCTACGTGCGGACGGGGCCCTCGCGCAGTGACGACCGTGAGCGCACCGGGCGCTCACTCGGGTCGGCCGGTGCGCTGCTGTCCTTCCTCGCGGTCGGCTGCCCCGTCTGCAACAAGGTCGTTCTCCTCCTCGTCGGAACGTCGGGTGCGCTGAGCTACTGGGCGCCGCTGCAACCCGTCGTCGCGGTGGTCTCACTCGTCCTGCTGGCCGAGGCCGCGCTGCGGCGCCTGTCGTCCGAGGCGGCATGCCGCGTCCGGCCCGGCGCCTGACTCCCGTCGCTCCGTCTCCCTTCCCTTCCTCTCCCCTCTGGTCTTCCTCCCCGCACCTGTCACTCCGGAGATGCCATGTCTTCCTCTCTTCGTGCCCACCGTCGCCGTCTGGTCCTGATCACCGCGATGAGCGGCGCGGCGGCCATCCTCGCCTCGACCATCGCTCTCACCGGCACGTCCGGCGGCCCGAGCGCCAAGGAGACACCGGCCTCCTCCACCTCGACCGCCGCCCCCGACGAACAAGAGACGTCGCTGCTCGCCCTGGCACGCCGGGAGGCCAAGGATCCGCTGGCCAAGGGGCAGGCCGACGCCCCCGTCGTGATGATCGTCTACTCGGACTTCCAGTGCCCCTTCTGCGGCAAGTTCGCCCGCGAGACCGAACCCCAGCTCGTCCGCGAGTACGTGGACAAGGGCGTGCTGCGCATCGAGTGGCGCAACTTCCCCGTGTTCGGCGCCGAGTCGGAACGGGCCGCGCGGGCCGCCTGGGCCGCCGGGCAGCAGGGCAGGTTCTGGCAGTTCCACGACGTGGCCCACGAAAAGCCGCGAGAGCGCAACAAGGGCGAGTTCTCCGCCGCGCGCCTGCGGGACATGGCCCGTGAGGCGGGCGTCGCCGACCTCGACCGCTTCAGCACCGACACGGAGTCGGAGGCCGCGAACGAGGCGGTGAGCAAGGACCAGGAGGAGGGGTACGCCCTGGGGGTGTCCAGCACACCCGCCTTCCTCGTCAACACCACGCCGATCCTGGGCGCCCAGCCGCTGACCGCCTTCGCCGCCGCCGTCGAGAAGGCGGCCGAGGAAGCCGGGGAAGCGGCGCGATGAGCGAGATCACCGCCGCCACCGCCCTTCTCGGCGGGCTGCTCGCCCTGCTCAGCCCCTGCAGCGCGCTGCTGCTGCCGGCGTTCTTCGCCTACTCCTTCACCACGCGCACGCGCCTGCTCCTGCGCACCGCCGTCTTCTACGCGGGACTGTGCGTGACGCTGGTGCCGCTCGGTGTGGCCGGCTCCTTCGCGAGCCGGTTGTTCTACGGGCACCGCGAGACGCTGGTCGCGGTCGGCGGCTGGACGCTGATCGCGCTGGGGCTCGCGCAGATCCTGGGGCTCGGATTCGGCTCCCGGCGGCTGCAGCAGGCGGCGGGAGCCCGCCGGACGGGATCCGCCCTGTCCGTCTTCGCCCTGGGTGCCGTCTACGGCCTGGCCGGCTTCTGCGCCGGTCCCATCCTGGGCGGCATTCTCACGGTGGCCGCGCTCGACGGCAGCCCGCTGCACGGCGGTCTGCTGCTGGCGCTCTACGCGCTGGGCATGGCGGTGCCGATGTTCGTCCTGGCGATGCTGTGGGACCGCTACGATCTCGGACGCCGACGCTGGCTGAGGGGTCGGGCCCTGCGGCTGGGCCCCTTGACCGTGCACTCCACCTCGCTCGTCGGCGGATGCGTCTTCGTACTGCTCGGAGCCGCGTTCCTGCTGTTCGACGGCACATCCGCGCTGCCCTCGCTGCTCGGCGTCGACACCGAGGCCGCGTGGGAACAGGGGGCGACACGCATCGGAGAAGCCGTCTCCGACCGCTCCCTCGCACTGGCGGCGGCCCTGGCCGCAGCCGCCACGGCCACGGTGGCCGCCCTGCGGCTGCGCCGGCTCACGGAACAGGGGAGCGGAGACGAGACCGACTCGTCCAGGTGAGGGAACGGCGGTTCGGTGAAACTCACGGACATGACGGCGGTGGTACCGTTTTTTGTACCACTGATTTGGAGGGTGCCGCATCATGTCCATCACCGCCAGTGAAGCCCGGCGCCGCCTCTTCCCGCTGATCGAAGAGGTCAACAGCGACCGCAGCGCCATAGAGATCATTTCCAAGAACGGCAGCGCCTACCTCGTCGCGGCAGAGGAGTACGAGGCGCTGCAGGAGACCGCGCACCTCCTGCGCTCACCTGCGAACGCTCGCCGACTGCTGCGCTCCTACCAGAACGCCCTCGACGGTGAGTACGAGAGCCGCGAGCTGATCAGGGACGACGATGACGAGGATCGTTCATGAAGCTGGCGTTCACGCCGGACGGGTGGGAGGACTACGTCCATTGGCAGACCGCCGACCGCAAGATCCTCAAGCGTGTGAACCGGCTCATCGACGAAGTGCTGCGCGACCCCTACGAGGGCATCGGCAAGCCGGAACCGCTCAAACACGCACTCGCGGGTGCCTGGTCTCGCCGTATCACCGATGAGCACCGTCTGGTGTACCTGCCCGGGGAGCACGAGGTGATCATTCTCCAGGCTCGCTATCACTACGAGTAGTTCGCGAGGCGGCGGAGTCGGGGCACAGGGGAGTCGGGGTACAGGGGCTGATCCGGGTGGGCGGTGGTCAGGGGCGCGGCGGCTCGCCGTGCGGTGGCGGCTCGCCCATGGCCGTCAGCTGCAGCCGCAGTGCCAGCCGTCGGCGGGGTGAGGTGAGGTCGACCGGGACCGTCTCCTCGAGCTTGCGGAGCCGGTAGCGCAGCGTGTTGGGGTGGATCCGAAGGAGGCGTGCGGCGCTCTGGGGGTCGCCGAAGTGGTCCAGCCAGGCCGCGAGGGTCGCGAGGTACGGCGTGCCGTGCTCCTCGTCGTGGGCGCGCAGCGCGGCGAGCGGGCCGCCGAGCAGGCCGGTGTCGGTCCCGACGGCGGCCGTGGCGCGCTCGATGACGACGGCGTCCCAGGCGTCCTCCATCAGCACGGTCCCCGTCCTGTGGGAGAGGGGGAGCCGGCCGGCGCCGATCAGCCGGTGGAGTTCGACGGCTTCCGCCGTGGAGCGTGGCAGCTGGTCGGGGGAGTGGGCGGGGCGGCCGACCGCGGCGTACAGGCCGGGGTCGTGCGCGCGTATCTCGGTGAGCACCTGCCGGAGCCAGTCGAGGGTGCCCGCTCCGGCCTCGGCCGGGGTGCCGGGCGCGGCCCGCCGTCTGCCCGGTGGCCGCTCGGCGACCAGGGCGAACAGCAGCCCGTCGAGGTCGGCGAGCAGGGGCTGGTGCCAGCCGAAGCGGCGTGCGACCGATTCCCACAGGTCCAGCTGTCTGCGTACGCCTTCGGTTGCACCGGTCGCACCGGTCGCACTGGCCGCACCGGCCCCGCCGGCTCCACCGGCCGTACCAGTCGTACCGGTCGACCCGAAGGCCACCACCCGCCAGGGGCCGGCCGGCAGTGAGACGACCGCTCCCGGTCCCCGGCCCGGCACAGCGCCGTCGCGCAGCGCCGCCCGCAGCTGTCCGGCCGACACCCGCCGTGCGATGTCGGCCTCGGCGCGCAGCCGCAGCAGATGCAGGGCCACGACGGAGGCCACATCGCCGAGCTCGCGGATGCGCTCCGGGGGAACCGGCGACTTGACCACGGCCCAGATCGAGCCGAGCCACTCGCCGCCGGCCCGCACGGGGACGACCAGTCTGGGCAGGGTGCCGTCAGGGCCGGCGGGGGTCCAGATGGGGTCGTTGGAGCGGGCGAGCCGGCGGAAGACGCCGCTGGCCCGGAAGTGCGTCAGGGTTTCCGGGGGTACGCGCCGTCCCACGATGGTGGAGACCCGCGCCGGGTCGGTGGTGTCCTGCCGTGCGGAGTAGGCGAGTACGCGGGACTGCGCGTCCTCGACCGTCACGGGCGCGTCGATGATCTCGGCCGCCTTGTCGGCCAGGGCGAACAGGTCGCTGTGCGGACCGGCGGTGCCGAGTGCGCCGGTGTCGGGCGCGGAGGCCCGGTCGATGACGCCGCGCAGCAGCCAGACGACGTGCGCCCACGAGGTGTGCGGCTGCAGTTCCACCAGTGCGGGACCCGCCATCCTCCGTACGGCGCGGGCCACCTGCGGGTCGCTCGCGGCGGGCCCCTTGAGCACGAGGCCCGCCGCCGCCGACCCGGCGGCCCGTTCCAGCAGGGCGAGGGCCCCGGACCGGTCCGTCACGCCCACCCCGAGGACGAGTTCCCCCGGCTGACCCGGTGTGTCGCCGGGCTCGGCCAGGGCGACGTCGTGCACCTCGGCGTTGCCGGCCGCAACGACCGTACGGAGAAACCCGGCTCCCAGGGAGTCCACGAGGTCGGTGACGGTGATCACGGTCGGCGCCCCGCGGTGCGGCAGGGGGTACTGCTCACGCTCATGCACCCCATTGTGACCCAGGCGATAGTGCTCCGGGCATCATCGGCCCTCACTCCATTGGCCGCCCAGCACAAAGACAACGGGGCCGGCCGGCCTCACCATCAAAGGCACCACCGCCCTGAAGAAGAGGTTCCGTATGACCCGCCCTCCCTCGCCCGCACACTCCGGCCCCAGCCGTGTCGCCGTCGTCGGCGCGGGCATGGTCGGACTGTCCACCGCCTGGTTCCTGCAGGAGCGGGGCGTCAGCGTCACCGTGTACGACCGCGAGGGGGTGGCCGCGGGCTCGTCCTGGGGCAACGCCGGATGGCTGACCCCCGGCCTGGCGACGCCGCTGCCCGAACCCGCGGTCCTCACCTACGGGGTGCGGGCGGTGCTCAGCCCGTCCTCCCCGGTCTACGTCCCGCCGAGCGCGAACCCGAAACTGCTCAGGTTCCTCGCGGGCTTCGCCCGCAACAGCACCGCGGCCAAGTGGCTGCGGGCGATGCGTGCCCTCGTCCCCATCAACAGCCTGGCGCTGCCGAGCTTCGACACGCTGGCCGAAGGCGGCGTCGAGGCACACACCCTCGAGGCCAAGTCCTTCCTCGCGGCCTACCGCACGTCCGCGGAGCGCCGGGTTCTGCTGGAGGAGCTCGAACAGATCCACGCCGCGGGCCAGACCATGGAGTTCGACGTCCTCGACGGCGACGAGGCCAGGGGGATCGAACCGTCCCTGTCGGACGAGATCGGCGCGGCGATCCGGCTGCACGGCCAGCGCTACATCGACCCGGGACACTTCGTGCACTCCCTGGCCGACGCGGTCCGCGCCAGGGGCGGGGTGATCCGGGAGAGCACGGAGGTCACCGACGTACGGGACGCGGCGGCCGGTGCCACCGTCCTCACCGGTGGGGGCGGGAACGAGCACTTCGACGCCGTGGTGCTGGCCACCGGAGCCTGGCTCGGCCGCCACGCAAGGAAGTTCGGCGTGCGCTCCCTCGTGCAGGCCGGCCGCGGGTACAGCTTCAGCGTCCCCGTGGAGCACGTGCCGTCCGGTCCGGTCTACTTCCCCGCTCAGCGCGTCGCCTGCACACCTCTCGGCGACCGTCTGCGCGTCGCCGGAATGATGGAGTTCCGCAAGCCGGACGCGCCCCTGGACGCCCGCCGGATCAACGCCATCGCCGAGGCCGCACGCCCGCTGCTGCGCGGCGCCGACCTGGACGCCCGCCAGGACGAGTGGGTCGGCTCCCGCCCGTGCACGACCGACGGACTGCCCCTGATCGGGGCCACGCGTTCCCCCCGGGTGTTCGCCGCGGGCGGCCACGGCATGTGGGGCATCACCCTCGGCCCGGCCACCGGACAGCTGCTCGCCGAAATGATCGTCACCGGCGAACGGCCCTCCCCGCTGGCGCCGTTCGACCCGCTGCGCTGACCGGTCGGGCCGATGCCGCCGAGTGGGGTGGCGGCTACGGCTTCCGCCGGGTGGGGCAGTGGCCACGGCTCCCGTCGGACGGGACAGCCGCCACGGCTCCCGCCCGGCGGCATGCGCACGCCCACCGCGGGCCGGCAGGACACCGGGCACCGCCCGCATCCGTGGGCGGCAGCCGGCTGCGAGGCACTACCGCACGCACCGGGCGCACCGGGCGCACCGGGCGCACCGGGCGACCCGGGCGACCCGGGCGACCCGGGCGACGACCCGGGACGTCCGACAAGCCGAGCGGCACCCGCTCCCTCGAGGCGGGTGCCGCTTCGCAGGTCGGCAGAGGGGGGGGACGGTGACGGTCCTAACCAGCCATGGACGAGGCGTACGGGACGTAGGGCGACAGGGCCGGAGCGAGCTGCACCCCGGGTGCCAGGCCGAGAGCGACGAGGGCGTCGGGCAGGCCGCGTCCGACGCGGGCCGCCTCCGCCGTGCCCGGCGCGGCCAGTGGGCGGCAGCTGGCGGCGATGATCTCGAACAGGTGCTGCACCCGGACCGGTCCGCGGGGCAGCAACTGGCCGTGGAAGTCCTCGTGGTGGGCGAGCACGAGGGCGGCGAGGCCGGCGACGTGGGCCGAGGCCGCGCCGGTGCCGTCGAGCGCCGCGTACCCGTCCTCCGGCGCGCACGACAGGACCGCCACGCCGGGGGCGGCGGCGTCGACTCCGGAGCCGTAGCAGCTGAACGGCGCGGCGAACAGCCCTTCGGGCGTCAACTGCGGCCCCGAATGGGTGGCGTGGGAGGTGTCCTGCGGATACGAGCCGAAGACGCCCAGCGCTCCCACGGCGAACACGGTGGGCAGTGAGGCGGGGAAGGCGACCGGCCCACCGGTGTCGCCCGCCGGGGCGACGCACGCGATGCCCGCCGCGTTGGCGTCGGCGAGTTTGCGGGAGACCAGCGCCGACGGGTACGAGGTCGCCACCGAGATGTGGGCGATGTCGGCCTCGCGCTCGATGCAGTGGTCCAGGGCGGCGATCAGGTCGCTGAAACGCCCGTCGGGCATCACCTGGCAGACCTCGATCTCGGCGTCGACCGCGATGCCGATGACGCCCTTGCCGGTGTCCCCACCGGCGATGATGCCCGCCGCATGGGTGCCGCTGCCCAGCACGTCGTGGGCCCAGCCCTTGTCCTTACCGCGCACGAGGTCCACCCCGGAGCGCACCTGGTGCCTCAGGTCGGGGTGCTCGGCGCTGACACCCGAGCCGATGACCGCGACCCTGATGCCGAAGGCGCGGAACGTGGGGGGCAGCCGGTCCACCCGCATGGCCTGCTGGCCCCAGCCGTACCGCTGCCGGTCCTCCAGCTCCGGGTACACCTCGGCCAGCGGGGTCAGGGTGATCAGATTCTCCTGTTTCGCCGACAGGTCGGGCCGGTGGATCCAGCGGTCCATGTATCCGACCACGGGCCGCACGTACAGGGACTGGATCGACTGCGCGGTCTCCGTCGCCGGCGTGATGGTGACCGTGCCGTCGGCCCCGGTGGTGCCCTGGCTCGGCCAGTTCGCGCCGATCAGGAACACTCCCGCGCCTGCCAGCGGTTCGCCGTCCGGGCCGCAGACACGGAGCCGGATCTCCACGGGCTCCTCCAGCGGCGCGACCAGCCCGGGATCGCGCAGCGGCAGCATCCCCGCGGTCGGCACGGGGGCGGGTCCGGTGCCGGACAGCGGCAGGTCCGGCTCGATGTGCACGTGCAGCGACCGCATCGCCGGTACCTGGGCCTCGGCCGCCTCGACGACCGCCAGTTCCGGGCAGGCGGGCTGCACACCGGCCGACCTGATCTTCGCCGAGGGCTGAAGCCTGCGGACCACCCTGACGTCGGACATCCGGTCCAGCCGGTCGCACACCGCGTCCATGCTCAGTCCGGGCACTCCCGGCGGGAGCATCTGCTGGGGCAGCGGCGCCACCATGTACCGCCCCCGTCGCGACTGCACCGTGATCGGTGACGGGGCGCCCTTCCCGCGTGGCCCCGTCTCTTTGCTCTCGGGCGCCGACCCACCGGCCCCCGCGCCGTTGGACCCGCTCTCGCGGTTGTTTCCGGGCCTCTCCTTGGCCATTACGTCCCCTTCACCACGTTTGCATCGTGCTTGTGCTCCCGATCCGACTACGGGCGGCTCGCGCTTCCACGGTGATGCGGTGTGCCCGGAAAGGACTCCCGGGCACACCGCATCACGCGCCGCCGGGGTCAGCCGATACCGAAGGGCTGACCCATCTGGCCGTAGCCGAAGCCGGGCTGCTGGTGCTGCGGGAACGGCTGGCCGAACTGCTGGAGGCCCTGCCCGCCACCCCACTGCTGCTGGCCCTGCTGGCCCTGCTGGCCCTGCTGACCCTGCTGGCTCTGCTGGAGCAGCGTCACGATCACCGCCGGCAGCGCCTGCTGCACGGACTGCTCCACCGCCTGCCGTACGCCCTGGCGCAGCGCGGTGTGCAGCGCGATGGCCAGGTACGGGTGCGCCTGGTGGGACATGCCCTGCTGCTGGAGCTGCTGCTGGACCTGCTGGATCTGCTGCAGCATGTGCTGCATGCGCTGTGCGATCTGCTGGCTCGCCTGCTGACACGCCTGCTGGATGGTCTGCTGGACGATCTGCTGGATCTGACCTTGCGGGGCGCCGCCCTGCTGGCCGAACTGCTGCATGGGCGGGGTACCGGTCATCACCGACATGGGTGCTCCGTTCGATGCCATGGGGAAGCCAACAAGCAGAAATGTGTTGGCTTGTCGGAAGAAGTCCGACGGCTTGAAGCTAAGCTGGCGGTTCCTCGGCCGCAATCGGACCAGCAGTTCCTGGGAAGGAATCCCCTGACCGGGTCTGGTGACTGGTGAACCGGCGGTGGCGCAGGCAGGATGGGTTGGTCCTGTTGGCGGACGACGACGTATCCGCCGCATCCCGCCGTATCCGCCGTGGATGCCGCGTGCCGTGGACGCCGGGCCCGTCGGCCGGCCCTGGTGGGCGAAGTGGTGACGGCGTCTTGCCCCGGATGCGATGATGTCGGGCGACAAGGCGACGGCGGAACGAGGAAGCCGGTGTGAATCCGGCGCGGTCCCGCCACTGTGATCGGCGAGCGAATCCCGAACTGGCCACTGCCCCGAAGCGGGTGGGAAGGCCGGGACGAGCTTCGACCCGAGAGCCAGGAGACTCACGCGGTCGCCTCCTCAACGACAACCGGGGCGGATTTCCCCGGGGAGGAGAGTGGTGCGGCGTGCCTGGAAGGCCGGCCGGGAGGACAGTCGACGAAGCGGTGCCCTGCCGGGTCGTCGTGTGCCGGGACTGCTGCTGCGGCAGCCCCAAGGTGGCTGCCACCGACCACGCGGCCCAGACCGCGCGTCTCGGTGAGGAAGCGCCCGTACGTGTCTCGGCGTGCCTGGACGTGTGCGACCAGGCCAATGTGATCGTCGTCCAGCCGTCCGCCGCCGGGCGGGCCGCCGGTGCCCGGCCGGTGTGGCTCGGCCTGGTCAACGACCCGGCCGCGACCGAGGACATCGCAGCCTGGGTCCGGGCGGGCGGTCCCGGTGTCGCCCGGCGGCCCGAGATCCTCGATCTGTACGTCTTCACCCCGCCCCGACGGCGCACTTCGTCCGGGCTGTCGTCCCGCGGCGACCTGTGACGCCCCGGCCGTTCCCGCCGCTGCGGCCAGGGAGCCGGGAGCCGGGGGTCGGGGGCCGATGACGGTCCGTACGACCGACCCCCGACACCCGGCCTCGTACGGCCTGCGCCCCCACACCCGGCCTCGTACGGCCTACGTCCCCACACCCGGCCGCGGCACGTCTCGACGACCGTCCACGCCGCCCGGTGACCACCCCGGACACGCTGGTGAGAGGAACCACCCCATGACGACGGGCAGACGCCCACTGTCCCTGCTGCTGGCCACGGCCTCGGCCCTGCTGATCGCCGGCTGCGGCACAAGCGCCCACCAGAGCACCGACGTTGGCGCAGGCGCCGAATCCGGCGCGACGAAAGGCTTCCCGGTCACCCTGTCCAACTGCGGGGTGACCACGACGTACCAGCGCCCGCCGCAGCGCGCGGTGTCGCTGAACCAGCACGCGACCGAGGTGATGCTGGCGCTCGGGCTGGAGAAGTCGATGATCGGCACGGCCTACCCCGACAACGGGATACTCCCCGAGTACCAATCCGCTTACGAGACGGTCGAGTTGCTGGCGAAGGAGTACCCGTCCCACGAGACGCTGCTGGCGGCCGAACCCGACTTCGTCTACGGGGGCTGGAGTTCCGCCTTCGACGAGAAGGAGGGCCGCTCCCGCGACGCCCTCACCCGGGCCGGGATCAACACCCGCCTCAACATCGAGGAATGCCCCTCGGGACCGGTGACGATGGCGATGATGGACCAGGAGGTCCGCGACGTCGCCAAGGTCTTCGGCGTTCCGGAGCGGGCCGAACGGCAGTTGAAGCGGCTGCACGCCACGCTGGACGAGGTGGAGGAGAGACTCGACGGCGTCAAGCCGGTGGAGCTCTTCGTCTACGACAGCGGCGACAGGACCGCCTTCACCGCCGGGGGCGCGGGCATGGGCAACGACATGATCGAGCGGGCCGGCGGGGTGAACCTCTTCGCCGACGTCGACAAGGCGTTCGGTGACGTGTCGTTCGAGCAGGTGGCCGAGCGGGCGCCCGAGGTCGTCGTCATCTACGACTACGGCGACCAGACCGTCGAGGAGAAGAAGGAGTTCCTGCTCGCCAACCCGGCGCTGAAGGACGTACCCGCGATCAGGAACAAGCGGTTCGCGGTGCTGCCGCTGTCGTCCACGGTGCTGGGCGTGCGGGTGCCGGCGGCCGTGGAGTCGCTGGCCCGCCAGCTCCACCCGGACCGTTTCCGGTGACCGACACGACGGAGACGGCCGCCTCGGCCGCCTCGGCCGCCTCGGCCGCCCCGGCCACCCCGACCGTGACGGCCGACGGCTCTCCGGCCGGCTCCCCAGCCAGGACTCCGAGAGCCGCCGACCGCCGCCGCAAGCTCCCCTACACCTTGGTGCTGACGGGACTCGGTGCCCTGGTGGCGGTGGCGGCGACGTTCGGGATCGCGGCGGGTTCGGTCAGCATCCCGGCGGGGGAGGTGTGGGACATCCTGCTCCGCCAGGTCCACCCCGCCCTGGCCGAACCCACATGGCCCCCGGTGCGCGAGACGATCGTCATCGAGGTACGGCTGCCGAGGGTGGTGCTGTGCGCGGTGGTGGGCGCGGGACTTTCGGTGGCCGGGATGGCCCTGCAGGCGCTGGTACGCAACCCGCTCGCCGACCCGATGCTGCTGGGGGTGTCGTCCGGGGCGAGCGTCGGCGCGGTGCTGGTCCTGGTCTTCCACGTGACGCTGTTCGGTGCCTTCTCGCTGCCGCTGGCGGCGTTCTGCGGCGCGCTGGCCGCCCTGGTCGCGGTGTACTTCCTGGCCCGCTCCGGCGGGCGGATGACCACGCTGCGGCTGGTACTGGCGGGCGTGGCCACGGCCGAGGTGCTCTCCGCGGTGACCAGCTTCCTCGTGGTCACCTCCAACGACCCCCACAAGACACAGTCGGCGCTGCGCTGGATGCTCGGCGGACTGGCCGGCACCACGTGGACGATGGTGTGGATCCCCGCCGGCGCGGTCCTGCTCGGCACGGCGGTCCTGCTCGGCGTGTGCCGTCCGCTGAACCTGCTGCTGGCCGGGGAGGAGGCCGCGGCCGCCCTGGGCCTGGACGTCCACCGCTTCCGGGCCGCGCTGTTCACCCTGGTCGCGCTGATGATCGGCACGATCGTCGCGGTCAGCGGCCAGATCGGCTTCGTCGGCCTGATCCTCCCGCACGTCGTACGGCTGCTGGTGGGCGCCGACCACCGCCGCGCGCTCCCGGCCGCCGCGCTGCTGGGCGCGGCCTTCCTGATCGCCGCCGACCTGGCCGCGCGCACGCTGATGAGCCCCGAGGAGATCCCCGTCGGCATCCTCACCGCCCTGACCGGCGGACCGTTCTTCCTCTGGCTGATGCGAAGGAGGACACGATGACAACCGCCCGCCCTGGAACGGAACCCGGCACAACAGAACCCGGGATGGCGGAACCCGGAACCCTGGACATCGACGACGTCTCGGTGACGGTCGACGGCAGACACCTGGTGCACCAGGTCTCCTTGACGGTGTCCCCCGGAGAAGTGGTCGGCCTCGTCGGCCCGAACGGCGCCGGCAAGTCCACCCTCCTGCGCACCGTCTACCGCGCGCTGCGCCCCACGTCGGGCCGGGTACTGCTGGACGGCGCGGACGTCTGGCGGATGCCCGGCAAGCGTCTGGCCCGCCACCTGGCGGCCGTCCTGCAGGAACACACCGGGGACTTCGAACTCACCGTGCACGAGGTGGTGGCCATGGGCCGCACCCCGCACAAGCGCCCCTTCGCGGGTGACGACGCCGACGACCGCGCCATCGTCACGGCCGCCCTGACGGAACTCGACGTCGCCGACCTCGCCGGCGCACCCTTCGACCGGCTCTCGGGCGGGGAGAAACAACGCGTCCTGATCGCCCGTGCGCTCGCCCAACGGGCGGGAACCATGGTCCTGGACGAACCGACCAACCACCTGGACCTACGCCACCAGCTCGACGCACTCCGCCTCGTCCGCCGCCTCGGAGTCACCGCCGTCATCGCCCTGCACGACCTCAACCTCGCCGCGTCGTTCTGCGACCGCCTCTGCGTCCTGGCGGCCGGCCGAGTGGTCACCCACGGCCCCCCGCAGCACGTCCTCACCCCTGCCCTGCTGGCCGAGGTCTACCGCGTGGAGGCACACGTCACCGAACACCCCCGCACCGGCACGCCCCAGGTCACACTGCTCTCCGGCAACGACCGACCTGGACGGAGAACCGGGGTGGATGCATAGAGTTCGCGGTGGCGCGAGTACGGACCCGCAGGGGGAGGGGAGCGGCACCATGGTCAGGTCACCTAAGAACCGAGCCGGCGCGAGGCAGGTCGACCCGGAGCAGATGATCGCGGAGGCGCGGAAGGCGTTCTTCGTGATGTTCGGGTTCCTCGCGATGGTCTGGCTGGTACAGCTGGCCAACTACGCGAATGATTACGCCCTTTCGCGAGACCACGGGGTGATGTCCGGCGATGTCGGCACGCTGCCCGGCATCCTCACCGCGCCTTTCCTGCACTGGAGTTGGGCGCACATCGAAAGCAACTCCGGCCCGCTGTTCGTCTTCGGGTTCCTTGCCGCCTACCGAGGCGTGGCCCGCTTCCTGGGGCTGAGTCTGCTCGTCGCGGTGACCAGTGGGCTCACGGTGTGGTTCCTCGAACGAGGCGGCGTGGAGACGGTGGGCGCCAGCGGCCTGATCTTCGGCTACTTCGGCTACGTCGTGGTCCGCGGGCTGTTCGACCGGCACCTGATCGACACGCTGATCGGTATCGTCATGGCGGCCTCCTTCGCCTACATGCTCACCGTCGCCGTGCCCGGGACACCGGGAGTGAGCTGGCTCGGACACCTCGGAGGGCTGATCGGCGGCCTGGTCGGAGCCTGGCTCTTCCGGGACCGGCGCTCACGGCCCGCCAGAACCGCCCGCTCCGACGACGGCACCGAGGCACCCCAGGTACGCGCCGACAACCCGCGCGCGGACCTGCACAAGGAACTCGGCGACCTCGGCCTCCTCTAGCCCCGGCGACCGCCCCCTGGTGAGGAGCAGAGGGACGGCAGCCGTACCCCTGTTCGTCAGCCTTTGGCGGGCGCCCCGCTACGCCAAGTGCATCGACGGCCGGCACCAGATCGCCGGCCGTCAGTCGTAGATCATCAGTAGTCGGCCTGCTGGTGCGTTGCTGCCTGCAGCCTGATCTCGGGGTTGTACTGGTCCGGAAGCTCTTGAGTGGCACGAACCTCAAGGCGCATGAGTGCTCGCACATGCCCTTGCTGCGCAGTGATCGAGTCCAAAAGTTCAATGACCTGGTCGAGTCTCGCCTGACGAGCGGGTGAGTCCGGCTCGTCCGCTACCTCCATCAGACGCCTGTAGGCGATCGAGAGCCGAGTGTTCACCTGGCTCTCGATCCGGAGCACGGGGTCGCTCGCCACCAGTTGAGCTTCAGCGCGAGTGTCCCGTTGAGTACGCCGCGCGCCAGTCACTTCCGCTGCTTCCGCCCTGCCAGGCCCGGATTTGAGGGCGTAGGCGTACGCCAGCATCGCGTCTCTGTAGTGGCGGTCATGAGCGTTCAACTGAACGTAACAGCTCCGGAGCTGATCGATCTTGCGCTGGTCCTCAGCAGCCTGCCGCTCTGCGGCACGGACCCGTTCTTCTCGCTCCAATCTCCTTAACTCCGCTCGCTGGGCGAGGACTTGAGTGATCACTGCCGAAGCGAGTGTGCCGCCTACACCAACGATTGCGACGATTACAGAAATGTCCGCACCGGACATCCCCACCCCCTGGTACTCACCTGAGTTCCTCTG
The DNA here is from genome assembly GCF_003270085.1 of Streptomyces triticisoli. Lineage (GTDB taxonomy): Bacteria > Actinomycetota > Actinomycetes > Streptomycetales > Streptomycetaceae > Streptomyces > Streptomyces triticisoli. Next base: position 16,562 of record NZ_QFDQ01000076.1, on the reverse strand, counting down.
ATGTGCAGACAGTAGTCAACGCACCCGCACGGCTCGGTCCATTCGCTGATGATCGCCGAGCAGCGCAGCGCCTGAGCGGGGGCGGCAGCACCGTACGGCAGGTGAGCAGTGATTCAACGCCACACCGCCGCGTTCTCGAAGCTTGGGTCCATCGCGCCCGCGAACCTGACGTCCGTGCACACAGCTGCCCATCAACCTCCGGTTATCGTACGTACGTTCCCCCGATCGCTGTCGCCCACGCGATGCGACGCACGGCTGGCCCGGCCTGCGACCAGGCCGGGCCGGACCGGGCAGGACCGGAGACGCTCAGCGCGTCCTGATGCCGAAGGCAAGGAGGGCGCCCAGCAGCGCCGCCCCCGCCGCGACCATGAACGCGATGAAGTATCCGTCCGCGCTGTACACCATGCCCTGAGGGCCCGCGGACAGCACGTGCTGCGCCAGCAGAGCGAAGCCGAGGGTGGACAGGATGCCGCCGAACGCGCTCTGGGAGAGCCCGGTGAAGTTGGCGCCGATCGCCCGCTCGTGCTCCGGCAGTGCGATCATCACCAGGTTGGGGATGGCCGCGTAGATCATCGAGCCGAAGCCGATCAGTGCGTACCCGAAGATGACCAGCCAGGCCTGGCTCGGTGTGGTGGCCAGCACCGCGGCGCCCAGCGCGATGAGGACGGCACCGCCGATCAGGTGCTGGCGGAACCCGATCCGCCGTGCCGTGGCGCCGACGAAGAAGCCGCTGAGGACGATGAGCGTGCCGCCGGGGAGCATCCACCAGGCCATCTCGGTCACCGAAAGTCCGAAGCCGTACGGCGCGGCGTCGGAAGGCGTCTGCAGGAGCAGCGGAATCAGTGTGGCGGTGAGGGTGGTGGCGCCGTAGGCGATGCCGCCGGCCAGCAGAGTGACGCCGACCTTCCGGCTGGCCAGCACGTCAAGGCTGATCAACGGCTCCGCGACTCGGCGCTCCCAGATCGTCCAGGCGACGAAGGAGACGACGCTCAGTGCGAGCACGCCAATGGTCCTGCCGCTCGTCCAGCCCCATCCGGCACCGAGCGAGACCACGAGCATGAGAGTGAGGAGCCCGAGCGTCAGAAGGACGGCGCCGAGCCAATCGACGGAGACACGTGCCCGGACCGGAGTCTCCGGAACGAAGAACAGCGTGAGCAGGCCGCCGACGGCGCACAGTACGAAGGAGAACCAGAAGACCGAGGCCACGTTGTAGCGGTCGAGCATGAAGCCGGAGATCAACGGGGCGAGGACCGTGACGACGCCGACACCGGTGTTGGCGATGCTGATCGACATGGGCTGCAGCCGCTTCGGGAACACGTCCCGGATGAGTGAGTAACCGAGCGCGGTGAACGCGAACCCCGCGCCCGAGAGAAAACGACCGACGATCAGGATCGGAAATGTCGGCGCGATCGCTGAAATGAACGCTCCCAGACTGGCGATCGCGGCCGTGACGACCAGGATGCGCTTCTTGCCGTGGATGTCGGCGAGCTTCCCGAGGATGGGTGAGGCGATGGCGGCTGCCAGGACCAGGGCCGTCATCACCCAGACCACCTGCGTGGTCTGGTACTCGGCCGCGATCTTCGGCAGTGCGGGAGTGAAGAGGGCGAAGGCGAGCGCGGCCTGCTCGGTGAGCAGAACCAGGATCAGGAGGACCCCGGCCCAGCGGCCGGTCGTACCGTTCAGCGCCTCGTTGACGTCTTGGACCGGGGGTGCGTCCACTTCCTCGGACATATGTGGCACCTGATTTTGAGGAGGGCGGGAGTGACGGGAGGACAGTAAGGTCCGCCCCGGGACAGGCGGCAAACAGCCGGTCCCGATCACCGGGAGGCGAGTCACCCGGCCACCCGGAGGTCTTGAACGACACCGTTGCGTCCGGGCTCCGCATGATGGACATCCTCCTTCCGGGACGGAAGCCCCCGACCTCAGATGCCCCTCAAAGCGGATCAAGCCCAGACCGACACAGCCGGCGGAGTCTCGACAGGCGAGTCAAGCGCCGACCCTGCTCCGCCGCGGCGGGCCACCAGGACCAGTGGTGATCAATTCCTCAGCACCACTGCGAACCCGCGTGGTCCGCGACGATTCCCACCTCGAGCAGGCCGTCGTCCGGGCCGTCGATGCTCAGGTAGGCGGTCGTCCCGCCCATCGACTTGGTGAAACAACCGGACACCGTCTCGCCCTCGGCCGTGGTTCTCGGCCGCCAGCCGTCCGCCCTGGCAGCCCTCCGATAGTGAGCCAGGGCGTTCTTCGAAGACCCGTCGTACCGGTACTGCGTCCCGACGACCACGAAACGATCGTCGTCGTCGCACCCCCGGTACCGGTCCTCCGGGTCAGCCCCCTCCGGGGCCGTGTCCAGCACCGCCGCGCCCGCCATCACTTCGGCGAGCCGGTCCTCGTCCTCGCCGCAGCCATAGACGGTCAGGAAATACAACGCGGGTAACCCCACCAGCAACAACCCCGAAACAGCCACGGCAGCGGCCAGGAGGAGCCCCACCCCATTTCTCTTCATGCCGCCGGACGTTAGCGCACCCGTCGTGAAGGCCGTCGCAGCACGCCTTGCCCCCCGGTGACTCAAGGCGGACATGAAGCCGACGGGCATCGACTGCCAGGTGCCCACCGGCTTCTTCGTCACGTGACCACTGGAGGTCACATCCGTCTGGGGCTTCCCTTACGGGCTCACCGAGCGGGGAAGGTGAGCCGCAGGACGATCTCGCCGTCGTCGATCTCCCCAGTGGGCTCGAACCCGAACTTCTGGTAGAAGGGCCACGGTTCGCCGTCGCCGGGATCGTAGCTGGTCAGCAGCTCGGTGGCGCCGTCCGCGCGAACCAGGGCGGCGATCTGTGTGAGCGCCTCCCGGCCGATCCCGCGCCTCTGGTACCGCTTGTCGACGAGGAGGCGCCAGAGGAAGTGCCGCCCTTTGAAAGGGCCGGCCGGAGGTTTCCACGACAGCATCACGAAGCCGACCGGCTCGTCGCCACGGTACACGGCGCGGTACCAGGGGTTGGCCTCCGGCGTCCTTGCCGCCTCCTTGAGCGACCTGGACACGGAGGCGACGAACTGCTTTTGGTCACGTCGGACGCGGAGGGCACGAACGGCATCCCGGTTGTCGTCGGTGATCTCCCGTAGGTGCACGCCTGGGGACCTCATGCCACATCCCTTCCTGCATCCGGCAGCTGCGCCGTCCGGGCCGACGTGAAGAGCCGCCACGGGCGGCACTCCCTTGCGCGTACGCGTTGTCAAGGACGCCAGGTCGGGCGTCTCCGCAGCGTATTCGACACAGGCGATCCGGAGCGGGACTGGCACGCCGGGCTGTGACCGCGTCCGAGGGAGCTCCTGCTCAAGAGCAACAACCAGTCCACAGCCCCCGTCACAGGACCGCTCGGCGCCGCATGCGCCCGCACATGCACGAAGACCCCGTACTCAGCCTTTTCCGCTGGTGACGGGGCCTTGTGGCCGCGGACTTCGTTCCCCGGTGTTCCTCGTGGTTCCCCGCACGATCCGGCACGGGCCGGGCACGTCCTGCGACTGCAAGGCGCGTGTCACAGGGGACGGAGGCCCATCTCGTTCATGCCGCTGCCGCTGCCGGTGAGGTTGGGGGCCAGCAGGGGCACCCAGAGGACGGCGATCGCGAGCGCGAGCGAGGTGACGCCGACGGCCCGGGCGACAAGACGACCCCGCGGCAGGCGTTTCTCCGCGGCGACGACGGCGGCCAGGCCCACCATGGCCCAGAGGTTCATCACACCGAACGCCGTGAGCAGCAGCATCAAGGACCAGCAGCACCCCAGGCAGAACGCGCCGTGATGCGCTCCGGCACGCAGGTGGCGCGAGGGGCCGCGGTACGACGCGTAGCGCAGCAACAGGCCGATCGGTGAGCGGCACTTGGTGAGGCAGAAATCCTTGAGGGCGGTGAGCTGGTAGACGCCGTTGACGGCGAAGACGGCGGCGGCCGCCGCTCTCCCCGCCGTGGGATGTGCGGTGGCGACGTGCGTCGCGCCGACGGCCAGGGCGTACGCCGGCAGCCCGGCGGCGGCCCAGACCAGCACGTAGCCGGCGGTGAACGCGATCATGCGCGGTGCCCGGTGGACGGGGACCGTCCGCGCGTACAACGAGGCGACAGGTGCCGTGGCCGGCAGCATCATCGCGGTCATCATGATCGTCCACGTGCCCATGAAGGCGGGCAGGTCCCCGGCCATGGTCCGGGACCCCATGTCCCCCCGGCTCAGTGCCACCCACGCCCAGGCCGCGGCCGCCGTGAGCAGCACCAACCCGGAGTAGTGCGCGCCGTACCGGGCTGTGATCGTTGTCCTGGTCACGCCGACCATGAGAAGGGCGCCGAGTGTGCGTTGCGGCCGGCGAAGTCCCATGAACGGCCGTGCACGCCACTGCCGGTGGCCCGCGTCGACCGGGCGATGGTCAACGTGCTGTTCGCCGGGTGGAACATGCCGGTCAGCCCCATCACGGGACCGTCCTCGCCGAACTGCGGGGCCACCTGGTCCTCGATCTCGATGTCGATGGCGTCCGCCACCCGCACCGTGTGGCGGCGACCGTCGTCGTGGAAGGCGATGGAAACGCGTTCGACGCCGAGGACCTCGCCGATGAGGGGGGCGAGCGCCGCCATCGGTCCGCCCGCCTGCCCGGAGAAGACCTTGCCCAGCGCGTCCGCCTGGCTGTCGTCGGCCGAAGCGTCGACGTACAGCACGACCTGCCAGCCGCCGTCGGCCATCACGCGGGGCGTGTCGGCGAAGACGACGACGCTGTGGTCCGAAACGTCCACGCCGTCGACCTCACCCCGTGCGACGTGGAACGCGAGAGTCACCTGACAGCGCTCGTTGTCGGCGGGTGCGGTCAGGCCCGAGGTGGTGCACGGACACACGGTGTCGCAGTTGCAGCTCTCAAGATATGTACCGTTCACATTCCAAGCCATCTCTGTACTCCTGCCTGGCCCACACGCCTGTCGGCGATGCGAAGTGGCGCCCAGCCAACAGAGCGAAAGGCCTGATGCGAGCGCCGGCTTTGTGCGGCGCCCCGACTTCATGAGGAAAACGGGGGTGGGGACGCGTGCCGCGCGCCCGCTCGGCCACAGGATCGACACCAGGAAAGCTCCTTGGCTCGAACGGCCGCCCGAGTACTTCCCAGGCTAGTCCGCACCCGCACACCACGCCCGTCACGCCCGTCACGCCCGTCGCGCCCGTCGCGCCTGCCCTCATGGCCTCCGGCGGCGGCAGGCGCAGGAGGTGTACGAGCTCGTTGCCCTTGGTCCTTGTGGTGATGGAAGCGGAATTCGTGACCGCGATCAGGCCGCGGCGGAGTCTCCATGGCCGAGTCAAGCCGGCGGGGTGTCGCCCACCGATTTCTGTCGCGCCGGCAGCCCTGGCCTCTCGTCCGATGTCGCATGTGCCGGAAACCGGCCGGCGGGTGCCGCACGGTCGCCATCACAGTCGTACAGGCACAGGATGGACGTAACGAAGCCGGCAAGAGACTCGGCATCCGCCGGGACACGGCAGTCGGGAGGAGGCACGACACCATGCCCCAGTTCATGGACGTCCACCACGGAATGAAGGGCCTCACAGCCGACCAGCTGATGGAAGCCCACAAGGCCGACCTGGCCATCGAGAAGGAGGAAGGCGTCCACTTCGAGAAGGCCTGGGCGGACCCGGAATCCGGAACTGTCTACTGCCTCTCCGAGGCCCCCTCGGCTGAAGCGGTCCAGCGCATTCACGAACGCGCTGGTCACCGGGCCGACGAGATCCACCCAGTCCCCCTGACCGCGTGAAAAGAGCCCTCTGCCCACGGAGAACCCCAGGCGGGGGCTCGTACGTGGACCACTTCTTCACGGGGGGCTTGTACGGAGTCCGAGAAACGGCCGGTGACGTGCGGCGAAGCCTCTCAAGATCATTACGTGGGCATTACGTGATCACTGTCATGTGGCTGCATCCGACGGTCTCCGCCTGCACAACGACAAAGACCCCGTTGCCAGCGAACGAGCTGGTCACGGGGTCTTCAGATCTTGATGACGGTCGCGCGCGACCCGCAGAGTGCGGTGAGGTTTTCCGGGTCGGACGTGAGGATGGTGACGGGCCCGGGGGCGGCGAGGGCTGTCGCGCTCAGCATGGCGTCGATCGCACATTTGTGGCCGTGCAGACCGGCGTCGGCCAGGAGGGCGGCGGCGTGGCGGGCGATCGGTTCGGTGACCGGCTCCAGGGTGAGGCGGGAGAGGGTCCATTCCAGTGCGGGGCGGTTGATGCGTGGGTGGATCACCTCCACCGAAGTGGCCGCGGAGGTGATCACGCGCAGGTCGTCGGCGCGGGCGAGGGCGAGCCAGGCGGTGACCGTTCGGTCGCGCAGCACGGCCTTGGCCAGTCCTTCACTGTCGAGTACCAGCGTGCCGCCCGGGGTGGCGGGGGAGCGTGTCACGCCGCGTTCGCCCCGTCACCGGTCCGCTGTGCGCGTGCCTGGTGCAGCTGATCGCGCAGGGCCTGCACCTCCTCCTCGGTGATGGGGCCGTGTTCTGCCTCCGCGACCTGAATGAGCTCGTTGAGATTGTCGCGCTCGATCTGCCGGGCGACGGCGGCGGCCACATAGGCAGACAGCCCGGAGGGGCCGCTACGGGCGCGGGCGGCTTCGGCGATGTCCCGGGGCATCGTGATCGAGTACTTCTGGGTAGGCTCGCTCATGCTCCTTATGCTACTGCGGATGCCACCAGCCTGGGGCGTGATGCATGAGTCGCCGCTTCACTTCGGCGAGATTTCCGGAGGGCATCGTCCGGTTGCCCCGGCACCACGGGATCAAGATCCAGGCGGCACGGTTGTCGCGGGGGGAACGTGGCCGACAGGAAGGTGAGGGACCCGAAGATCCCGGACAGGGACCCAACAGGGTTGTCCTGCGAGAAATCGGGGGAAGCTCACGCTTGTCATGAACCGGTTTCAGGGGCTGCGCCATGAGCCGCATCACTGTCGTGGAAGGCCGTCTCGTGGGCTTCAGCGTGGGCGGCCGTCGACGGCGTGTCGTGTGAGACCGGAAGCTCCCGTCCCAGGCGTGCGAGCGGGGACAAAGCCATCACCACTGGGGACAGCATCATGCCTGCGGCCGTCACCAGGAGACTGGTGCGCAGCCCCCACTCCTCCGCGAGGAATCCGCCGAGCAGAGAACCGAGCGGGGTCAACCCCATGCCGACAAACGTGATCGTCGCGGCCGCCCGGCCCTGCATCCCGTCCGGAGTGAGGGCCTGCCGGACGGCCATGACCGTGACGTTCACCAACTGGCCGCCGGTCCCGAACACGAAGCCGACCGCAAGGAGCGCGGGAACCGTCACCACGGAGGAGCCGTGCAGCGCGGGCACACACAGGAACACGCCGTCGCCGAGTGCCGCCGCGCACATGAGCACCGCGCCGTGACCGAACCGGCTCGGCAGGCGGACGGCCAGCAGTGAGCCCAGGAGCGCACCCGGTCCCGCCGCCGCGAGCGCCAGCCCTACGACGATGCCCGACAGATGCAGTTCCCGCGGCAGGAAGAGCAGATAGATGGTCATCACGGCCGCGAAGGAGAACTGGAAGGCGGCCGAGGCCAGGCACACGGCCCGCAGCGCGGTATCGCCGACGACGAAACACAGGCCCTCATGAATCCGCCGCCAGACCCGAGGAGGGTGTTCCGGGCGCTCCGGGATCGATTCGGCTCGGCGGATCCGCCGGATCGACAGGAACGACAGCGCGAAAAACAGCGCGCTGGAGGCGGCAGCGATCGGTGCCGACAGCAGGGACACCAACGCCCCGCCGAGAGCGGGACCGCCGATCTGCGCCGCGGACCGGCTGCCCTCGAGCGCGCTGTTGCCCCGCACCAACTGATCACGTTTCACCAGCCGTACGAGAGACGTCTGGTATGCCACGTCGAAGAACACGGACAGGGCCCCGACGGCGAAGACGAGCGCAATCAGACCGGGCAGGCCGAGCCGGCCGAAGAGGCCGGCCATGGCGGCGGCGCCCAGGGCCAGGGTCCGACCGACGTCCGTGAGCACCATCGTCGTGCGGGTCCGCCACCTGTCCACCCACGCGCCGGCGAAGAGCGAGAGCAACAGAATCGGCGCCTGCCCCACCGCGCGAAGGACGCCCAGCTGGCCGGCACTGGCGTTGAGCGTCAGGACGGCGAAGAGCGGCAGAACCACGAGACTCGCGTGTTCACCGAGTTGGGAGGCTGTCTGCCCCATCCAGAGACTGCGGAAGTCGGCGTCCCGCCACAGGCTTGACGGAACAGGCCGACCGGAATCGGATACAGCGGAGGAAGAGGAAGAGGAAGAACAAGAGGAAGCGGACGGCACGGGAGTCCCTTGGGTTGCCGACAACGATGCCCGTCACCCGGCGCACAGCAGGTGCACCGGCAGTTCAGGCAGGGGAAGGCTCGCTGTGCCGCAACATCAAGGGCAGCACGCGATGACAGGCCGGTCACGGCCTACAACGTCAACGCGCGCTCGGAAAACCGACCATGTCTCAGCTCCTCATGGGTGAGTGACTTCACCGCGCCCAAACCCTAGCCGTCGGCGACCCGGCGCGAAAGACGACCTCGCCCGCCTCTCCCGCAAACCAAGCAGGCCGAACCCGTAGTTCGGAGAAGGCCGCATTCATCCACCGGGACGGTCATGCCGTCCTCCTCGACCTCGACGGATTCGCCCTCGCTCCGCGCGAGTGGGACCTGGTCCAGACCGCGCTCTTCTACGACCGGTACGGCTGGCGCACCGAGGCGGAGTACGCCGAGTTCGTCCACCGGTACGGGGCCGGTCTCATGGACTGGCCCGGATGCGAGATCATGGCCGACCTGTTGATGTCAGACCGTTGGGTGCTCGTCTGGCAGAGGGGCGCGGACGAACTGGGTACACCGCTCGTCACAGGCTCCGACGGCATGAAAGTTTCGATGTGCCTCCGTGAGGCTCAGCCGGCCGTTCGGACCGCCCCGGACCCGGTCGGCATCGTGGTCGTCCTGCCCATCGCCCTCTCAGAAACACACCGTGCAGATCTCGTGGCTTCCGCGTTCATCGAGCGTCAGGAAGCCGCAGCAGGGACAGCGGTAAGGACCGTCCTCGGTTTGCTGCTGGATGTTGACGAAGGGGCTGACCTTCACGGCATCCTGCCTCGCCTTGCCGCTGATCGCGACCCATTGCATGCCTACTGCCAGCCGCTGAGCCATCAGCTTGGGAAGCTCGGGTGATCTATCCCTGGCTGTCTTGGTGACCTGTGGCAGAGCGGTTGCAGTGCTCGTACCTGGGACCGAGGCGCTCGCCGCTGTTCCCCGCGGTTTCCCGTGAACCCCGCGGCCCCTGCCCCCTGCCGGACGGGGGCCGCGGCGTCCCGGCTCCACGCCCCCTGTCGCGTCAACCTGTGGGTGGGTAGCTTGAGTTGATCTCAGGCATGTCATGACCATGGGTTGATGTGATCATGACATGCCTTCTATGTTGCGTGGGTCCGTAACGCCCCTCGTGACAGGAGGCCCTGCATTGCAAGGCTCGACATTCGCACGAAGAGCGCGCCGCGCACTCAAGGCGGCCGTACTCGCCGGCGTACTCGTACTCACGTCGTTCGGGATGGTCGGCCCGTCCACCGCTCAAGACCGTGACCTCGGCGTCGACGAGATATCACACAGTGCGAACATCAAGCCCCTGGCGAACGTCCCGAGGCAGGGTCCGCTCGCCAATGCCACCCACAGCGACCTGGCGTTCTACGGAAACTACGCCATTCAGGGCACCTACGCCGGGTTCACGATCTACAACATCCAGAACCCCACGAAGCCGAAGACCGTCTCCCAGATGGCGTGCAACGGCGGCCAGGGCGACCCCACCGTCTCCGAGGACGGGAAGCTGCTGTTCGTGTCGGTCGACACTCCGCAGTCGGATCCGTCCTGTGCGAGCACGAACTCCAATGCGGCCAACCCGAACGCCTGGGAAGGCATCCGCATCTTCGACATCAGCGACAAGCAGAACCCCAAGTACGTGAAGTCGGTGCGGACCGACTGCGGTTCCCACACGCACACGTACGTTCCCGCTGACGGCGGAGACACGGCCTACCTCTACATCTCCTCGTACGGCCCGTCCCCGGCGTTCCCGCACTGCCAGCCTCCGCACGACAAGATCTCGATCGTGAAGGTTCCCCTGGACGACCCGGACTCCGCGTCCGTGGTCGCCACGCCCGTACTCTTCCCCGACGGCGGCGCAGGCGCCACTGCGGGCTGCCACGACATCACCGTCTTCCCCGAGAAGCATCTGGCTGCCGGCGCCTGCATGGGCGAGGGTGCTTTGATCGACATCTCGGATCCCACCGAGCCGTACGTGATCACCAGCGCCACCGACGCGAACTTCGCCTTCTGGCACTCGGCGACGTTCACCAACGACGGGAACCGCGTGGTCTTCACCGATGAGCTCGGGGGCGGCAGCGCGCCGACCTGCAACGAGCAGATCGGGCCGAACCGCGGCGCCGACGCCATCTTCGACATCAAGGGCGAGGGCGACAACCGCGAGCTGGTGTTCCGCAGCTACTTCAAGATTCCGCGCATGCAGCAGCAGACAGAGAACTGCGTCGCCCACAACGGCTCGCTGATCCCGGCCAAGCACCGCGACATGATGGTGCAGGCCTGGTACCAGGGCGGTGTGTCGGTCATCGATTTCACCGACCCCGACCACCCGAAGGAGATCGGCTACTTCGAGCGCGGCCCGCTGTCCAAAGAGACCTTGCAGCTAGGCGGCTCCTGGTCGGCGTACTGGTACAACGGTCGCATCTACTCCAGTGACATCACCAAGGGCCTGGACGTGCTCCAGCTCACCGGAGCGCCGGCCAGCGCCAACCGGGTCCGGCTGGACTTCATGAACCCGCAGACCCAGTACAGCTACAAGTCCTGATTCCGCCCATGGCCCCGGCGGGCGGCACGTCCGCCGGGGCCGCACCCACACATGCAGAAACCCACAAGTTCAGCCCGCCGCGTGCGTGGCTCCCAGGGCGCCGCGTGGCGATGCAGAAGGGAACAGGCGCACAGTGAGGTACCGCAGAGTTGCAAGTGCGCTGCTGACAGCCGCCTGCTTGCTCGGCGTCGCAACCGTGTCCGCCAGCGCGGAAGCTGGGCAGATGCCCCGGGCCACGGCGGCTGACCCCGCCCCGACGTCGACGAATCCGCAGGTCGAGGCGAACAACGCCGATGCGGACTTCGTCGCCATGATGATCCCGCATCACCAGCAGGCGCTCATCCTGAGCCGACTGGCCCCGTCGAGGTCCAGTGACAGCGATCTGCGTGCGCTCGCCGACCGGATCGACGTCGAGCAGGGCCTCGAGATCTACATGATGCAGTCGTGGCAGGAGTGGAACGGCCTCGAGCAGACGGATCCCCAGCAGTCGTACGAGGAGATGATGCAGGATCCGATGATGGTCGAGGAGATGGGGTTGGCCACCCCCGAGGAGCTCGACCAGCTGACCGCGTCGACTGGCAACGCCTTCGACGTGCTGTTCCTGCGGCTGATGATCAAGCACCACAACGGTGCGATCGACATGCTGACGGACGTGCTGATCAACGGCGCCGACGAGACGTTGCAGCAGTGGGCGACCGACATGCTGGCCACCCAGTACGCCCAGGTCCAGATGATGCAGCGGATGCTGGACGACAAGACGTAGACGTCCTGAGCCACTCCGTGCGCCGTCGGGCGTCGCGGGCCTGCCGACCGGCCTGGACGCCCGTCAGCCGTATCCGGGTCCCGGCGCGCGGCCGCCTGATCCCGAAGGCCCGGGTACGGCTCCGACGCACACCCGCGTGCCCTGCGCGCCGTATTGTTCGCGTCAGTGCCCCGCCGGCACGACAAAGAGCACGTCCACGGCCTCCGCCCCTCGTCGATACGCGAGCACATCGTGGAAGGCGTGAACAGCGGCCGCTGGAAGCCGGGCGAGCGCATCGTGGAGCGCCGGATCGCCACCGAGCTGGAGGTCAGCCAGATGCCGGTGCGCGAGGCGCTGCGTGAGCTGGAGAGCATGCGGCTGATCGAGTCGTTCCCGAACAAGGGCGTGCGGGTCCGCGACCTCACGGCCGCCGACCTGGAGGAGATCTACACCGTACGGACCGGGCTGGAACAGATCGCGGCGGATCTGGCCGCGGTCGCCTCGCCGCTCGCCGCCCGGCCGTACGACCTCCGGCACTCGGCGCTGTCGACCTGGCTCAACTCCGGGGTGGACCCCACCGAGGTGGCCCAACGCGCCGGCAACAGCGTCGAGGTTCTACTGAGCCGCTACGCCAAGTGCATCGACGGACGGCAGGAGATCGCCAACAACAAGATCGAGGAGTTGTTGCGCGAATACGAATGATCACGCACACAGGCCGTTAGCCCCCAGCCCGCTTGGGCCGGGGGCTTCGTCGTGTCTCAGCCGCGTGTCGTCGGCCGTTGGTTGCTCGTTGCACCTGCCGTGTCGTGTTCCGTTTCGTTGGTTGACGAGTGCCCCAGGTGCCCCGTCCGGTTCGCGGTCTACGCATGTGCCATTGGGATGGCGACTCTCGCGGTATGGGGGTTTTCGAGGAGGAACCGCGTCGGCTCGGTGGTGGGCAGTTCCGCTGTCCGTACTGCGGGCTGTTGGGGGAGCGGGTGGCGACGCTTGAGCATGATTGGGTGCTGTTGGAGCCGGACATGGCTCCACTGGCCCATATGGTGCCGGCGGAGCATCGGTGGATCGAGCTGTCTGACGGGCGGGTAACGGTCTACGGGGTATGCCCACCAGATCCGTATCAGCGGTGTCGTATCGAACACCGGCTGGCCTGCTCGGAGCAGCTGCTGCCGGATCTATGGCCGTGGCTGACGGCACTGCGAGACGAGAACGCGCGGAGTGCGAAGCGGCAGGAGGGGCCGGAGCCGCCGGAGCCGCCAGAGGAATGGCCGTATGCGGGGTAACGGTCTCTCGCATGCGCCGGCTGACCTGGGCAGACGCCCCAAGATCCTGTCCACGAATAGTCCACAGACCCCGTCCTAGTACTCCAGTCTGGTTTCGCGATCTCGTGACGGACCCGGCCGGGAACGGGTACGGCCACCGCGTGATCATCGGGGGTTGTGTGGACTCCTGAAGATCGTGCGGTGGCCGCGGGCCATAGCGTAGACCCTGCCCGCTGGTGGGCGATGTTCGACCGGGTCATGGTCCGGATCGCGGGCCGGTTCGGGCGGGTTGAGCCGCGGAGGACGGCCCGCGCCTATCTGCTCGGGTTGCTGTCGGGCGTTGAGCGGAAGAACTGCTGGCAGCTGGCCGAACAAGCCGGTCACGCCCGGCCCGGGCCGATGCAGCGCCTGCTGCGCCATGCCCGCTGGGACGCCGATGCCGTCCGCGATGACCTGCGCGCCTACGCCGCCGAACACCTCGGCGCCGACGGCGGTGTCCTGGTCGTGGACGAGACCGGCTTCGTGAAGAAGGGGTCCGCCTCGGCGGGCGTGCAACGGCAGTACACCGGCACCGCCGGACGCATCGAGAACAGTCAGGTCGGCGTGTTTCTCGCCTATGCCACCCGCCGGGGACGGGCGCTGATCGACCGCCGGCTCTACCTGCCAGAGCACTTCTGGTGCGCCGATCCCGAGCGCCGCCGGGCTGCCGGGATACCCGACGAGGTGGACTTCGCCACCAAACCCCGCCTGGCCGGCGAGATGATCGCCGCCGCACTTGACGGCGGCATCACCGCCTCCTGGGTGACCGGCGACGAGGCCTACGGCCAGGACCCGCAGCTGCGAACAGCCCTGGAGAAGCGCGGCATCGGCTACGTCATGGCGGTCGCCTGCTCGATGCGGGTCCGCATCAACCACGGCCGCACCCCCGTCCGCGCGGACACCCTCGCCGGCCGCCTGCCCGCCACGGCCTGGCACCGCCACAGCGTCGGCAACGGAGCGAAGGGGCCGCGGTACTACGACTGGGCCTGGATCCACATCGACACCGGCAGCCACCGCTATCTGCTCATCCGACGCAACCGGACCACCGGCGAACTCGCCTTCTACCTGTGCTGGTCACCCGCCCAGGTGCCCCTGTCCGAGCTGGTCCGCGTCGCCGGCATCCGTTGGAGCGTCGAGGAGTGCTTCCAGGCCGCCAAGGGCCAGGTCGGACTCGACCACTACCAGGTGCGGCACTGGACCTCCTGGCACCGACACGTCACCCTCGCCATGCTCGCCCTGGCCTTCCTGACCGCCCTCGCCGCCGACGCGGCCCCCGACCGGCCCACCGATCCGCACCATCCGGCCCGCAGCCGCGACCCCATCGCGCTGACCGTCCCGGAAAACCGCCACCTCTTCGGCGCCGTCCTCCACCCGCCGGCCGTGTCGGCGGCCAAGCTGCTGCACTGGTCCAACTGGCGCAGACGCCACCAGGCAACAGCCCGACGCAGCCACTACCGACGACGGACCGCCAACGAACCCGCTGGATAGATCACAAAACCGCACTGGAGTACTAACGCGTCCTCGTTTTATTCGCGTCATCCTCGTCGCGGTCGCGGTCGTTTCGGCCTGGAGAAGGGGCCGGGCGCCGACAAGCAGGCGGACCCGGCCGGTGACGGGCAGGCGGCCCTGTCCCTGGGCGGCCGCCCGGTCGCCGCCGTCCACGGCCTGGGCGCGCCCTGCCCCGGGACCTGGGCCCGCACTGGCTGACCTACTTCGAGGTGGCCGGCCTGGACGACGTGCTGGACCGTCTCACCCGCCTCGGCGGCCAGGTCCTCGTACCGGCCCACGACGGGGCCCACGGCCGCGTGGCCCAGGTGACGGACCCGGACGGCACGCGGTTCGCGCTGCTCCAGCGCCCTCGCTGACGTCCGGGCCTCCAGATGGTGACCAGCCGTTGAAGGGGCCGGCCGGCATGCGTACGACCGCGGGTGCACCGGCTGGCCGACTCCATCGGCAGCGGCGGCATGGGCCGGGTGGTGCGGGACGCAGGGACGTACGCCGTGGCCTCAGGAGCCGGTCCGCTTCTCGATCCGCTCCAGGGCCTGCCCCAGGTATTGCGCGAAGCGCGGGTAGTTCTCGCTCATCGGGAAGTGGCCGATCTCCTTCATCTCGATGAATTCCGCTCCGCGGATGGCCTCCGCGGTTCGGCGCCCGTCCTCGGGGGTGGTGAGGTAGTCGTACTCGCCGGTCAGCATGATCACGGGGCACCGGTCGCCGTCGATGTCGGCCAGCCGGTCCCTCAGATCGTGGTCGACCGAGTAGAAGTACAGGTCGCCCTTGAACGCCTCCGATCCCTGGGTGTAGTAGAACCAGGTGGCCCAGCGGTCCTGCTCCGGGGACTGCGGTGCCATGAGGTCCCACACGCCGCTGGCACACACCTGGGCGGCGTTGGCGTGGGGATGCTGCCACCAGTCGAGGTAGAAGCCGGGAGAGTAGTCCGCGCCCTCGACGGGGATCACCGCCTTGAACCGGTCCGGGTGCCGCAGGGCGAGTTGCAGGGCCACGTTCCCCCCGAACGACGACCCCATGAAGATCGGGTCCTGCAGTTCGAGGGCGTCGCAGAAGGCCACGATGAAGGACGTGAAGTGGTCCGCGGTGAGCCGGTACTCCTCCTTCCACCACTCCTGGTTCCACGGCGGGTCCGACTTGCCGTGCCGGGCGAGGTCGTAGGCGATCACCCGGTACCGGCCGGTGATCTCCTCGTCCTCCAGGAGGTCCCGCCACTGGTGGTTGTGGCAGCCCGCGGTGTGCTGGCACACCAGAGGCGTGCCCTGCCCGTTCTCCAGGTAGAAGACCCTGTACTGCGCGTCCTCCACGTCGATGGTGACGTAGTGGCCGGTGACCGGGGAGATCCTGCCGCTGACCATGGGGAACTCCTATGTCTCACGAGAGGATGGGGCGGGCTCGGCCTCGTCCGCCGGCCCGAGGGGGCCCGTGACGCGCAGCAGCTCCAGCTGCCGGGTCACGCAGCGCAGGTTCTGCATGAGCACGAGCAGGTCGCCCTCCAGGCGCATGCCCCGCCGGAACGTGGCCGCCCAGATGCCGTGGCACATCGGCGGGGGCGTCTCCTGGCAGAAACCCTGCCATGTCTCCGCGTCCGCGCGGATCGCGAAGTCGTAGGCCGCCAACGGCTCGGGGTCGGTGACCAGTTCCTCCACCTTTCCCTTGTGCATCCGCACGAGGAACCGGTGGGGGTCCATGTCCAGCAGGAAGCTGCACGAGTAGTACGTGCCGTGGGCCCGCAGTTCCGGATCGTCGTCGCTCAGCCGGCGGAACTCCTCCGCCGCGTCGGTCGTCGTCGCTGATGTCATGTGCCACCTCGAGACGTGTCGCCGCTGCCGTACACCGGGGCACCGGCACGGTGACCGGCCGGTCGCCGGACGGCGCGGCCGGCGACCGCTTCCCGGCCTCGCTCCTTCCAGCCTGGGCGTCCTGTCGGCCACCTGCAATCCGGGTGCGCGCCCGCCCCCGGAGCCGTCGCATGACGGCAGTGACGACGCCGGGCCTCCTCTCCTCGGGGTGAGCGGGGTCCCGGCTCACTACCGGGGAGGCGACGGGAACGCGTACGTGAGGTGGGCCGTCGGGCGAGGTGGCAGCGGAGCTGCTCCTTTTCCCAACGGCCTCCTCCCGAACCCGTCGTGCGGCGTTA